>PLEI01000076.1 GCA_003136415.1 Acidimicrobiaceae bacterium | reverse complement strand
CGCCACCACCTTGAACACTGTCGGCAGCTACACCTTCAGCGCCGGTGACACCACGCACGGCACCTACACCAGCGCGGTGAGTACGCCGGCGACGGTAATCAGTTCCACCACCGGCTCAAAGCTCGTCTTCACCACGACCTCGTTGCCGCCGAAGACGGGAAGCGTTAACAATGTCTTGACGAGTTTCAGCGTTAGCGTTGAGGACACCTACGGCAACCTGGTGACGACGGGCACCGGATCAACGGACAACATCCAGCTCGCAATCGGCACTAAACCCACTGGCGGGGCCTTCAAGGTTGGATCCACTACGACCGTGGCGGCGGTCGGCGGACTGGCCACCTTCTCGAACGTCGCTCTCACCACGGCGGGCCCCTACACGTTCACCGCCAGCGATACGACAGTTGGTGACACCGGCTTCACCATCACGCCGGTTTCCGCGACGACGACTGTGTTGGGCTTCATTGGATCCCAGGGGGCGAGTCCGCTGACAATGGCAGGAACTACCTCGGGTGACAGTTTGGCAATCCTCATTTCCTTCTACTCCAACTCTACGGGTGCACCAACGTGCTCGGTCCCCGCAGGGACGGCGTTGACCGGTCCGGTTGTCGTGACGTCGACGCCTACCGTGTGGTACACCGGTGGCGGCTACTTCGGAACATGCGTGTACTCGGCCAAACTGAGCGCGACCACCAACGGAACGGTGACGGAATCTCTGGGCAACAACGCAGGCGCGAGCGCAACCAATATTCAGATCCAAGTGGTGGAGATCACCGGGGATACGTCGGCAACCTTGCCCAATGCGAGTGCATCGAATAGTGCTCAAGCCATGTCGAGCGGGACCTCCTACAGTCTGCCCACCTTCACCGCGGGTGACGCGGAGTTGATCTTTGCCGCGAACACCCTCGCTACGACAGCCACCACCGGAACGGCGTCCTTCACGACGTCGCCGGCCGGCTTCACCTCACTCGTGGACACGGGAGTTATCGGATCGGTGGGAGCGTACCGCTTCGACGCCAACGTGGGATACGGCCTCGCCTCATCGTCGAACACCGGAACTCTGAGCGCGACCGCATTCTGGGGCACCATCGGAATCGACGTGAAGCCGTGAGGAATCTCAACTTGACCAAACTCCGGGAGTGCCGCCGATGAGGAAGTCCTTGCATCCACTCACGAGCGCAAGGGCGGGCAACCGATTGTCGGCTAGTTCAGTGGGCGAACGAGACATCAAGAAGTCCGGGTCGCGTCGTCGCAACGATGCGGGAACATCATTGGTCCTGGCCCTGCTCTACGTCGTGGCGATTTCGCTGATCGTCGTAGCGTTGGCCAGCTGGGTTACCAGCGACCTGACCAACACCACGAAGTTCAACAATGCAGCCCAGTACGACTCCGCTTTGCGCAGTGTGGCCCAATTGGGAATTCAGAATATTCGCTATAACCCTTTGATGTCTCAAACGTCGCCGGGACCGGGCGAGTGCTGGGCGCCCGCCAGTGGCTCGCAGTCAAGCCAGACAATCAATGGATACTCCGTTGCAGTTTATTGCAGGACGGCCCAGAACTTAGCGAGTTCTCAAACAAGGATTGTCACTCTTGACGCGTGTCCGAGCAACAAGCTTGGCCCTGCGTGCATACTGACTCCCTCGCTGACCGCGAAGGTCGCCTTCGACGACTACCTTCCTGGCAACAGCAACCTGCTGACGTCGACGTGCGTCTCCACGTGCGGAGAAGGTGCGACGATAGTTCAGTGGACGTGGGGCTCGGTGAGTAGCGCGGGATTGACGCCGTCGACCACCACCACGGTGACGCCCTAACCGTCAGGCCCGGGTGAGACGCTCGCTGGCAAATTCCATGTCATCGGGGCGAGACAAGTGACACCCGAGACCAATGACTGCAACAACCACCGACGTCCACCACGACGACCACGGTGTCGCCCGGGCGAAAATTGGTCATCCGGAGCCAGCCGCCGGATATTGCTACCTCGAATTCGAGTACTGGTACGACGTCGGGTTCCTTCGTGGTGCAGAGCCAAACGAGTGCGGGGACGCCAATCGTCCGGGGGAGCGCGCTCCCGTGACGCTGGCGTACTGCACCAATGGCAATGTGAGTGTCACCTACGGTCCGACATCGGTGACCATTCCCGCTGGCTCGAGCTTTGCGACGGCCGTGTTCACCGTGAGTCGCAGTGGCGCTTCGAACGCGCAGAATTTTGCGTTGAACGCTCTGGCGTCGGGCTACAGCGCATCGTTAAGTCAGACGGAAACGGTGGAATCCGACGCCGCAGGGTCCCTGACGTTGAACACAATCTTCTCCCCCAGGTAATTTCGACGTCGGGCATAACGGCCACGATCAGCGTGCCCGTTGTCAATTGAAGTGGGTCCACCACCTACTACGAAATCATCAGTGTTGGTGGTCTCCTCACCGGTGAGTCAGCGAGCCGAAGGATTGCAACACCCGCCTGAGCGTGTCGAGGAGATCCACCGACAGCGCGTCGGTGACCGTCGCCACCACCTCTACACGATTTGCCAGTTCCGTCACGCCCACCACAGCCGAATTCCTAATTACCCGGTACACGTCTGGTAGTTGCGGAACACCAAATGGCGACACCTTTCAGGGTGAGGCCCTCCTCACGGTCGGTTCGCGGCTTCACGGGAATGACGAGCAATGGCGCATTCTTCCGATTGCATTGGTATCGATCTCGATGAAGATGATGGGTCTCGAATGTGGGCCGCGACGTCCCGTCGGAAACCAACTGCGAAATCACTCGAACTAGAGAGCTAATCTTTTTTGGCGAGCGGAGGGCATCGACGCTGCTGAGCCCAGAAGGTCGAAAGACGCAATCGCGACAATCGATGAAAAGCTTGTACGACCATTCTGATGGTTGCTCACTTCATCCGACGCCGCTGCTGTCCTAAGACTTCGGGGCCAGAATGGCATTGGTGGCGTTGATGGCTTCGACACGGGGTACCGAGCAACGGGGGCGCCCCGAGGTCGGTTAACACCATGGGGCAGATGGCTCACGGTCACTTGACGTGCGGGCTTCAGTCGCACAACGAATGGGCATTCTAAGTTAGGGCACCCCCGCGGTCGAAGAGCTCGACGGCGGGGGTGCGCGTCATTGAAATTGGACACCATCACTTGGCTGGGCCAATCGGTCTGATTTCATGAGATGGGTCACTTGGAACGCTATTGATCGAGGTTCGAAATTGAATTTCTATCACTACTACAAAAGATCTAACGTGATGTGGGCCACCTCCTCAGGGAACCTAAGACTCAGTAGGTGTACGCGCTGGAGCCCTTTATTTCCTGGACTTTCTGCAATTTACTCCCTGTGAACTTTCTTAGTCTGGAGTGCAGTTGTGCGCGTTTTGGGTTGCGGAGGTGATGTGCCCTGATTAGCGTTATTTATGACCTTGCGCCCGCAGAGTCTCCGCGTGTCGGAAAGATATTAAGAAATGAGAACCGCATGATTTCAACCCTGAAGAAGCTTCAGGAGAAGAAGGCTGCTCAGGAGAACAACGGTGGTTTCACCTTGATTGAACTCCTGATCGTCATCGTCGTCCTCGGTATTTTGGCCGCGGTCGTCGTCTTCTCACTTGGAAACGTAACTGGCAAGAGTGCCGTTGCCGCGTGCCAGGCTGACGGTGCCACCGTTGAGACCGCTATCGCCGCCTTCAACGCCCAGAACTCGAGTGGAACCCCAGACGCCAGCGGCTTGGTGACAGGTAGTTACCTGGTGTCCTTCCCGAGCAACACTACTCACTACCTTTTCATTATTGACACCAATGGAGTCTTGTGGGAAGCGAAAGCAGGAGCTACCATTCCTGTGATAACGTCGCCTGCTGTTTCCTCGACACCCGCGCAAATTGCTACTGCTACCGGCTGGGCCAAGTGGACTGGCGCAGGAACCTGCAATTCCAATACGGTGAGCTGACCTAATTCATCTTGAACGAGGTCTTCGCGTAGAGGACCCTTACGAGATAAGTTGGGGTGTCCATCCACAGAGGATGGACACCCCAACTCTTTTCAGAGGCAAGGAGGAGTTATCGTGGGAACTGTTGAGACGGTATCGATGGAGTCTTGGCTGCAGACGCTGTGGGACCTGGGTGGCTCTGACCTGCTCCTTTCGGGCAACTCTGCGCCTCGCATCCGAGTCGACGGCAAGTTGTTTCCGATTGATGGTGCACCAGTCCTCATTGGTCAGCAGATTCGCGACGTGGCGTGGCCACTGTTAACCGCAGGCCAGCGTGAGATTTTCGAAGTCGAGCAGGACGTGGACTTCGCATTCTCGTGGCACGATCGGGCCAGAATCCGCGGTAGCGTCTTCACCCAAAGAGGACAGATGGCGCTCTCCCTTCGCGTCATTCCCTCTCGAATTCCGACCTTTGAAGAATTGGGTTTGCCCGCCGCGGCCGAGATGGTGTCTCGTCAGCCGCGTGGATTCGTCTTGGTGACGGGCCCCACTGGTTCCGGCAAGTCAACGACGTTGGCGTCCATCATTGATCGTTGCAACGAAACGCGCCAGTCACATATCTTGACCATTGAAGACCCCGTCGAGTACGTGCACAACCACAAGATGTCGGCGGTCTCGCAGCGTGAAATTGGACTTGACAGTCCGTCTTTCCAGCGCGCCCTTCGTTCGGCTCTCCGCGAGGACCCTGACATCATGCTGATCGGCGAGATGCGCGACATCGATTCGATTCAGATTGCCCTGACCATGGCCGAAACGGGTCACTTAGTCTTTGGCACGCTGCATACCAACGACGCCGCGCAGGCCATCGACCGCATCATCGACGTGTTCCCCGCCTGGCGCCAGGAGCAGACTCGGGTGCAGTTGGCGGCGTCGTTGACCGCCATCTTCGCCCAGCGTCTGATTCCAAAAATTGGCGGCGGTCTGGTGGCTGCCTTTGAGGTGCTCATCGCGACGTCTCCCGTTCGCAACCTGATTCGCGAAGGTCGCTCGAACCAGTTGGGTAACATCATGTTCACCAACACCAAAGAGGGCATGCAGATGCTCGAGAACAGCTTGGCTGAACTCATCGTCAATGGCATCGTGACCTACGAGGACGCACTGGCCGCGAGTGCCCACCCCAAGGAATTGGCGCGTGCCATAGAATCTCTCGAGATGAGGGCAAAAGGGCTGCTGACACGGTGATTACCCGTCGGGGGCCCGCACTGCCCTACAGGTTGGTGGCGGGCGTCACACCCAGTGCGGGCCAGTGGCTGGTCGCCAGCGCCAAGGTTTCCGGCGCCACGTTCTCCGCTGAGGCTCCGCGCCTCGTTTCTACGTTCAGCCTCGTGCTCGACGAGCGCCCCACCTTCGACGCCATCGTGATCAATGCTCCTATTGGCTATCCATTGGGCGTCGACTTGGGATTTCGCACTTGTGACCGCGAGGCTCGTGAACTTCTCGGCGATCGCGGCAACGTCATCACCGCCGTTCCGGGTCGTCGGGTCTTTGAAAATAAGGACATGTCCATCGACGGCCTCGACGCGGTCACCCAAGTATTGATGCCTCGCTATCGCGACGTGGCTTCCGAGATGTCGCCGTACCGGCAACGCCAGGTCTACGAGGGCAAGCCGGAGCTGAGCTTCTTCCAGCTCAACGGCGGGGTCCCCATGAGATTTCAGAAGTTCCGTGAAATCGGGCGCGAGGAACGTCGGACCTTGCTGTTGTCGAAACTCAATGGCATCGAACGTGTCCTCAATACCGAGATCGACCGGGTGAAGCCGTACCACCTCCTTGACGCGGCGGTATTGGTCTGGTCGGCTCGCCGTGCCTTCACCCACACCGCGCGGCGTCTGCCCTTCGAGCCCGAATGGGACTCCGAGGGCCTGCGAATGGAATACGTGATGTGACTAGTGCGCGTGGGGCCAGTAGTGCCAATGCGCCAGTAGTGCGGGACCCACGAGGACCGCCAAAATTGTTCCGAAGGCCAAGTAGACACCGTAGGGAACGGGCTCGTCGCGCTCCCTTTTCTTGAGACCAATGAGGGTGAGTCCGACCACCGCGCCCACTAGGTTCGACACGAAGAAACCAATGAGGACGACGCCCAGCCCGAGCCAGCCGAGGGCGAGTCCCAGCACGGCTGAGAGCCGCACGTCGCCAAAACCCAGCGATCGCGGGCTAAAGAAATTAAGGACGAAGAAGACGGCGAACCACCCGGCTGCACACAAAACCGCGACGAGGAAGCGATGCCACTGTCCGTAGTAAGCCGCGCTCACAAGTAGCCAGGCGCCCACACCCGCGAGAGTGGGATAGACGATGGAGCGCGGGAGCAACAGTTTTTCGAGGTCGATCAAGGCCAGCGCGATGAGAGCGGCGTCGAGAACCAAGTACGCAACCAGGTCGAGGTGCGTGCCCAGCCGCCACGTCGTCATTGCAAATAGAACACCTGTGGAGAACTCAACGAGGGGATAGCGCACTGAAATGGGGGAGTGGCAGTTGCGACAGCGCCCGTGCAGCAGGATCCACGACACGACGGGAATGTTGTCGCGTTCCTTGATGGGGTGGTGGCAATTCGGGCATGCCGAACGAGGTCGAACAATGGAGAGATTGAGCGGAACACGGTAAATCACGACGTTGAGGAACGATCCGACGACGAGTCCCAACAACGAGCAGTAGATGATGAGGAGGGTCACGACGGACCGAACGGGTGGTTGACGCGAGGCACCTCACAACCCTAATGAGATGCTTCTCAGGAGAAGGTGACCGAAAACCTGGTGGCTCCACCAATTTTTGCGGTGACGTCATTATGCTGGGTTGTAATTACACGGACGTTATTCGAGCCGCTCCGACTCAACCGTGAAGTGGAGAATTCAGCGTGGCACATTCAATCAATCGGCGATACCGATACGGTTCGAGTTTCGTGGACCTGGAGTCGGGAATTCGCTTCGAGGGACATCATCCCGCCGAACGTCCGGACCTGTGGAAGATGTACCTCGACGGCGCCGAGGGAAAGTACCGCAGCCACGGTTTCGAGGACACGCTTCACCGCAAGGACCTCGAAGCCGGCAACGGCATCTCCCTCTTCTTCCTGGCCTACGACACCGCGAATCGCGTCGTCGGCGGCGTGCGGGTGCACGGCCCCTTGGAGAGCCGTCACCACGCCGCCATCATGAGTGAAATGGCCGCCTCGACCGAGATCGAAGAGATCGGAGCGATCCTCGACAAGGAAACGCGCCTGGGCGCCATTGAATTCAAGGGCGCCTGGTCCGAAGGCGAAGCGGCCATCGGACACCGTCTGCTCGTGGTGTTCTCGCGCTGCGTGGTGCACGCCTTGAACTGGCTCGGGGCCGAATTCGCGATTGCCGCGGTGTCTGACCGCATGTTGCCCGTGGGCGAAGTGACCGGCGCCATTCGTATTGGCACGACGTCGGTGGCCTTCCCCGACGAGCGCTACCGCACCGTGGCGGTCTCGTATCGGCGCAACCTGTCCTACGAACTCTCGAGTCCCGAGAATCAAGTGGCGCTGCGCCGCGAGGCCGAGCAGCTCTCTCGCGGACCCGTCGCTTCCGCCGGCGCCGTGGCCGCGGACACCGCGCAGTACCACGCGTGGAAACCGCTCGTGCTGGACGTGACGGCGCGAGGGCAACGCGAGGTCTTGCGCGTCCTACGAGAGGACTCGTCGCTGCAGATCTTGGACCAGTTCGAAGAGCAGCGATCTCAGCTCGATGCCTTGGTGGGACTGAAGCCCTCGGATGTCGCTGGTGACGGGCAGCGATGGGTCTACTACCCGTGGCGCCGGGCCGTCGTGCGGTTGTTGGGCCCGCGCAGCTTTGATTTCCTACGGCTCAATCGCAACCGCAATAAGCTGACCAAGAAGGAGCAGTCACAACTGCGAGCGCTTCGCATCGGCGTTATTGGCGCGAGCGCGGGGCACTCCATTGCGCACGTACTAGCGATGGAGGGCATCGTGGGCGAGTTGCGGCTCGCGGACTTCGACGAGATCGAACTGACCAATCTGAACCGCATTCCCGCGGGAGTGATGGATCTGGGCGTCAACAAGGCAGTGGTGCTGGCGCGACGGGTTGCCGAGATTGATCCCTATCTCTCGGTCATTACCTATAGCGAAGGCATCACGCCCGAGAACCTGCCGCGTTTCATCGATGGGCTCGACCTCGTCATCGAGGAGTGTGACTCGCTCGATATCAAGTTCCTCGTCCGCGAAGCGGCGCGCGAACGCGCCATTCCCGTGATCATGGAGACGAGTGACCGCGGCGTCCTCGACGTCGAACGTTTCGACTTGGAACCGCACCGCCCGATCTTCCACGGACTACTCGGCGAAATGAGCTACGAGAAGCTCGCCGGATTGACGACGGAACAAAAGGGCCCCTTCGTCCTGCGGATACTGGGTGCCGCTGACGTATCGGCGCGCGCCGCCGCGTCGGCGTTGGAGTTGGGTCACACGGTGAGTGGTTGGCCGCAACTCGCGAGCGAAGTCACGCTCGGCGCCGCCACGGTCGCCGCGGCGGTGCGACGCTTCGGTCTGGGTGGCGAACTGCCCTCGGGTCGCGTGCGTTTCGACGTCGAAGAAGTACTCTCCCAGATCGCACCGGTGACGGTGGACAATTCCTTGGCGCAGGATCTGCGGACGCCGCCACCCTTTGACCCGCCGACGATGAGCCTCGATCCAATCGATCGCATCGTGGATGCGGCACGTCGTGCCCCGTCGGGTGGTAATGTGCAGCCCTGGCGCTTCGAGGCCGACGACACTGAGATTCGCTTCTACCTGGTGCCCGAGCGCACGTCGAAGATGGACGTTCGTCACCGCGCGGGTTACCTCTCCATTGGAGCGGCACTTTTCAATGCCCGGGTCGCCGCAGCCGCCTTGCACATGGTGGGCCAGGTGCAGCTCTTCCCCGAGTTGAAGTCGTCCCTGCACGTTGCCACGTTGCACCTGGGCGAAGGGATGGACCCCGAGATCGAACTGCTCGAGCCCTATCTACTGAGCCGTGCGTCGAATCGTCGGATGGGCCAGCCCAGTCCGATTGACCCATCACAGCTCGAGATGATGACCCGCGCCGTCGAGAAGGAGGGCGCGCTGTTGCGTGTCGCCACCGACCGCGAGCGGATCATCAAGCTGGGCGCCATGCTCGCCGATGCGGACCGCATGCGTTTTCTCATCCCCGAGATTCACAGTGAGATGATGGGCGAAATGCGCTGGCCCGGCCGTGATTCGCTCGAAGAGGGACTCGACGTACGCACGCTAGAAATGGACCCGGGTTCGCTCGGCATGATGCAGCTACTCGGGCGTTCCGACGTCATGGACAACCTGCGAGAGTGGCGGGCCGGTCGCGTTCTGGGACTGCGCACTCAGGCGGCGGTTAATTCGAGTTCGGGCCTCATGGTCGTGACCGTCCCGCGAGCGGAGCCACATTGGTACGTGCGCGCGGGCGCGGCAATGGAGCGACTCTGGCTGATCGGCGAGCGCCTCGGTCTCGCGATGCAGCCCGTATCGCCTCTCTACCTGTTCGCCACCAGCGAAGATGAGATGGTGGAACTCGGCGGCGAGCGACGACTGAACGAATTGTCCGAACACTCGGAGCGTTTCCGTGAGGTGTTTGACATTGCGGACACCGAAGCGTTGGGCATGGTGTTCCGCGTTTTCCATGCGGACGCTCCTTCAGTGCACAGCATCCGTTTGCCACTCGATCATTCGCTGAGTCGAAGATTTGATACTTCGGACGTTGAAACCGGCCTCCAGGCCTACGGAAACTGAAGTATTTCTTAGGAAATTGGGCAAATGTTTATGTGACCAGTCCTTAGGTCGGGTTCTAGTATCTAGGGATGAGTACCGACATTTGTGAGTCACAAAACGTCGGGCAGCGAGCGCGTGTTGGCCAGGAATGGTCGCGCACCTTTGAGGTGGTGAGTTCATGAAATCAGGCGAAGAGACACGGCTGGTTGTTGAAACACTGCTCGAAGTGATTCCGGGCACTCAAATCGTGGCGATTATCACCACGAGCAGCGAACCTTTCGAGGGCCTGGAGATGGAACCACTCATTAGTGCCGGCGCGCACGAGACCTTTGAGCGCATCAGCGAGCTTGTGAAAGAGACGTTGGCTGCCCCTGAAAACCACGACGATCTCTCGGCCGTCATCGACGGAGTCGAATGGGGAATCTTGATTAACCCGATTTCGGCCCGAGAGGGCGTCATCGTGGGAGCGCTCATCGTGGCGCGCGAAGGACGAGTCTGGTCCACCAGGGAACGCTCGTTAGGCCGGGGTTTCGGTGGCCTGCTCAGCCACGTGGCGGCCCAGTTCATTCGTGAGAGCAAACTGCTGCACCAGCAGCGCCTCGATGAATTGGTGTCCAAGGTGGCCGAACGCCTGATGTCGGCCTCGTCGAACAATCGACAAGAGGTCTTGGACTGGACCACGGCGGAGCTGTGTCAGTTCCTCCAGACCGACGTCGCGTTTATTCGTCGCAACGACCACGTGCGTGGACTCTCCATCATGGAGTCGGAGTGGCCCATTCGAGAGAACGTTCCCGACCCCGATCCACTGGGCGAAGTTCCTTTCGACTCGGACCCGATTTTTGCGGCCATGCGCGATCTGCGCGGTCCCTACTTGCCCGGCGTTGACGACCCCGAGGAGTACCTCGCACGCATTGACGCCTCGACCGGCGTTGACGACGTCTACGGCGCCGCCGTTCCCCTCCTCATGCACGGCAAGACTTGGGGCATTCTGGCCTTCTTGGACTTCACGAAGCACCATTGGGTCCAAGCCGAGATCAACGCCCTCCAAGCCGTCGCGTCGCTACTGGTGCAACTCCAAGCGCGTATCGACGCCGAAGAGCAGACAATCTTCAACGCCAATCACGACGACTTGACGGGTCTGCCCAATCGCCGTGCACTGATCCAAGAACTGGTCCATCGCCTCGAATCGGGTCGCGACACTGCGGTGATGATCATTGACCTCGACCGTTTCAAGGTCATGAACGATTTCCTGGGTCACGCCAGTGGTGACCGATTACTCGTTACCATCGCCGACCGCCTGCGCACGAGCATTCGCGCCAATGACTTCGCCGCGCGACTCGGCGGCGACGAGTTCGTGTTCCTCGTGGACCAGATCACCAGCGAGATGGAAATTCTTGCCACGTCGTTCCGTTTGCTCGAAGTGATCTCGGAGCCGGTCGATATTCACGGTCAGATGTTCAGTCACACTGCGAGCATCGGTATTGCCTTGGCCCCCGACGAAAAACCCGACGCCGTCGAGATGCTCGGGTGGGCCGACGTCGCGCTGTACAGCGCCAAGAGCCGCGGACGCAATCAGGCCGTGGTCTTCGACGCGGAGCTTCGAACGGTCGCCACCGAGCGCAGCGAGCTCGAACTCAACCTGCGTGACGCCATCGAAGAGGGCGGTCTGCGCCTTCATTTCCAGCCCGAGGTCGACCTGCGCACGGGTCGACTGTTGGCGCTGGAGGCCCTGGTGCGCTGGCAGCACCCGGTGCGTGGCATGATTCCCGCGGTGGAGTTCATTACGGTGGCCGAAGAGACCGGTCTCATCGTCAACATTGGTCGATGGGTCTTCGCCGAGGCGTGCCGCACCATGGCCACGTGGTGCCAGATCTACCCGCAGAGCGACTTCGTCTTACGCATCAATATGTCGCCCGCCGAATTCCTGATGGACGACATCGTNNATCACCGAGTACACCGTCCTCGACAAGCCCGAAAAGACCGTCAAGATCCTGCTCGGCTTCCAGTCGCTCGGCGTGGAAGTCGCCCTCGACGATTTCGGTACCGGATTCGCGTCGATGACCGAGCTCAAGAACCTCCCGGTGAACGTCCTGAAGCTCGACCTCAGCTTCGTCCAGGGCATTACTCACGACATCTACGACCGCGCGATCGTCGATTCCATTATTCGACTGGGTAGCGCCTTGAGCCTCAAAGTAGTTGCCGAGGGCATCGAGACCAAGGAAATCGCCGACAAGTTGGTGGACCTGGGATGCCAGCGCGGTCAGGGCTACCTGATTTCGCGGCCGGTGCCGGCCAAGGACTTGGAGCGGATTCTGCGCGCTGGTTCGATTCCCATCGAGTCGCTTCGCAGCCAGCAGAGCCTCACCAATCACGTGGTCCACGGCTAATGCTGAATAACGACTTGAGCCTCGCCGAGGTGCCCCAATCTCCCCTGGACGCGAATTACGAGCCGTGGTTGTTCCAGACCATGATCGACGAATTGGCGACGAACGAATTGGGGATCGGTTTCATCTATTCGGTGTTGGAGCAACTCGCCAAGCGCTATGAATTGGACGATGTCGTCGTGGTTCTCGAGCACGGGTCGCTCACCGCTCAGGAGTTCCGCCTCGGCGGAGCCGCCGTCCACGCGGACCGCGCGGGACGCCTCTCGTCGGCCCCGGGCGTCTACTGTGAGCCCGACATCGTGCCCCAAGTGGAACTCGACGCGGTGCGCACGGCGTGTCAACTCGCCCTCTCGCTGCACCTGGCGCGCTTCGCGGCCGCCCACGATGCTCTGACCACCATCGCGAATCGCCGGACCTTCGACATCGCCCTCGCCAACTCGACCGTGCGCTCCGCGCGTTACGGCTGGGCGTTCACGCTGGTGATGATCGACCTCAAGGACTTCAAGGGCGTCAACGACCGCTCGGGACACGACGTTGGCGACCGCTTGCTGCGCCACTTCGGTTTCGCGCTGCGCCTCTCGGTACGCCAGGGCGACTTGGTCGCACGCATCGGGGGCGACGAGTTCGCCGTCATCTTGAACAACGCTGAAGGACACGAAGCCATGGGCTTCGTGGAACGCTTGCGCGACAACGTCGCCAAGGCGGGCGAGACTATTGAATTCACCACAGGGACGGCCACGTCGCCGCGTGACTCGACCGATCCAACGGAGCTCACCAGGATTGCCGACGCTCGTCTCTACGCTAAGAGGGGTATTATTCACCGATGATTTCGCCGACCGAAGAAGATTTCGAACTCGAACTGCGCGCCCTGCCGGGCGTCGTGAACGTGGGTTTCCGCTACGGCGACAAGGGGGACGTTGACGCCGTGTCACTAGTGGTCAACGGTGACGACGCCGGACCCGTGCGGGTGGTGGCCAAGCAGATTGTGAGCCTCTATTACCCCGACGCCACCGTGAGCGTCGAGGAGATGAAGCCCGTGCCCGCTGCGCCACGAGGAGCAGCGAGCGACGCGGGCCGCGTCGCCTTGGTGCGCGCGGAGTTCAACTCGCACGAGGGATTCTGCGAGGTGCACCTCAACGTGAATGGACGCGTGGGTGTAGGCCGCTCAGAAAATGGACCGCTGATTGGCGGAGCTGAAGCGACGCTCGATGCGCTGCGCCAACTCGAGTTCGACGTGCCGTTCTACCTGGTGGGTTCGGTCAATGTCGCGACCGTGCGCGGATGGCCGGTCATCGTGACCCTGCGCCCGCGAGCCAATGAGGCTGATCGCCACGGCATCGCCCAGGCCGAGACCGAGTTGGTCTCCTCGGCCAAGGCGACTTTGAACGCCCTCAACCGTTACTTGTCGCAGCTCGAGAACTTCGCCTGACCTCACGGTCGGCCCGGTCTTCGGACGCGGAGGCCGAGGAGGTGGGTCCCTGAGGAAGGTGGTGCGTCACGTCACGATGGTGTTCGCTCTGGTGCTCGCGATTGATCAGGTGACCGAAATCACCCTCAGCACCTCGGTGACCACGTAGCCGGGCGACCACGTCAGTTCCACTCTCAAGGTAGTGACCTGGTGCCCCGTGAGTGAAAAGCCGGAGGAGTCTTCATCGGGCTCCCTGGTCGTCTCCAACCCCGCCGTAGTTGCCCGCGTCAGGTCACTCATTAATGCCTTGTCCGCCACGCACGATCCCCAACGTCCGCCCGGTGCTCCCACTGTTGGGGCAGTGAGCCTGCAGATCCAAAAGTTCATGACGCGTATCGGCACTCAGCTCAACCGAGCATCGACGTCGCCAGATTGGCTAGCCGCCCGCCATCGCTCCGATGATGCAGAAGGCCTCGGTCCCACTGATCACCGCGGGCGGGAGCGACTCATCGAGTGCACGATGAGACAGATCCTCCTCGCAGGCGAAGAACCGCACGAAGGGTCGCCGCCGGCCGGTCGCCGGGTCGCGTATTGTTCCGCGTAGCGCGGGATACGAATCCTCGAGCGCGTCGATGATGGACGCGGGGGTCACGTCGCCGTCGAGGGCGAGTATCACTTCGCCACTCACCTGCGCCAAAGTCTTCAAATGCGCGGGGAGAACGACGCGAACGGCGTGGCCGGTCACGCCAGAGTCTGAACTTCGACCGAGAGCACGGCGGGCAAGTCGTGCACGATGGCCTCCCAGGAGTCGCCCCCGTTGGCCGAGACGTATACCTGACCGCCCGTGGTACCGAAGTAGACGCCACACTCGTCGAGCGAGTCGACCGCCATCGCATCACGCAGCACGTCGACGTAACAGTTGCTCTGGGGCAGTCCCTCGGTGAGGGGCTCCCATTCGTGGCCGCCGACCCGACTGCGATAGACCCGCAGTTTCCCCTCGGGTGGGAAGTGCATGGAGTCACTGGTGATGGGTAGCACGTACACGGTCTCGGGCTCGTGCGCGTGGACGTCGACGACGAAACCGAAGTCGCTCGGCAAGTTTCCGCTCACCTCACGCCACGAATCGCCCGCGTCATCGCTACGCATCACGTCCCAGTGCTTTTGCATGAACAGGACGTCGGGGGTGGAGGGATGCATCGCGATTTTGTGTACGCAGTGGCCAACTTCGGCGTGCGGGTCGGGAAGACCCTCGGAGCGCAGGCCCTGGTTGATGGGCTTCCACGTCGCACCACCGTCGTCGGTGCGAAAGGCGCCGGCCGCCGATATCGCCACCACGATTCGCTGGGAATCAGCGGGACTGAGGATGATGGTGTGTAAGCACATGCCTCCGGCGCCGGGCTGCCAGAACGGTCCCGTAGTGTGCCCGCGAAGCCCCGAGAGCTCACTCCAGGTGGCCCCGGCGTCGATCGAACGAAACAGGGCCGCGTCCTCCACTCCCGCGTAGACCGTGTCGGGATCGTCGAGGGAGGGCTCCAGGTGCCAGACGCGCGCGAACTCCCAGGGGTGCGGCGTCCCGTCGTACCACTGGTGGGTTCCGGGCACGCCGTCGTAGGCGAACTCGTTGCCGACCGGTTCCCACGTGGCACCGCCATCGTCGGAACGCTGCATGATTTGGCCGAACCAGCCCGTGGACTGCGAGGCGTAGATGCGACTCGGGTCGACGGGGGAGCCCTTGACGTGATAGATCTCCCAACCACCAAAGAAGGGCCCGTTGACCTTCCAGTCCCGCCGTGACGCGTCGGCGGTCAAGACGAAGGCTCCCTTGCGGGTGCCCACCAGTACACGCACGTTGCTCATCCGCTCCTCCGTTCCACGACGTCGCGCCCGTTGAGGTCACAGTAGTTCTCTGGTCGCGCGTTGGCGAGGAAATTCTTGCGACGGCGCGCGGCCCGGTCAAGGGATAGTGAGTTGACCTGTAAGCGGGGTTCTGTCCACCTCGAATGAGGCTGTGTGGCCATCCATCTGAGCGACCTACCTTGGGATGTCTCTTGCGAGACCTGCGGGCCGCGTTCCCATGTTTGATCTTGCTCCGGGTGGGGTTTGCCAAGCCGTCTCGGTCGCCCGAAGCGCTGGTGCGCTCTTACCGCACCGTTTCACCCTTACCTGATCCCCTCGCGGGGCCATCGGCGGTCTGTTCTCTGTGGCACTGTCCTGCACGTCACCGCGACTCACGTTTCGCGAGCACCCTGCCCTGTGGAGCCCCGACTTTCCTCACTCCTCGTTGCCAAGTC
This sequence comes from Acidimicrobiaceae bacterium, assembly GCA_003136415.1. Lineage (GTDB taxonomy): Bacteria > Actinomycetota > Acidimicrobiia > Acidimicrobiales > RAAP-2 > RAAP-2. The sequence goes on along the minus strand of PLEI01000076.1, from coordinate 30,832 downwards.
GTGCGGCCACCCGGTCAACTCACTATCCAACAACAGTCTGACACAGGACAATTTCGGTTACAACTGGCCGGGGCTGGTGCAGTCGCCCACTAGCCTCGCATCGTGGTTGCAGATGACGTCGCCTCGGCCGAACCAATACTGGAAGTCGGGCAGTTCTATGAGCTGATCACGTCGCACCTCGAGTCGGCGTTCGGGCGTCGCCAACCGCGCTGGGTGCGTGGGGAAATCGCCAAAGTATTCGAAAAGGGTCACCTCTACGTGGATCTGGTCGACGCCGGTTCCGCGTCCTCCGACGCCAAGCGGCCGGTCCTGAACGCTCACTGCTGGACCTCGGTGTGGGGACCCCTCAAGCGCAAACTGGCCGATGACGGCATTGCCATCAAGCCCGGCGTCATTGTGAACTTCTTCGGCTACGTCGACGTCTACGCGCCTCAGGGCAAGATCGGCTTCACCGTGACGGCGATCGACGCCGAAGGGCTCCTCGGTGACGTGGCGCGTCGGCGCGCCGAACTCATCGCGCGGCTGGGGGCGGAGGGGCTGCTCGAGACTAATCAGCTCGTCGCAATGTCCGCGGTCGCTTTGCGGGTGGGATTGGTGGCGAGTCCCGGGACCGAAGGATTCAATGACTTCACGGGGCAGTTGCTCGCCAGCGGTTACTCCTTTGACGTACGGCTCGTGAATACCTTGGTGCAGGGCGATCAGGCGCCCGCCCAAATTGTCGCGGCCATCTCGGCGCTCGACGGCGAGGGACTCGACGTCATTGCCATCGTGCGTGGTGGCGGCTCCAAGGGCGACCTGGCGTGCTTCGACGACGAGCGGGTGGCGCGGGCCATCGCCACCGCCGCGACGCCGGTCTGGACCGGTATCGGACACACCGGTGATGAGTCAGTGGCGGACATCGTGGCACACACCCGGGCCATTACGCCCACCAAGCTCGGCGAAGAACTGGTGTCGCGAGTGCGCACGTGGGATCAGCGCTACCTGCGAGTGCCGGCGCAGCGGATCTGCATTGCCGTTGAGGCGGTGCTCGAGGAAGCCGCGGAATTCGTGAACGAACGCCGCCGCACCATGATCTTCGCGGTGCGCGACCGACTGCGCAGTGAAGAGCGCCACCTGGGATCGGTGCGCGAGCGACTGGTTCTACAGACCCGGCATCTGCTCGATGCGGAGTCCACGTCGCTCGCGACGACGCGTCAACTGCTCGCGGCGTACGACCCGACGCGGCGCCTGGCCCAAGGGTGGTCGATCATCACTCGCACCGATGGCTCGACGGTGAGTCGGGTGAGCGACGTGCAGGTTGGCGATGACGTGCGCGTGCGGGTGAGCGACGGAAGCTTTGACGCATCGATTACTACGAAGAATGGAGATAGTAGATGAGTGGTGACTGGAACGAAGCGGCCGAGGAGCTCAATGCCATCGTGGCCTCCTTTGATCAGGGCGAGGTATCGGTCGACGAACTCTTCGTCAAGCTCGAGCGCGCGACGCAGATCATTGAGTCGTTGGAGGAGCGCCTGACCGCGACCAAGGCCAAGGTGGAGGAGCTCGCGCCACGGATCGCCAGGGTCGCGACGGGTGAGTGAGCGGCTCTATTTCCGCCAACTCCTCTCGGGGCGCGATTTCGCCACGGAGAGCCTCCTGGCGCGACAGATGTCCAACTTCACTTACGTGATCGGTGACGTCGAGACCCGCGAAGCGCTGCTGGTCGATCCCGCCTATTCACCTGATGACTTACTGGCATTCCTCGACGCCGACGATCTGACGTTGGTCGGCGTCGTGGGAACCCACTACCACGCCGATCATATTGGTGGGAACTTGATGGGTCACTCGGTCGCGGGCATCGCCGAGATCGCTGCGCGGTGCGACGTGCCCATTCACGTACAGTCGAGTGAGACCACCTGGGTGACCCAGGGAACGGGCGTGGGCGTGCCGCCGGTTGTCCCTCACGAGCCCGGCGACATCATCTCGGTGGGGGCCATCGACATCACGCTTCTTCATACGCCGGGCCACACCCGGGGCAGCCAGTGCCTGTCCTTCGCCGGACGCCTCGTGAGCGGGGACACGTTGTTCCTGAGTGGGTGCGGACGTACTGATCTGCCGGGTTCTGACCCGCGTGAGATGTACGTCTCGCTGCAGGATCGTCTCGCGAGCCTGCCCGACGAGACGTTGTTATTCCCTGGGCACTTCTATTCCCCCGAGCCGTTCGCCACTCTGGGCGAGGTGCGAGCGCACAACGCAGTGCTGGCTCCGCGCAGCGCGGACGAGTGGCTCGCGTTCTTCGGATGATGACACTCACCGGCGCAGACCGCGTCGTCATTGTCGGTGCAGGACTCGCGGGTTGGCGCACGTGCGAGGAGTTGCGCCGTCACGGCTTTGCGGGAGGGTTGACCTTGATCGGGGACGAAGCCTACCCCCCGTACGACCGACCACCGCTCTCCAAGCAGGTGATGTCGGGTAAGTGGCCGCTCGACCATACGACCTTGGCGACCCCGGAGAAACTGGAGAAGAACCAGGTCGACTTGCGCGTGGGCGTTGCGGCAACCCACCTCGACGTGACGAGCACCGCGGTGACGTTGAGCGACGACAGCATTGTCGCCGGCACGCACGTAGTCATCGCGACCGGTGCGCGAGCTCGCAGACTCGTGTGGCACGAGACGTACCTGAACGAAGTGCGCAGTCGAGACGACGCGACGCGGCTGATATCGCGCCTGGAACAGCTTTCGCCTGGCGACGTCGTTGCGATCATTGGAGCCGGCTTCATCGGCGCTGAAGTGGCAACGGCGGTATCGGCGCGGGGTTTGCGCCCCATCATTCTTGAGGCGGCGGAGCGTCCCTTGATCAACGTGTTGGGCGAAATCGTCTCGAAGTGGCTCGAGCATTTGCCTGGCGACGTCGGCATCGAACTGCGTACCGCACAGAAGATTGTCGCCGTGACGGACCACCGTTACGACAATGGCGACGCCAACGTGGTTTTCGACGACGGATCGCTCCTGCACGCTCGTGCCGTCGTAGTGGGCGTGGGGGCCCAGCCCAACGTCGAGTGGCTGGCCGACTCGGGGCTCGAAGTGAGTAACGGCGTCGTCGTTGATCGGAATCAACTCTGCGCGGCGCGCGTGGCCGCGGTGGGCGACGTGGCGAGTTTCCCGTGGACCAATGGCGAGCACGTGCGTATCGAGCACTGGCAGGTGGCCACCGACCACGCGGGAGCGTTGGCTCGGCACTGGATGACCGGCGAGGACTCGCCCACGCTGATTCCCTACTTCTGGTCCGACCAGTACGGCCAGAAAATTCAGATGCTCGGGCACCCGCGCCCGAGTGATGACGTCGTGCGCGTGAAGGACACGGGGGAGAACCTGTGGCTGGCGCTCTACGTCCGTGACGGCATCGTGAGCGGACTGATTGCCCTCGGTCAGCCGCGCGCACTGATGCTCTCCAAGCCTCTGTTGGTGCGCCCCACGACGCTCGAGGACGCACTGGCCTCGGCGCCGTGGGCGCCACCCGCCAGCGCGTAGGACAAGGAGTTTCGGCCCTGGGTCGCACTCGCTGCCCGGGGCTAACTTGGATGACATGGACTTTGAACTCAACGACGAGCTGTCCGGACTTCAGGGCGTGGTGCGGCGCCTGGCCCGGGACAAGATCAAACCCCGCGCCCGCGAGATTGACTTGAGCGGGGAGTATCCCCAGGACATCTTCGACGAATTTGCCACGGCCGAGTTGCTCGGCTTGTGCATTCCCGAGGAGTACGGCGGTTCGGGGGCCGGAATCTTGGGTCTCACCCTGGCCATTGAAGAGGTCACCAAGTACTCCAACGTGCTGGGACTCATGCTGCTCCTGACGCGATTGCCGACCGGACCCGTGATGATTGCCGGCACCGAGGAGCAAAAGCGTCGCTACCTGCCCGGCATTGCCTCGGGTGAGACGCGCGCATCATTCTGCCTCTCGGAGCCCGGGGCGGGATCTGACGTCGCGGGTATGACCACGCGCGCGCTGCCTGATCCTGACGTCGAGGGCGGCTATCTACTGAGTGGTGCCAAGTGTTGGATTTCGGGCGCCATGCAGGCTGACTGGTTCGTCGTGTTCGCCAAGACTGGGGACCCCGCTTCGCGACACCACAGCGACATTGGTTGTTTCCTCGTCGACGCGGACCAGGCGGGCTTGACGCGACCGCGAATCGACCACAAGATGGGCGTCAAGGGTATTGACACCGCCGATGTCGTCTTCGACAACGTCAAGGTTGGTCCTGATCAGGTCATTGGTGGCGGCTTTCGTCTCATTATGCAGTCGCTCAATGCGATGCGCCCCATTGTGGCCGCGCGCGGCATCGGTCTCGCCGAAGGTGCTCTCATGTACGCGACGGACTATGTGAAGAGTCGTTCGGCCTTCGGACAAACAATCGCCGATTTCCAGGGCATCCAGTGGGAGATCGCCAAGTGCGCGACGGAGATCGAAGCGGCGCGCCTCTTGACCTATCGTTCGGCGTGGTTGGCCGACCAGGGCAAGTTCACCAAGGAGTTCGTGCCCCAGCTCTCCATGGCCAAGTACTACGCGAGCGAAGTCGCGGTGAAGGCATCGGGACTCGCCGTGCAACTGCTGGGAGCGGCGGGCTATATGGAGGAACACCCGACCGAGATGTACTACCGCGACGCGCGCCAACTCACCATCGTCGAAGGGACTTCGCAGGTCCAGTTAGGACTCATCGGGCGCGGCGTCATCTCCCACCACCTCTGGTGGGACTGAGCCCTAAGGCTGGGCGACGCTAGATGTTAACGACGGGGCAGGTCAGGGTGCGGGTGATGCCCGGCACCTTCTGAATTGCACCCACAATGAACTTGCCGAGGTCGTCGACACTCTCGGCGCCGCAGCGAACGATCACGTCGTAGGGGCCGGTGACTTCAAAGGCCTCGGTCACTCCGGGAACCGCCCGGGTGGCCAGCACCACCGCCTCGCTCGAGCCAATTTCGGACTGAATCAAGATGTACGCCTGAACCGACATGGAAGAACCTTTCACTTCGACTCCCTCTATCTTGCCGTGTGGGGGCGTGGCGCGCTAATCCTCGCGGAATCGCTTGCCGATATGCCACAGGTGGCAATGATCGCAGCGGTAGCTCGAGAGGTCCACGCCGTTGAGAGTCCAGGCCAATTGGGCCGCGCTCTGGGCTTCGGCCTGCGTGCGATATCCCTTCTTGGCGCCGCCCTCTTTGGTGAAGTGGCCCGCGACGCTGCCCAGGGGGCGCGTGGCAATGGCGGGGCGGCGTCGGCGCTGTTTCATTGACCTTCAACCTAATGGCCCGGTAAAGTTGTCGAGGTGAGCACACAACTGGACAATGAACTCGAAGTCATCTCCGTCACTCAGATTGACGAGGGCGACCACGAGCGATTCACCCACATCGTCCTCGAGGGCTATACCCCCAAAAAGGGTGATTTCGTCCCGCTGGGCAATTCCGTCGTTGAGGGCACCGTCAACTCATCGGCCGTGACCGCTCTCTGCGGCAAGGTCTGGGTGCCCGGACGAGATCCTCAGAAGTACCCCCTGTGTCCCACCTGTCGCGAGATCGCGGTGGGGATGGGCTGGTCCTTGCCGGGTGCGTAGCGCACGTGGAAAGAGGCCGCACTCGTAAGATGATGATATGACAACTATTTTGTTCTCGGTGGGATCACCTCATCGAGATTCATTGAGCTCTCGACGTGCCCCGGTGGCATCCGAAATGAACGGGGACGCCTTCGTGGAGCACATCAAGTGATGTCACGCGTCCTCGTGCTGCGTCACCACGATGAGGACCATCCGGGTTTGATCGGCGACGCCTTCATTGCTCACGGCTTCGAACTCGACGTCGTGATGATGAACGAGAACACCCCGACCCCCTCAGTGGTTGGCTACCACGCATTGTTGATTCTGGGCTCGTCGAGCGCCGTCTACGATCACGAGATCGAGAAGTCGTGGTTCGGCCGCGAGCTGGGCGTTATTGCGCAAGCGGGCGAACTCGACGTTCCCGTCTTTGGCATCTGCTTCGGTGCTCAGGCACTTTGCCTCTTCCACGGCGGCAGTGTCTCACGCGCCCCCGAACCAGAAATCGGCTGGTACCGCCTCGACGCCGAACCAGGGATTGATATTGAACCGGGTCCGTGGTTCGAATTTCATTTCGACCGCTGCACCTTGCCCGACGGCGCCGAATTGTGGGCCTCGACCCCGCGTGCGGTGCAGGCCTTTGCGGTGGGGCGCAACGTCGGCGTGCAATTCCACCCCGAGATCGATGATGCGCAGTTGCGCGATTGGCTCGAATCGGCGGCCGAAAGCGCCCGAGACTTCGGCCACGACCTCGAGGAGTTGCTCGCCGAAACCGCGCGCGAAGTTTCTGAGGCGCGTCGGCGCGCGGGTCGACTGGTGGCGCTGTTCCTGCGCCATAGCGGCTTGAAGACCACCTGACCTTAAGTCGACGGGGTCCCTTCAGTAGACTGGACGGGTGAGTAGCCCCGTCGACGACCTCGAGAGCGTCCGCATCGAACGTCCGGCCACCGGCGGTGGCGTGAGCCATCTCAGTGATGGTCGCGTCGTTTTCGTGCGACACTGCCTCCCGGGTGAGCTGGTTCGCGTGGTCCTGACCGAAGAGACATCGAAATTCGTTCGTGGTGACGCGGTGCAAGTGCTCGAAGCCAGCTCCGAGCGTGTGACGCCCGCGTGCCCGTACGCTCACCCCGGCGGATGCGGAGGCTGTGACTTGCAGCACGCGACCTTGGACGCTCAACTCTCCTGGAAGGCGGCGCTGGTGGAGGAGCACCTTCGCCGTATTGCTGGCATCACCCGCGATGTCGAAGTAATCACTCTCTCGCGAGACGCCCATACTCGTACCCGCCTGCGCTGCGCCGTGGACGAGGATGGGGCATTGGCGCTTCGCCCGGCTCGCAGCAACGAGCTCGTCACGATTTCGTCGTGCCAGGTCGCTGACCAGCGATTCGCCGACGCCTTCGAGACTCCGTGGCACTACGCCGAAGAAGTCGAATTGCGCGCCATAGGCGAGGGGCAGCCGTTCGCGTTAGTTCGTCGTATCACCGAGCGCGGCACGATTTTCGAGCTCTGCTCACTCTTGGGAGAGCCCCTCGACCCCTCGACCCATTCGCGCGTCGCCGTCGACGGTCACTACTTCTCGATCTCGCCCCGATCGTTCTGGCAATCACACCGCGACGCTCCCGCGACGCTCCTGCGGGCGGTGCTCGAATTTGCCAACGTGTCCGCGGGCGACCACGTGGTTGATCTCTTCAGCGGTGTGGGACTGTTTTCGGTGCCCCTCGCCCAGCGCGTGGGCCCCGGTGGCAAAGTGGTCGCCGTGGAGGCCTCGCCCTACGCCGTGCGCGACGCGCGCACCAATGGTGACGGGCTTCGCCAGATGCGCGTACGTGAGTGGTCGGTGACACCGCGGGCTATTAACGACTCGGTGGCCGCGGGTGACGTCGTCGTGCTCGACCCGCCGCGCAGCGGACTGTCCAAGGGGGTGGCTGAGGCCCTGATTCGTCGTTCTCCCCGGCGCCTGGTGTACGTCAGTTGCGACGCCGCTACCTTCGCCCGCGACCTGGCTTTGCTGGTCGCGGGTGGCTACACCCTGAGTGACCTGCGGGTTTATGACTTGTTTCCCATGACCGAACACGTGGAATTGGTCGGCGTCCTTGACTTCATGGCCTAGAAGGTGGAAAGTGCAGGTGGGGACGGAATCGTTTCGAACCTGCGAAGGGGGTTGACAAATGTCGATCAAGTTGGATCACCAGCACCGCATCACCGCCCAGAAATTATTCGGACACCCTCTCAACCACAATATTCAATGGATTGACGTATGTTCGCTCCTCGGCCGTTTCGGAGAAGTCTACGAAACGCACCGCAGCAACTGGGCCGTGAGCGTGGATGGTGAGACCATCTCGTTCGGCTCCACCAGAACTCGCGACCTGACCGAAGACCAGGTCATCAAGGTTCGCCACTTCCTCGCATCGTGCGGCGTGAAGTCGGGGGTGCTCGCCGCATAACGCCGTTACTCTGGGTGGCGTGAGCAGACCGGCCTTCGTTCTTCTTCCACCTTCTGAGTCCAAAGTATCCGGTGGCCGTCTCCCGACCGCGACGGGCTACTTTGATGAGTCCCTCGCCACGGCGCGCGAGCAGGTGCGCGCCGCTCTGGCGTCACTGCTGAGAGACGCGTCACCCGAGGAAGTGAGTCGGGTCCTCAAGGTCCGCGGTGCGTTGCTCGAGCGGGCCGTTGCGTCGTCGCGGTTGATTGTTGAGGGAGTAGCGCCGACGTTGCCGGCCTGGCAGCGCTACAGCGGCGTCGTTTGGTCGCACCTTGAGCCCTTAACGCTGTCAGAGGAGCAGCGGTCACGGGTACTCATTCCGTCGGGTCTTTACGGACTCTCCACGGGTACCGACGAGATCGCCGACTACCGCCTCACTATGAAGGTGAATCTTGGTGATCTCGGCAACGTGGCTTCCTTCTGGCGCCCGACCCTCGCGCGCGCACTCGAGGGAATTGATGGTGCCACATTCGTGAACTTGCTACCCAAGGAGCACGACGGCGCCATGCGCCTGGCAACACTGCAACAGGAGCGAATACTCACAGTGTCATTTCTACGTCATGGTGGAGAAGGCATTGCTGGTCATGATGCCAAAGCGGTCAAGGGCGTCGTCGCTCGCCGAGTGCTTGACGAAGGTCTCGAAGCGGTCGACGGCTTTCGCTGGAAAGGCTGGCGAGGTCGGATTCACCGTGGTCACCACGAGGTCCGGGCACCACGCGGTGACCACAGTCAATAGTTAGGTTTTCGCCCTCGAATCGCGTCGTCGGAAATGAGAATCATCGAGGCCGTAACTGACAATCGATAGTTGTTGCCTCGACCCGAGTGTTCGTGACAATCGTTGAGATTCATGTGATGATGCGCCTGCCGGAAGGGTGCTCGACTCAGCATCAACGGGTGCTCTCCCCAGCCGGTGTCGCTCGCAATGCGTTAATCACGAGCGCAAATGCCCATATCAGCATAATTCCCTGCCAAACCCACATGGGTATTGGGTCATACCAAGGGCGCTGAACCATCTCGGCATCGGCACTTGCCAGTGATACGACGATTACCCATGCGACAATTCCAAGTCGCAACCGACCGCTCACTGCTGCGAGTACTAAGAGCATCACGGTAACCGCCATGAAATAGTAGCCCCATACATTGATCTCAAAAACCAGTCGCCATAGCATCGATACGGCAATGAGTGAAATCAGTGGTACCGGTCGGAGAATCTCATCTCGGTAGCGAGAACGCATCCAGGACGCGGTGATGGCAGTCATCAATAGTGGGGTCAGTCGCGCGACCAAGTAGAGACTATTCCCGCGCAGACCCGTTTGGACGAGGAGCGACTGTGACCATGACGAACCACCTGTGCCATAAACAATTGATTCCCACGCGCGACCTGAGGTGAGCCAGAGAAGTGGAGCCGCGACCACGCCAATTGAAATGGCGAGACCGGCCACCAATTGCGATCTGGCGGTTTTCTTTGTAACAATGACTAGGGCCACGACCGCGAGCCAGGCGAATTGCTGGGCTAGTACCGCTAGTCCCAGCAAGAGGCCCGCCACCATCCAACGCTGGCGCGTGACGAAGCTGAGCGAAAGTAGGACTAGTCCGAATGCGAGGAGATCTTGGGGATGAAAAAAATCCACTAGGCACATCATCACCGGGGGTGCCCACGAAACTAGGAGGAGTGTTATGGCCTCTCCTCGCCTGGGTCTTCTCGATACCGTGCGAATGAGACGCAGCACACCGAAAGCCAGGACGAGCCAACCCACGTAACCAATCCACAATGTCGTGGTCAGAGCCTTCGATGTGACTGACCACTTGTAAATCGCAGGAATTGCGCTCGCGCAGTGTCGCCCAAGGACAGCGGAATTAGGGAAGGGCACACCATGGCCAATTCTCAGCACAGCGGCAAATCCCGAGGAGATGAGCGGATACAGGGGAGCTGCGGTTCCGCCTTGGTTTCGTGGATTCACATAGGCACACGCGAAATGAGCGTGCGAGACGGTCCAAGCGAAGTAGGTCGAGACATTCGAATCAGCGGCGTTGGGACCGCCTACTGTGACGCTCAGCACTACAAATATCGCCACAGCGCCGAGCGCAACAGCGATTGCGGGGCCGGCCGACAGGGGCGATCGAAGCCAGATGGCGGCAACGGCTCCGCGAGGTTGCAATTTCTTCACAGGGCGCTCCACTTGAAAGATGTCACGTGGCCCTTCGCTGGGTACCTTCTTATCCCGGCCCACCATAGTTACCTCGTGAAGCATTTGGGTGGACACGACAATAGTGAGGTCTCGACGTGGTAGCCCATCCGAGAGATACTGGAACGCGCTGCGGACTGATGGCCCTGCGTGGGGCCGGCCGTCACACTCGAACCGTGAAGATTCATTGAAATGGTGTTGGTGACGCTCGCGCGGGTATTTCTAATCTGACCAGGTGACGATCGTGAACGATAGTTCCGCACGAGCCTCCCGACATCGAGAGTTGAGGAAAAACATCTGGTAGAACGAGTGTCGCGACCCGATGAGCACGTTGTCGTTCGCCGCCACTCATCAAATGGTACCGACATGCGTGCTGATCTCAAATTCGCAAACGAGTGCGCGTAATCAGAACTGCGATCCTCTGTTGACTACGGATTCTCGACGCGCACGAATTAAAGGCAATGTCGGTCCGTACTCCGAGTGCTTGGTGTCTTCACGTACGACGTTGGGAACCCGTAGGTTGATGGTCAATGTAGCCGACGATTCGGGCATTGCCCTTGGCAATTGATTACCCAAACATTTGCTCTACGGACTCTTTCGGTCGTCGCCATGATGGGGGCACTGAGACGGCAAGAACCACTAGAAGGGGGAAAGCCATCGCGAAGTAGTAGACCCATGGGCTCAGATGTTGATAGCTGAGAAAAGTGCATACTGATGCCGAAACGACCGCCAGTGTAAATCGCGAGTGGCTGCTCGTCGAAACAATCACGACTGCGAGCGCGAGACCCGGTAGTAGGTAGTAGGGGACCATCACTGGTTCAAACAAGCAACGAAGCGAGAGCACGAGTGCCGTGAGCCACACGACTTGGGTTAGTGATGGCTTGAGGAGTTTCGCTAGGACGCCGACTAGGCAGGCAATAAGGACAGCGATGATTCGACCCGGTCCCGCGGAGACCACGGCTGGTAGGAACACTCTTTTGGTGACCTCGACTACTTGGCGATGTCCGTCGCTCAGTGTCACGTACCTCACGGAATGAATAGTGGTGAAGTGGCTAGGAGTTAGGACTGGCGCCAACGAGATCCACGGTGTCGGATGATTGTAAAGGACAAAATTTGGTTGTCGCAAGAGCCTCTGGGTAGTTGGCCCCCATTCTTGGATTAAGGGTGAGAGCAGGAGCACAAGTGAGGGAACGACGGCTTCGATTGTCACAAGTGGCCATCGTCGAATTGGGACGAAAGCCAGAGCTATCGGCACAATCAAAAGGATGAGTGGCTGAACGGCAATCGCGAGTCCGAAGAACGCACCAACCCGAAACCATGCGCTGTCAAACGCTGCCAGCATTCCGTAGATCCCGAGTGCGAGTGATAGAGCGTCTTCAGGGTGGCCCCATAATGCGACTGAGGGCCAGATGAGTGCTGATTCGACAATCAGGAAGAAGATTCGGCGCCGTGCGGTGATTAGGAGACGTCTCGCGAGTCGGTCCAGGGGAAAAAGGAGTAGAGCGCCCAAAATGAAGTTGGTGGGCCCAAGCAGCAACCATGCCGAAGGCCTCGGCAAATTGACCGGAAAACTGGCGGACAAGCGGAAGATGCTCGAAATCTTCGCAATTGGGGCAAGGATGATTGCGATGCCCGGAAACGTCTGGAAGGCGGCCTGGTTGTTGTAGATCTGACCTTCGCCTCCCCAGACGACGTATTGCGACGCACGAAAGGTGCCCCAGAGATCGGGCGGGGTCATCCAAATTGAATGGTGGTAGAAAAGTTGGTTCCAATAACAAGAGAACGCCATCCCAGTTGCGACGAGGAGGAGAAGAAATCCAAGGGGCCAACCGTTCAGGCGAATACGACTAAATCGCTCCCTCTGTACTGCGCCTTCAGATTCAGTAATCACGAGACAGGATTGACTCTGGGCGAGAATCTTGCATCAACCCGCTTACTCTTCGGCAACAAGTTGAACACTTTCATAAAACGTCCTTAGATTTCGGCAATGGAATGATTGGCAGCGGTCAGGAACAAACAATTCTCCTAGTGATTGCTGACTCCCATTTGTCGATGCAGGCAAGTTAACTTCAGATTCGTGCAGTTCTTTGTTACGTTGGACAATATCAACGGCAAGAGTTCAACAGGTTGTCTGTTCTTCTGCAAGTACGTCTCTGACGCGACGCATGATGGTGGGGCCTTTCTCAGTCCAATGAAGTGTCGAGCGGCGGTCAACCGTGACCTCTGACCAACCCGAGGTAAACGCCGAAGTCCTCAACGTCCAGCACATCGTTTTGACGAGAGTCTGAGCCTTCCCAGTGGTGTCAGTGCGACGGTTGTAACGACAGCGATCCAGAGCAAGATTAATTGTCGCCTCGTCCTCTCACACTTCGACAATTCGCGTCTTTTGCCGCATCTAATTTCGAACCTCAGATCACCACCAAGCGGCATCAATCAGATCTCGCGGGCGACCAAGAAAACCGCGTTGTTTTGCACGTTGCCGGAGGCGTACCATCTCGACCATCCCCCAAGTGGGGGACAGTCGAGCGCTAGCGTCGCGATGAGGACAATGGAGCGTAAGCCACGGAACTTAGCTGACTCTGATTCTCGGTTGAGGCGGTGGCTTTTTCGGCCCACCCGTTGGTGGCACACCACAATCGTCGTTGGTGCGGGAGGCGCCCTGTACGGGTTGTTGATCAATGTGACCCGCGGGTACTAACCGGGGGACGTTGAAGTGTCGATGTATAGCTCGCTCATGATGGCTCACGGGCACTGGTCGTGCTCCTATCCGCCATGGGGCTCGTCAGTTCCGTTGAGTGGTCCGATCTATCCCTTGGCGTCAGCATTCGTGCAATGGTTGACTCGTGCCGGATTCTCGACACCATTTCTCTCATCGGCGCAAATTTGAGCCAATTGTTATGATGCTTTCGCTGGTTTTACCGCGTGGGCGAGCAGTTCAGGGATCCTGCTTTCGGTCCTACCGACCGCACTGGTCGCGTGGTTCGCCCTCTGCATTGCGGGCACTGCTCTCGTGGGTTCGACGAAGTTACGAGGAACACGATTCACGTGGCTGGTGCCCATCACTTTCGCCGTCATTCCTCCGGTAATTATGGCGGTACGAGAGGCCTATCACCCACAGGATCAGTGGGCGCTGGCGATGATTCTGGGGACCGTTGCCCTGTGGTTGCGGCGTCATCCGTATGCGGCTGGCGCCTTCGTCGCCTTCGCAGTCATGAGCCTGCAATACGCCATCTTGGCGGTCATTGTCCTGATTATTGTCTCGAACTCTCGCGACCGACGAAGGCTTATTTTGGGTGGTGCCATCACTACGCTTGTTGTGGCGCTGACGATGTACGACGTTGCGGGACGAGGCGCCCTGACGGCGATTTTCTTGGGAACCGGCGATACCACAATCCACTCCGGTACCTGAATGGCCGAACTTCACGTGAGTTCGGGCGTCGGTCTCGCACTCTCACGCGTTGGTCCGCCATTAGCCGCGGTTCTCACCTCACTCTGGCGTTTGTCGCGTCGGCCAGATATGCGCAGCGACCCCGTCATTGTCGTAGGTCTTCTCGCCACCTGTTGGTCACTGCGCTTGGTTTTTGAGGAGAACTTGTTTGGTTACTACTGCCAGGCTACCGGTGCCACCTTGGTCCTGCGCGATATCGCCGACTCTCCACTGTCGCGGGCCACGGGCTGTTGGCTCGCTCTCGTCCTCTTCGCGTTCGACGACATCCACCACAACCCGACACCATGGAGTGGTTGGCCCACCTGGGTATGGAGCTCCTCCGTGCGCCATCGTCATTTCTCGTTGCCTCGTATACCTTGCGTCAATCTATGCAAAGGTCTAGTGATATCGCAGAATTGAGTTCGTCCTAGGGTGTGATGTCGTCATTGCGTGAGCGCGCGAAATGACGCTCGCGTCGTAACTTTTAGCGCAGTGTAGCCATCGTTGTTCATCGATACGGGTGGTATTTCGGCTAGTCATTGTTCAGGGTGATGATGACTTTGCCGCGGGGCTGGTCGCGCGGGGCGTGGGCGAGAGTGTCGAGGGCTTCGCGCCACTGCGAGAGATCAAAATGGTGCGTCACGAGAAAAGAGGGGTGAATCACCCGGTCGTTGAGGAGACTAACCACCTCGGCCCAGGATTGTCGGGTGTAGGACAAACCGCCTTGAATGATCACGTCGTTGTTGACCACGTCGTCGGGGTAGAAGTTGACGGCGGTGCCGTGAGCGGGCAAGCCGAGCAAGACGACGAACCCGCCGCGATCGGCCGCCGCGAGAGCAGTGGCAATTGCCGGGCCCTGGCCGGCGGCCTCAATGACGTAATCGAAGCGTCGGTCGGCAATGTCAGTTACGAAATCGCTCACTCCCGCCTGTTGGGCGAGGCTCGCCTGAGCAGGCCGCAGTCCGAGCATCGTGACGCTGGCGGGTGAGAAACGTTGCAGTAGCAGGGCGCCGAGCAGCGCCACGGTGCCGTCACCAATCACCAGACAGCGCGAGCCCGCCCTGACCTGGGCGCGAGTGAGCGCGCGCCACACGACCGCCATTGGTTCGGTGAGAACTGCGTCGAGGGCGCTCACCTCGGTGCTCAACTCGTGTACCAGGTGCGAGGGCACGGCGATGAACTCAGACAGGGCGCCGTTTCGCGTGAAGCCAATCTCGTCGTAGGTGCGACAGCGATTCGTAGCGCCGCGCTCGCATTCGTCGCAGACGCCGCAGGGCACGATGCCCTCGACGACGACCAGGGCGCCGTTGTCGGGGTGCTCGGCGAGTCGTCCGACCCATTCGTGTCCCAGGACGACGGGGTAGTGCACGTACGCGGCGTCAATGGTGCCAGCGATGATCTCCAAGTCAGTACCGCATAGCCCCGACACGAGGGGCTCTACGAGCACGTGGTCGACATCGACGACGGGCATGTCGATGTCGTCGAGGACGACGTCGTTCGGCCCGCGCACTATTAGCGCTTTCATCAGCGACCTCCGCTCAAGATCTTGGTGATTCGCTCGGCGTGCTCGCGTACCAACGTGCCCAAGCGCCCCACGTCGCCGTCGGACATATCGGCCTTGAGTCCCGTCAGCGAGATGGCGCCGGCGCAGTGGTGCTGGTGGTCGAAGATCGGCGCGCCCACGCAGACGATGCCTTCAGATTCCTCTTCGTTGTCGACACCGAATCCGACCAGGCGAACACGGTTGAGCTCTTGATTGAATTCCTCGATCGACGTAATGGTCGAGGCGGTGTGACGTGGGAGTCCCGCTTCACTCAGCACCCGCTGCACGTCGTCGCTGTCCATTTGCGCCAGGATCACTTTGCCGGCGCCCGTCGCGTGGGGCGACTCGCGCTGGCCCAGGGTGGCGTGAAAGCGCACCGCACCGCGTCCATCCACGCGCTCGATGAATACTGGATAGCCGTCGTCATTCATGGCGAGGAGCGCGGTGAGCCCCGTTTGTGCGGTGAGTTCGTACAGTAGCGGCAGCGCGATCTTCGAGAGCGAAGTGTGCTGCGAGACCAGGTCGCCAAAGCGCAGCAGGGCGAAGCCCAGGTGATAGCGCGGACCAGGTTGTTCGATGTGCAAGAGGCCGAAGTGCGCGAGGGTGCGCGCGGCAGAACTCGTCGAACTCTTGGCCATCTTCACGGCGTGCGCCAATTCGGTGAGAGAAAGACCGCCCTCACCAGCCTCGGCGACGGTTTCGAGGATTTCGAGCGCACGACCCACGCTCTTGACGGGGTAGTCCTTGGGTAGTGATTTGTTCGGCATCAGCGAACATAGTAACAATCTTTCAATTAAATGTCGGGAGTCAACGGCGTAGAGCAGTTTCACTGCTGAGACGTCGTTTTGAATTGGCGAATGGAGTTCTGTGATTCCGAACACTGGGAGGTGCGTCGACGTAGGGTTCTGCACGCCCGCGCGCGACTCGCTGACGTCGCCGCAATGGCGACGCCGGCCATGGACGAGGTCACGGCGTCCATGGCGCACACCGTCTCCTTCGGGCACCGCTGCCTCGTCGACGACTACAGCTCGTATCTGTCGCCCTGGGGCTTTGACGTCGAGGCCATTTCGGTCCCCGTCGTGATCTTTCAGGGCGACCTCGACGAGAACGTGCCGCTGGGTCACGCCAAGTGGCTGGCACGCCACATCGCCGGGTCCCAGCTGCGCCTCTACCCGGGCGAGGGCCACCTGTCACTCGTGTTCTTGCACCGCGACGACATCGCGGCGGCAATTCGACAACTACTGCGCTAGCGCGCCGAGCTCGTGCAATAATTCACTCACCCGGCGCTTGATGTCATCGCGAACACCGCGCACGACCTCGAGGGGCTGTCCCGCGGGGTCGGTGAGTTCCCAGTCGTCGTAGCGCTTGCCGGGGTAGTACGGGCATTCGTCGCCACAGCCCATCGTGATGATGACGTCAGCGTCGCGCGCCATCTGGTCGGTGAGCTTCTTCGGGCTTTCGTCCGTGATGTCGATGCCGACTTCGTCCATCGCCGCCACCACGGCGCGATTGAGCGTCTCGCCGGGCGCGGAGCCCGCGGAGTAGACGACCACGCGGTTCGTTCCGAGCTCGCGAGCGAAGGCGGCGCCCATCTGGCTGCGTCCGGCGTTGTGGACGCACAAGAACAGGATGTGCGGACGGTCACTCACTGGTTCTCCTTCATCGCGGCGGGGAAGTACCGGCCCCTCGCCCAGAGTGAGACGTACACCAGGGCGACGAGCACGGGTACTTCAATGAGTGGCCCCACTACTCCGGCCAGCGCTTCGCCGCTCGTCACCCCGAAGACACCGATGGCCACGGCGATGGCCAGTTCGAAGTTGTTGCCCGCCGCGGTGAAGGCCAGGGTGGCGGTGCGGTCGTAGGGGAGTCCAATGGCGCGGCCGAGGGCGAAGGAGCCAGTCCACATGATGGCGAAGTAGCACAGCAGTGGTAGCGCGATACGCGCGACGTCACCGGGGCGCGACGTGATGGTGTGACCCTGCAGAGCGAAAAGAATGACGACCGTGTAGAGAAGGCCGTAGAGGGCGAACGGTCCCAGTCGGGGTAGAAACTTGGTCTCGTACCAGGTGCGACCCTTCAGGCGTTCACCCCACGTACGGGTGAGATAACCCGCCACGAGCGGTATTCCGAGGAAGATCGCCACCGTCTCGGCAATCTTGGCGATCGACAGGTGCAGACCCTGGGTGCTGAGTCCGAGCCAGCGCGGCAGTAACTCCAGGTAGAAGTAGCCGAGGAGGGCGAAGGCGACAATTTGGAACAACGAGTTGAGAGCGACCAGGACGGCTCCCGCTTCACGGTTGCCTCCCGAGAGGTCGTTCCAGATGAGCACCATCGCGATGCATCGCGCCAGCCCCACGATGATGAGTCCCGTGCGGTACGTCGGCAAGTCCGGCAAGAGCAGCCAGGCCAACGCGAACATCACCGCCGGGCCGACGATCCAGTTGAGCACGAGCGAGGAGACCAGCAGACGTCGGTCACTCGTTACCGTGGTGATGCGGTCGTATCGGACCTTGGCGAGTACCGGGTACATCATGATGAGCAGGCCCAGAAAAATGGGCAGCGACGTCCCCGACGTCACCTGCACCGAGTTGAGGTGCGACGCCAGACTCGGGATGGCGCGACCCAGACCGATGCCACTCGCCATGGCCAGACCCAGCCAGAGGGGTAGGAAGCGGTCGAGAAAGGAGAGACGGGCAATAACCGTCACGTGCTCGACCGATTCGGTGACGTTCTCAATCTCGCTCACGATGGATTACTCCCTTCGAGGATGGGCGACGAGGTTCCCGACGGCCAGCGCCCGCGTGGACCAACGAGGCAGTGCCTCAACCCCGCAATGCGATGAATGACGCTGTTTCGACCGCCGAGAAATTCGCTCGGCGGCCCGACGACTGAGCACGACACGGAACCCCTAACATTGATGTATGTCAATCAGTATGGCAAACTTATCGATAAGTGTCAATGTGAGGTCAGAGTGGTCCGCCGTTTAATCGAAGCCAGAATTGAATCGTCGCTGGATAATTGCTGTCCGGTGACGACCCAGATGATGAGCGAGGACGAGGCGCGCGACGTTGCCCTTATTTTTGACGCGCTCAGCGATCCGGTGCGGTTGCGCATCTTTTCGATCATCGCCTCGGAGAAGGAGGCCTGCAGTTGCAACCTCGAAGCTCCCGTGGGCAAGAGCCAGCCCACCGTGTCGCATCACACCCGCATCCTGGCCGGGGCCGGTCTCATTAGCGGTGAAAAGCGCGGTCGCTGGACGTACTGGCACGTGGTGCCCGGTCGTCTCGACCTCGTGGCGAATTTGCTACGTGGCTAGTCGCGCCGCGACAGCCCCACGAAGGTCCGACACCTGACAGACTGTCGGGCAGTGGACACCGCCTTTGCGCCGCCAATCACGACTGCTCGACTGGTTCTTCGCGAGATCGGTGAGAGCGATGTGGAGGACCACGTACGACTTTTCTCCAATCCTGAAGTCGTGCGCTACCTGTACGACACGCAGATGGGCCTCGAGCAATTGCGCGCGCACTTCGAGCGGCGTCTCTGGCGCGGCCTCCCGGCCGAGGGTGCGTGGTGCAACTTGGCGGTCGATCACGAGGGCGTCTTCGTCGGCGAGGTCGGACTCGGCGTGACGAGCCTGGCGCACCGCTGCTACGAGGTGGGTTACGTGTTCTCGCCTGAGTATCAGGGCCTGGGCTTCGCCACCGAGGCCACTCGGGCGATGATCGACGCCGCCTTTCGCGACCTGAAGGCGCACCGGGTCATTGCTCGTCTCGATGCGCGCAACGAGTCGTCGCGCCACCTGCTCGAGCGCCTCGGGATGCGACTCGAAGCTCACCTCGTCAAGAACGAATTCGTCAAGGGGGAATGGAGCGACGAATTGATCTTCGCCGTCCTCGAGGACGAGTGGATTATCTCACCCGCAGTGGATTAGCTCTCGCGCGACTGCCAGTAGGGCGCGACGGTTTCAATGCGCGCCAGGGGCGAGTCCACCTGGCCAAAGCGCCCGTCATTGTCGCGCCAGGAGTCGTAGGCCGCGTCAATCTCGGCGTGGGTGCGCGCGACGAAGTTCCACCACATGAAGATCTCGTGCTCGAGCGGCACGCCACCTAAGACGATGACCGTTGAAGGTTGGCGAGCACGTAGCAGCAACTCGTCGCGCCCGGGTCCCAAGTAACCCATCGTCCCGGGTCCGAGGTCCTGGCCCTCGAGCTCGATCAGTCCCTCAAGCACGATGACGCCGTATTCGAAGGTGGGCTCGAGAGCCATTTGACTGATGCCCATGACCCGGACGTCGACGCCGACGAGTTCTGAGTCGCGACGTGCCGGGCTGCGCGCGCCATTGAAGTCTCCCATCAGTACCGTCGCGGACGCCTCGCCCAGATCGACGCGGGGCAGATCTCCGTGGTGCTCGAATCCCGGCGAACCGACGCGCGATGCGTCGTCCTGCGCGATCCAGAGTTGGATGCCCTGCAAGGTGCCCCGGTAGTGGCCAGTGGCCTCTTCGGCGTGGCTCACGCCGCGCCCCGCCGTCATCAAGTTGAGCTCGCCACTGCTGATCACCTGCTCGGATCCGAGAGAATCTCGGTGGAGCGCCTGTCCGTCGATGAGCCACGTCACGGTCTGGAGACCGGCGTGGGGGTGCGGTCCAATGTCGAGGCCGCTGCCTTCGGTCACGTCGGCGGGTCCCATGTGGTCCGCGAAGCACCACGCTCCCACGGTTCGCCGGCGCCGCTGGGGAAGTGCGCGACGAACCGTCAATGAACCCACCTGCGCGTGGTGTGAACTCAGGACCTCTAGCATGTCGTCGTTCGGTTCGTCCATGTGACCTCCGCACCCCAAACTAACGTCCTCGCTATTGCATCGCGCCACCGCCGGCGATTAGGAAAAGACCTCCATCGCCGCCTCGCGAATTTCCTGGTGGGCACGCGGCAGGTCGGGCGAGTCCCACACGCGTTGGGTCAGCACGATGACCGTCACATCGCTCGCGGGCTGAACCCAGAAGGACGATCCGAGGCCACCATCCCAGCCCCAGGATCCGTCGTTGCCCACAGCGACGCAGTATCCCCAGGAACGCTCAAAGAAGAACGCATCGCCGAATGCACCGTCGACCTTCTGGGCGGGCGTCAACTGATCACTCGTCATCTGGGCAATCAGTGCGGGATCAATAGTGCCCCTTCCGTACTGGCGTAGGAACCGAGAGAAGGAGTAGAGGTCGTCGACCGTGGACACCAGTCCTGCGCCGCCGTCTTCGAAGGTCGGCGGTCGGCTGTAGACGCCGACGGCCTCGTCGTAGACCACGAGGCCGTCGGGCGAGGATCGGTAGGCGGTCGCTAAACGGTCGGTCGCCCTCGTGAAGAAGCCCGTGTCGGTCATGCCCGCGGGTGCGAAGATGCGAGTCCTCAACGCGTCGGAGAACGACGAGCCGGTAATTCTCGCCGCGAGCACGCCCAAGATGGCGGCGCCGGTGTTGTAGAGGAAGCGCGCACCGGGCTGGGCGATGAGTGGCAGCGTGCCCAATCGGGCAATCCACGTGTCGGGGTCGGGCTGCACGTTCGGATTGGGCGGCCCGAGGGTGGCGAGTGAGAGGTCGACTTCGGAGGCCACGAAGATTGGCCACGGCGTGGGGTCCGTGAACATTTGCGTGGCCATGCCGAATCCGTTGGTGAAGGTCAAGAGGTCACGGACCGTGATGGCGCGATTCGACGCGACGGTGTCGTCGAGTGCGCCATTGGGACGGCGAAGAACCCGAAGTGACGACAGTTCCGGCAGCCACGTCGTGACGTCGTCGTTGAGAGCGAGGCGTCCCTCGGTGATTAACGACAAGATGACCGACGCGGTGATGGGCTTGGTGGTGGAGGCGATGCGAAAGATGCTGTCGCGCCGGACCGGACCACGGCCGTGGCCGAGCTGACCGAGGCCCGTGGCGAAGACGTCATTGCCGTGGGCAGCGAGGAGGGAGAGCCCCGGGATGAGCGAGGGGCCGACCTGCGCGCGGGCGACGTCAAGGATGTAGTCGTGCGACTTCGCCATAGGTACAAGTATGGCCACCGTCCCGGAGCGATCCTGAGGATTGCCGCACTGGATCGCGGGTAGTGAAACTACTACGCGATACGTAGTAGCATCTGGAGATGCCCCAGAAAACATCGAACGCGGGTCTACGACGGCCGAATGATCCCTGGATGCTGATCTTGACGAGTTTGGCCGACGGTGCCAAGCACGGATACGCTCTCGCGAAGGACATCGCGGAGTTCGCGGGGGTGACGTTGAGCCCGGGCACTCTTTATGGCGCGATCACCCGACTCGAAGAGAGTGGGCTGATTGCGCCCGAACCAGAAGTGGATCGTCGTCGCCCTTACCGGATCACTGCGGCGGGGTCGGTCGCCTTGGCCGACGTCGTGGCGGATATGGCTCGTCTGGCCTCGGTGGGCTCGCGGCGTTTGGGCACCGTCGCCTGGAGGCCAGCATGAACCGGCGCGATGATGTCGCGCGCCGGGTCCTTCGCTGGTATCCCGTCGCGTGGCGAGAGAGTTACGGCAATGAACTCGTTGATTTACTCCTCGAGACCTACCCCCAGCGTCGGCTTCCCGCGCGGGCCTGGTTGGCCATTGCGAGAGCGGGCACGAACGAGTACTGCCGTGCGACCGGCTTTGTCGGTCGCACGTCGCGACGGGCGGATCAATTGCGTGCCGGCGCGTTGACGGTGCTCGCGGCGTGGTCCCTCTTCGTCGTGGCGGGCGCCGGTTTCGCCAAATACAGCGAGCACTGGGACGTGGTGACACCTCGGGCCAGTCGCGCCATACCGGCCACGGCAATGACTGTTTTGCAGATCGCGGCGTTCGTCGGCGGCGCCTTGTGTCTCGTGGCCGCGGTGCTATCGGGCAGAAGCTTCTTGCGGTTCTTTCGAGAGAACGGTGTGAGCGCGACTCTTCGGCTGGTGCGCCCGGCTTTCTACGCGACACTGATTGCGGTTGTCACCACGAGCGCCATCGTGGTGATGGCGCATCACCTGACGTCGTCGCAGAGAAACGGTGGTCTCTGGCTGTACCGGTGGGTGGGACTGGCGTGGTTCGCGATTGTGGTCGTCTGTCTCGCAGTGGGGACCATCACGCTAGGACGAGTTGCGCTTCGTCTTGAGTACTCAGTTCACGAGTTTCGAGTGCTTTCATGGCTGGCCTTGGGGACTACCGGCTCGATGTTCACGATCTTTGCGTCATTGTTGGTCTGGTGGGTGCAAATGGCTCGGCACGCTGGCTGGTTCTTCGCCTCGGGAATTATGGGATCGGCGCGCGCGATCGCACCCGCGCCAATGATTGGGTGTGGTCTCATGATGCTGGTGGGTCTCGCGGCGGCGTCTTGGGGTACCCGGCGGGCACTGATGTCGCGACACGATCTGATCGCCGCCGGCTGAGTGTGGCTTGACCGACTCAGCACATCGTCGTCGAGAGAGTCAAAAACCATAACGTCGTTTCAGTTTGTGAAATGGCGCCCAGTGATAGACATGGGGAGCCTTCCGCCCCTGATGGCCGCGGTTGATTGACTCGAAGAACGGGGAAACGAGTGAAGACCTGGCGAACGTCGGTTGTGTTGGTTATTGCTTGGTCATTGGTATCACTCGGACTGGTGGGTGGTACCGCCGCGCTGGCGACGACGAACGCGTTGGCCAGCACGTGTGGTGCCGCGCCGACGACTCACGTCGGCAAGATAGCGGGACTTCAGATCCCCCACTCGTCGTCGCCCATCGTCCAGGTCAACTGTGCCGCCAAAACCGCCAGTAGCGTCAACACGGAACCGCCCTATTACATCTACTCGGGCTCGCCGCCGTTTACGACGGGAGGCGGCCCGGTCATGGGAACGACTACTGCCGTCACCATCACACCGATTTACTGGGTACCGTCTGGCTACAACTTTGACTCGACGTACACGGGAATTACGTCGAAGTTCATCGCTGACATCGCTCACGACAGTGGATCTACCAACAATGTCTTCTCGGTCCTCACGCAATACAGTGACGGCAGTCTCCATCCTTTTCTCGACCAATTCACCGCGGGACCCGCCATTACCGACACCACCGTATTCCCGTCACACACCGTCTCCACTGGATGTGCCGTGGACGGGGGTGCGGTCTTTTCAGACCAATCGACGGACAGTGCTTGTGTAACTGACTCACAGATTCAAGCCGAGTTGGCGACGGTGCTGACGGGACGCGGTCTCCTCAGCGATTTGAATCACCTCTACATCGTCTTTCTCCCCAAGGGGGTTGAGTCGTGTTTTTATGATGGTAGAAACGTCAGCCAGGGCGGGACGTGCAACGTGGGAGGAACGAACTCGTCTGGTTTCTGCGGATATCACAGCTACGGAGGCAGCACCATCTACGCGGCGCTGCCCTACGCCCTCGTCGACGGTCCCACCGGGGACACTTGTAGTTCGGACGGGGGTTCGTTTCTGGACACCTCACCCGTCGGAAATCAGGCGCCGAATGGCAACTTCGACGCGGATACCGAAGTCAGCGTGATGAGTCACGAGATTAGCGAATCAATCACTGATCCGTATCCGGGTGGCTCACCGTCGAGTTGGACGGACGCTGTTCATAGTGAAGTGGGTGACGACTGCGCTTACATCTACGGCGACTCGTTGAATTATCGGGGCACATCGGGCGCTGAATACAACCAGACGATCAACGGTGATCACTACTTCATCCAAGAAGAATTCAGTCAAAACGAATTTCAAAACGTCAATTCGAACTACTCGTGCGCGCTGAATTCGCAACAGACAGTCCTCTACGACCCCAATGGGGGAACGGGTCAGATGACTCCACAGACCGCCGCGGTCGGCACTGCGTTGAGCTTGGCGCCCAACGCCTTCACCGACCCGGGCAAGGTTTTCATCGATTGGAACTCAACTTCAACGGGCAGTGGTGGCACTGCCTTTAATGAGGGCGAGAACGTCACGATCAAGTCCTCGGCGAGCCTCTTTGCCCAATGGGCCCTGTTCAAGGTTACCTTCAGCGCCAATGGCGGCATCGGCTCGATGAACTGGGTCGACGCGAATTCGCCAGCCAACCTTCCCGTCGATACATTCTCGCGCACTGGGTACTCATTCGTGGACTGGAACACGAGTCCCAATGGAAGTGGCGTGTCCTACCCCAATGCGGCCACGTACAGTACTCCGGGGAACGTGACGCTCTACGCCCAATGGAAGCCGCTCGCTCCGTTGCCACCGACCAAGGTGGTGGCCAAGGCGGACGTGGACTCGGCTTCGATTACGTGGAGCGCACCCGCGTTGCCTGTAGGTCTCAGCGTCACTGGCTATCGGGTCTACGTCAGTTTGAACTCCGGCGCTGCGGCGAAGCAACTCTACCCCGGTGGAGTCGCGGTGACGGGAACGTCATTTAAGGCACTTCACTTGCGGGGTGGCAGGACCTATTACGCCCACGTGATCGCGATCGACAGCGGCGGTTCGTCAGTCGCTTCGAACTACGCAAGAGTGACAATCTCCCCGGCATCCACGTCGACGTCACTGAAGATTTCCAAAACCAAGGTGTCTCATACTCGTGCTCATTTGGTGGTCTTCAGCGTGCACGTGATGACCAATGGCTCGCCCGACGTACCCCAGGGCAGCGTGCACGTGATGTCGGGCTCGGTCACTCTCTGCACCATCGCCATTTCAGCTCGAAGCAAGGGAAGTTGCAGCACTCACCACGCACTAGCGAAGGGTCGTCACCTGATTGTCGCGAAGTTCGCTTCCTCGAGGTCGAATCGATTGTCGACGTCCAAATCTGTGGCGCTCACCATTTCGTAGCGACGGCGCTATCTCGCCCAGGGCTTTCGATTGGAATTGACGGCTCGAGAGAAGTTGTACCGGCACCGCTGCGGGGCTGGTGGAGCGGCCGAATTCGTGCACCTAAAACGACGTTGTCGATTCAGTAGGCCTCGCCAGGGGGTCAAAGGGGTATCGGCGATTGATGCGTGGCCCTGAAGGAGACTGGTAGGAACAACGCAAATTTAGGAGTGGTAGAGCGGTGAGTTCATCGAAGAAATCTGCGAAATCAAGAGAATTTCGACAAGAACGCCGCGCCCTCAGCCTGTCCATCGTGATGGGGATGGCGTTGGCGATCGTCGGTATAACCATCGGCATCATTGGTGGCTCACAGATCGTGCTCTTTGATGGTTTCTATACTTTTCTGGGCATCGGACTGACGTGGATGGCCATGAGGGTTTCTCACTTGGTGGAGGAGGGCCCCACGATTCGCTACCCCTACGGGCGTGAAGCACTGGTGCCCCTCATTATTGGTATCGAGGGCGTAGCGCTCCTCGCGACCTGTGCCTACGCCTCGTTCAACGCCATTCTTTCAATCATCAGCGGTGGCACCAAAGTACCCAATGGCTGGAGCTTCAGCTACGCGGTGACCGCTCTGGCTATTCCTCTCTTCATCTGGTGGCGCCTGCGTCGGGTGGCCCAAAAGTCTGAGCTCGTGCGCGCCGAGGCGACGCAGTGGCTCGCGGGCGCGGGACTGGGCTTGGCAATTCTCCTCGCGTTCATTGCCGCGGGCATCATTGCGGGCACCAGTTGGGCGGTGGGCGCTAAGTACATTGACCCGTCGCTCGTGATAGGCGCGTGTTGCCTCTTCGTCATTCCACCCGCCGGCATGGTGCGAACCACGTTCATCGAACTCATCGAAGGTGTTCCCGATATCGAACTCCAAGAGGCCGCAAAGTTGGCCCTGGACCACGTCGCCTTTCAGTTCGCCCTCACCGACCGGCACATGCGTATGACCAAGATCGGTCGCAAGTTCTACGTCGAGATCGACTTCGTCGTCGATCCCAGTTGGACGGTGGCCCAGTCCGACCAGGTGCGCCACGTGCTCTTTCGCATGCTCAAGACGATTCCGCACGATCTGTGGCTGACCGTGGAATTCACGGCGGACCGCGCTCTCGTTGATTGAATCCGTCCATGGAGATCTCCACGGAGTGAATGTCGCGGTGAAAGCCAATGGACTGGCCTTCCTTGGCCGACGTTATTTCTCGACGAGGCCGCCGGGAGCTTGTGCGCGACGCTTCACGAAATTTGAAATGCTGTGGGCGAGGTCGCCGTTAGCCGCAAAGCTCCCGAGGCGCAACTCAGTCGTGTCCACCACGACCCGACCCGCGATGGCGTCGAGAATCTGGCGATTCCCGCTGGCTGCCGTCGCCGACCACGACCCGATGGCGGCCCCGTACTCGAGCGCGCGTGAGCGCAATTGCTCGCGACCCACGATTTCGCTCACGAGGCCAATCGAGAGTGCCGTTTCCGCCGAGACGTCGCGTCCGCCAAGGAACATTGCCCGGGCCAGACTTTCTCCGAGAGTATCAACCACGAGACGAATTCCTGCTTCGGAATAGACGAGGCCCAACTTGGCCGCCGGAATAGCGAATCTGGTTTCGGGAGACGCGAGGCGGATGTCGCCCGACAGTGCGAGTTCGAGTCCACCACCAATGACGTTGCCCAGCAACGCCACGACGATCGGGTAGACGGATGTGCGCAACGCCGCGAAGTTACTCTCGTGCGCGATCAACTCTTCGGCTCGACCTAGGGAGGCTTCCACTAAGTCGTACCCCGCGCAAAAATCGGGCGGTTCCGCGGTAATCACGATCACCTTGGTCCCGTGGGGCGGGGTGGCGACGAGTTCCTCGATGCGGTCAATGGTGGAACGACCCAGAACGTTGCGGCGCTGGCCACCATTGAGACGAATCTCGAAGACGCCGCCGTCGACTTTCTCCGCAATGACGGATGTCGCGGGAGGTACCGCCAATCGAGGGTGGCGTCGGGCGCGTAACCACTTGGTTGATCTCCGCCACCGTTTATCAAGGCGCGTGCGCGTGAGCGAAATTGATCGACCGAATCGAGTCTTCGTGGTCACGGGAGCCTCATCTGCGCTACGCAAAGTCGAGTCAGCAACGTGGCGTTTCGTGACGGTCTCATGGAAAAAGTCCTATACATCGCCGCCCAATTCTTCGCGTATCCGGGTTGAATGCTCGCCGAGCGTGGGGGGCGCCAAGCGCATCGAAACCGTACTTCTCCCATAGCGAAGTGGGCTACCGGGCAGTTCAATTTTTCCCAGGGTCGAGTGTTCGCCGGTCCAGACGAGGCCTTGCTGGCGCACCTGCTCGGTGTCGTAGACCTGATCAATAGTCTTGACTTGCCCCGCGGGAACTCCCGCCTCGTCGAAGAGCACCAGCCACTGCGCCACGGTGCGCGCGATCAGTCCCGGTGCCATCAGTTCATTGAGTTCGCGCTGGTTCGCGATTCGCTGGGCATTCGTTGAAAAGATCTCCAGCGAGGGATCGATTCCTACGAGGGGTGCGAAGCGTCTCCAAATCGCGTCATTGCCTACGGCGATGACGATGGGCGCGTCACTCGCGCTGAACACTCCGTAGGGACAGACCGTAGGGTGCTGATTCCCCGAGGGCGGGGGGACTTCGCCCGCGACGAGGTAGCGAGTCCCTTGGAAGGTGTGCAGTCCGATCTGTCCGGCCAATAAGGAGGTGGAGACTCGCTGGCCCCGACCGCTCGAGCCGCGCTCGAGGAGCCCCGCCAAGATGCCGATGACCCCGTAGAGCGCGGCCGTGATGTCCGCGATGGGAACACCGACCTTCACCATGGGGCCTTCGGGCGCACCGGTGATCGACATGAGACCGCCCTCGGCCTGGAGAATGTGGTCGTAGCCCACTCGTCGACTCTCGGGTCCGTCGTCGCCGAAGCCGCTA
Organism: Acidimicrobiaceae bacterium; assembly: GCA_003136415.1. Lineage (GTDB taxonomy): Bacteria > Actinomycetota > Acidimicrobiia > Acidimicrobiales > RAAP-2 > RAAP-2. The sequence continues at coordinate 2,887 of PLEI01000076.1, read as the reverse complement.
ATGGAGAGGCGCACCAGTGACGGATTCAGTGCTTCGAGGACCGCGTCGCCGAGCCCCAGACGGTCCATTACCCCGGGACGGAAGTTTTCGATGATGACGTCGGCCCAGTTGACCATCTTCTCGATGAACGAGCGCTCGTCGGGATCCTTCAAATCTACGGTCACGCTTCTCTTGTTGCGATTCGCCGAGAGAAAATACGTGCTCTCGGGCCCGTCAGGAGTATCAATGAAGGGCGGACCCCATCTTCGGGTGTCGTCACCGCCCCCCGGCTGCTCCACCTTGATGACTTCGGCGCCTAGGTCCCCGAGGATCATCGCGGCGTACGGACCAGCGAGCACTCGCGAGAGGTCGAGAACGTGAATACCCGCGAGCGGACCGCTCGCGCCGTCAGAGCCGGGTGGATTCGGTTCAAAACTCAATTGTGTCGGTCCGATCATGTTCGCTCGCTGGCGTACTTCATTGCTACCGGGCCACTCCAAGGGAAACGCCGTGGTGAGAAATCCGCCCATGGCGTTTCCCTTGGAGTGAAGTTCCTACTTGATGCCGTCGGCTGTCAAGACCGCCAGGCACTTTGACGTGGTGGTGCAGTTCGTCACGTCGCCCAGCACCTTGGCTGACAGGGGCGAACCCTGTGCTTCATTCCCCGTGTGGGCGTTCGCAATGAACGGCGCGTAGGGCCCAAAGGTGTTGTGGTACTTGTTGTAGTCGATGCTGCCACTCGCTCCCTCGTAATTGATCTTCTTGCCGGCCTTCAGCAGCTTCAGGCAACTCGAATACGAGTAGCACGCCGTGCCCGGAGCGTTGGTGACTTTGGTCATGGCCCCCGCAACCGTTGTGCCGTTCGTGGTCTTGGCGTACGAGTCCGCGAGGGCCAGGGTGATAACCGCGTCGTAGGCGTAGTTGGAGCCCGAAAGGGGACCTGCCGCAGCCTTCGTCGGGAACATCTTCTTGAATCCGGCCATGAAGACGTTGTTGGCCTGTCCGGTGACCGAGGTTCCCATCACCGACGTCAGGGTCGAATGAGCTCTCGTGACCCCGAAGGCCTTGATGTAATCGCTGCTTGTCGTCACGTCGGTGCCGATCCAGGGAATCTTTGAACCCAACTGGCTGAACTCAGTCGACAGCACCGCCACCGTGGGTGCGTCCGTCTGAGAGAAGATCACTTGAGGTTTGTCCGAGATCACTTGGGCCACCGTGTTGGTGTAGGACGACTGGTCCGCGGTGATGATGTACGTGTGGATGACGGTGCCACCGAACTTGATGAAGGTTGACTTCACCGGGGCGACAATGGTCTGCGCGGCAGCGTCGGAATAGAAGAGCAAGTCCGCCTTCTTGTACCCCTTGATGTGCGCGTACGTGGCCATGGCCACACCGAGCTGAGAGTCCGATGGGCTATCGCGGAACAAGTACGGGTCCGTCTGGTGGTCGCGACCAGTGTCGCCACCCTGGAACTCGTCAATCATCTTGTTCGCCTTCAGCACCGGCTCGACGGCATTGATTTCCTGGGTGGTCGGCCCGATGATGCCAGCGATTCCACCGCCCGAGAGCAACTTCAGCAGCGCGGTCTTTCCTTCCACCGGGTCACAACCAGTGTCACCTTGAGGGATCTGCAACTTTTTGCCCAGTACGCCGCCCGCGGCATTTACTTGCGCCTGAGCAATCTGAGCACCTTGGTATATTCCTTCTCCCAAGCTGGCTAGCGGTCCGGTGAAGCACGACAGCACCCCGTAGGATACGGTGCCCGACGTGGCCCCCGCGTCGGCGTTGAATCCAAATGTCATACCAGTGCCGAGCACCGTCGTGAATGCCATCGCACTCGTGATGGTTCGAACTGAGACAAATCTGTTTCTTTTTGTCACTTCATTCCCCCTTAGTTTGATGCCTCTCTCTTATGAGATTTTTCGATCTACTACGACATTCGCCCGACGTAGAGGTCGATGACCTCTTGGTCGTGCAGCAACTCGTGCGCCGGACCATCGAGACGGTTCTTGCCCTGTACCAACACGTATCCCCAGTCGGCGTGACGAAGGGATCGGCGGGTGTTCTGTTCGACGACACACACGCCCACACCAGTGGCGGCAACGGCCTCGATCTGTTCCCACAGGGCCTTTTGCAGGATGGGGGAGAGCCCTGCGCTGGGCTCGTCGAGCAACATGACTTCGGGGTCGAGCATCAGCCCTCTCGCCATGGCGAGCATGCTGCGTTGGCCGCCGCTGAGCGCGCCGGCCTTGCGACGAAGGGACTTGCGCAGATCGGGAAAGAGAACGCACAATTCCTCGATACGTTCGCTCACGCCGTGTCGTCGGAGGTAGCCCCCCATTTCGAGGTTCTCGCGCACGGTGAGGTCCGGGAAAGTATTGGCGACCTGGGGGACGTAGGCCAACTTCAATCTCACGAGTTTCTCGGGCGCCATGTTGGTGCATTCTTTGCCTAAGAGAGACACTTGGCCGCTCGTCGACTTGATGACGCCCATGATGGCCTTGAGCAGGGTAGATTTTCCGGCGCCGTTAGGGCCGACAATCGCCGTGATCTTACTTTTCTTGACCTCCAGGGAAACATTGTCAATGATGGGCGCACCACCATAACCGGCGGTCAGATTGGCGACGCGCAGGACGACGGTGGCATCGGACATGGTCTCACTCATTCGTCGTCATTTCCGAGGTAAGCGTCCACAACGCGCTCGTTGTCGCGAAGATCGCTGAATTGGCCCTGTGCGATGACCGAGCCCAAGTCCATCACCACCACTTCGTCGCAGGTCTTTTCGATGAAGGGGAGGTTGTGTTCGACGACCACCACGGTGCTGCCCGCGCGCTTGAGCTCTCGAATGGCTTCGCCAATACGTTCACCCAAAACAGGGTTCACGCCGAGCTATGCGGGAATCTTGTGT
>PLEI01000071.1 GCA_003136415.1 Acidimicrobiaceae bacterium | reverse complement strand
TTCACCAGCATGAAGTTGAATCCATAGGCGCGCTGTCGGTGTTCGGGGGGAACCAGACGCACGAGCAAGGTGCTTCCCGGACCCCAGCCCGCTCCGCCGAAGATAGCCAGGAGTAGTCCTCCGATGATGGCGCCGCGGGGGGAGTGGATGAAGGCCCAGTACGCCAAGGCACCCGCGTCAGTGACGCCGGTGATGAGTAGAACCTTGACGGGGCCGATTCGGTCGGTCAGGGATCCCCACAGCGGACTCGTCACGAGACCGGCCAACGATGAGAGAGCGAGCACCAATGTGGAGAAAGCGACCGAGAAGCGCAGGACGTTGTGCAAATACACGACGTAGAGAGAGAGGGTGAGTCCCATCGCGAAGCAACTGACGAGGATGCCCATGAAGAATCGGCGAAGGGGAGGGTCCAAGGCACGTCGAAAATCAGATGGTACGAGGGACTCAAGGAGATTCACGAGATCATCAGGCTACTTGAGCTACTTGTGACAAGAATCACAAGACGTAGATTATATATGGCTTTAGAGCATTACGATGGAAGCGCCACCCATCGGTCGCCATTGTGAAAGAACTAATTTGTCAGCCATGCGATTACCCCAGAGTCGAACGAACCTGCTCCTGGAAATCGCACCCGACGTCGAGCGCCTGTACAACCGCCACATGGAGGCGCCGCGCCTGTGGTATCCGCACGAGCAAATTGACTGGGGTGCGGGCGAAGACTTCGGCACCCACCCGTGGAAGGAAACGGATTACCCGGTCACCGACGGCGTGCGCAGTTCAATCTACGTGAATCTGCTCACCGAAGACAACCTGCCCTATTACACCAATTCGATCTTGTCGCACGCCCCCAAGGGGCACCCGATTCGTGACTGGAATTACCAGTGGACGATGGAGGAGAATCGGCACTCGATGGTGATGCGCGACTGGGTGCACATCACGCGTTGTATCGATCCCGTGTTGCTCGAAGACGGGCGTCGAGTGCAGATGGCCCGCGGTGAGGTCCCCGAGCCCGACTCCTTCGCCGATCTCATCTGTTACGTCTCATTTCAGGAGCGTGCGACGCAGATTGCCCACCGCAACACCGGCGCACATCTGCCCAAGGACGACAAGATGGGCCGCAACGTCCTCGCCCTGGTGGCTGGCGACGAGACCAAGCACTACCTCTTCTACCGTGACCTCGCACTGGCGGCGTTCGCCATTGACCCCTCGATGATGATGATTGCCGCGGCCAAGCAGGTCACTAATTTCGCCATGCCCGGCACCGGAATTCCGAGCTTCACGCGCCACGCCGTTCGCATTGCGCGCGAGGGTATTTACGGACTTACCCAATTCCTCAAGGACGTCGTCACCCCCGTCCTTGACCTGTGGGACGTGGACCACCTGGCGGGCCTCACCAAGGAAGCCGAGACCGCGCGATTGGAACTCGACAAGGTGGTCGCCAAGATCACTGACACCGTCGAGCGCATGGCCCAAAAGGCCGCGGCCAGCGTCGCCCTGCGTTAGGGCGTCGTCTCCTTCGAATCGTGAGAATCCTTCGTCGCGACGACGTGACGGATGTAATTTTCGAATGCGTCTCGTTGCTGTTGGGTTGCGCGCTCCTGGCGTAGGTGCATCGAGCCACCACGTACGACGAGATAGAGCAAGCAGCCGAGTAGGGGCAGCACCAGGATGAAGAGCACCCACACCGCCTTGGCGGCGCCGCTGAGGTCGTGGCTGCGCATGATGTCCTGGAAGACGTGAAAGACCAAAATGATCCACGCAATCAATATGGCGAAGTACAAGGTCGACACGAAGACGTCGGCCAACGGATAGGTGCTAGCGATCACGGAGGGTCCTCTCAACTGCGTTGTGTGAACCCTCTCACGACCCGCGAGTGACTAAAGGCCCCTCTCAGTCGACGCGGCACCGTCAGTGGTCGCCTCCAAGAGTTCGTGGAAGCGGGCGTTGAGTGTGGAGGCGTCCCCCTCGAGTATCACCAACTTGTCCCTCGAACGAACTACGCGCACGAAATTCACTTGGTGACGCCGCAGTCCGAAGGCCCGGGCGAGCGAGGAAAGGACTTCCTCGTTGGCGCCGCCGTTGACCGCGCGCGCCGCGACCCGCACGACGAGGGCGTCACCATGGGATCCACCCACGCCGCGTTGGTGCGCACCGGGATGGACGTGGACGGCGATGGTGACGCGGTCGTGGTACATGCGAGGAGAGTACTTCTCCTAGGCTGAGTGATGCACGAAGGGAGCCGGGTGGGACTGAGTTTACGTGACGCGATTTCCCAAGTCACCGCGCCAGGCCAGCTTTTTGAAGTGACGGCGCGCACCAGTGATGGGGTAACTCGTCGCGTCTTTACGAATTCTCCGCCGACCTTGCGCGACATCTTTGACGGCGCCCGCGGTGCCCTCGAGACCTTCCTGGTCTACGAGGGGGAGGAATGGACCTTTGACGATGTGATGCGCGCGGTCGATGAGTTCGCCGACGCGCTAGTCAACCACTTCGGTGTTCGTCACGGCGACCGCGTGGGTATTGCGATGCGCAACGTCCCGGAGTGGATCGTCGCCTTCGCGGCCACCGTGTCAGTCGGGGCCATCGCGGTGTCGCTCAACGCGTGGTGGACTTCAGACGAACTCGACTTCGCCATCTCCGACGCCGACGTGAACATTCTCATCGCCGACCCCGAGCGGTGCGCGCGGGTGCTCGAGACGTGCCGGCGCCGTCAGACCCCCATTGTGCTGGCGCGCGGCGACGTGACCGCCCCCACTCCCGCCGGCGTCGTGCACTGGGTCGACATCGTCGTCAAGGGCGCGACGATGCCGTTGGTGGAGATATCGGGTAGCGACGACGCGACAATCCTCTACACCTCGGGCACGACGGGTCAGCCCAAGGGCGCGGTGTCGACGAACGACGCGATATGCCAGACACTGATGGCGTTTTCCACGGGACTCATCGTCGAGGGTCGTCGACGCGGACCGCGCGATCATCCGCCGGGTGACCCCACCTGCTTCATTTTGATCGTGCCGCTGTTTCACGTGACCGGTTGCGTACCGGTCATGCTCTCGTGTTTCTCGTGGCACTTCAAATTGGTGATGATGTATCGCTGGGAACCGGAGGCGGCACTCGGCCTCATCGAGCGCCACCGGGTGACCAACGTTGTCGGCGTACCGACCCAGTCCTGGGACCTCATCAACTCTCCCAACGTGTCCAAGTTCGACACCTCGTCACTGGTCTCGGTCGGCGGTGGTGGTGCGCCCGCCCCACCCGCCCTCGTCGCACGGGTGGACGAGATCTTCGTGAACGGTCGCCCCAACCTGGCTTTTGGCATGACCGAATCCAACGCGTATGGTCCCCAGAATTATGGAGACGACTATCAGCGCCACCCGACGTCGACGGGCCAGACGCCGACGGTCGTGATGGACGTCGAAATTCGTGATCCGGCAGGCAGCGTTGTCTCCGGTGGCCAGATCGGCGAGATATGGGTGTCGGGTCCCACCCTCTTTCGCGGGTATTGGCGTCATCCCGAAGCCACCGCCGAGACATTGGTGGAAGGTTGGTTGCGAACCGGCGACGTGGGGTATATCGACGAGGAGGGCTTCCTCTTCATTGAAGACCGATTAAAGGACATGATCCTGCGCGGCGGTACCAATGTCTACTGCGCCGAGGTTGAGTCAGTTCTCTATGAGCATCCGGCGGTGTGGGAGGCCGCCGTGTGCGGATTGCCCGACGAGCGAATGGGAGAGGCGGTGGCCGCAGTGATCGTGCTGCGCGAGGAGGCCCATCTCACTGAAGAGCAACTGACGGAGTTCTTGGCGACGCGTCTCGCGATCTATAAGATCCCCACGCGCATTGTCTTTACGAGGGATCGCCTGCCGACGAACGGAACGGGAAAGATCGCCAAGTCGTCCTTGGCACGTCGCTACTTTCGCACGACCGCCTGAAATGCCTCGCGCGCGTATTCGGCCAAATTGAGCGTGTCGAGCTCGTCGATGGGATACCACGCCGCGTGATCGGTGGTGCCGTGCACTTCGTGGGTGAGGTCGCCGCCGAGCCAGGTCACGGTGTAGATGATGCGCACCGTGTGGATGCGATCGCCGTTGTCGCGTTTACGCACGTCGCTGGTGACCGATAAGAGCGCGGGCGCGGTGACGCTGAGGCCGGTCTCTTCCTTAAACTCGCGCGTGAGACTCTGCTCGGGTGTCTCACCGAAGTCGATTCCGCCGCCGGGCAACCACCACAACGGCGGGTTGTGATTGGGATTGGACGAGCGCACGAGGGCCACTGCGCCCTCGTGCACCAAGATGCCATAGGCGCGGATGCTGCTGTGTTGCTTGCTCATGGGACCTCGTACTGGGCGCGTCAGGGAACCGCGGGCGCCGCGATGGTGAGTCTAGGTGGCGCGTGGCGCTCGGATCAGCGAGTTCGCGGGAACCCGAGGTCGATCTGGGACTCTGAGGCCAGTGGCCAGCGCGTCGTGACCACCTTGGCGCGTGAGTAGAAAGAGATTCCTTCGGGCCCGTAGATGTGCGAATGGCCGAACAACGAGTTCTTCCATCCGCCAAAGGAATAGCTCGACACCGGCACGGGAATCGGCACATTGACGCCAATCATGCCCACGCTCACCTGGCGACTGAAGAGTCGCGCAGCGTTGCCGTCACGCGTGAAGATGGCCGTGCCGTTGCCGTAGGGATTGGCGTTGATGAGCGCCACCGCGTCGGCGTAGGTGGCCAC
>PLEI01000032.1 GCA_003136415.1 Acidimicrobiaceae bacterium | reverse complement strand
GGCGACCTCGCCACCATCGACGCGCATCTGCAGTCGATGCCCGACGAGGAGCGCGCCACGTACCGCGCCCTCGCCGAGCGCGCGCTGCGCTTGGCCGACGCGCGAGCGGTGCCGTGGAACGCCTGAACACCATTGCCTCGTGGCGCGAGATCGCCCAGTCAGTGCGCGACGACGGGCACCGGGTCGGACTCGTGCCGACCATGGGTGCCCTGCACGACGGGCACCTGTCGCTCGTGCGTCGCGCGCGAGAGAACGGCGACGTGGTGGTGCTCACCTCCTTCGTCAATCCGCGCCAGTTCTCCGACGTCGGGGACCTCGCGAGGTACCCGCACAGTCCGGACGCCGACGCCGCGGTGGCCGTCTCGGCGGGCGTGGACATTTTCGTGAGACCGTCGCTTCTCGAGATGTGGCCGGACTATCCCGCGCCCACGCTGACCACGGTCTCGGTCGAGGAACTCGGCGATCACCTCGAGGGTGAAGGGCGCCCCGGCCACTTTGATGGNNCAACTCGTGGTCGTGCGGCGCATGGTGCGCGATTTGGCCTTTGACGTCGAAGTGGTGGGTTGTGCGACCCGTCGCGGCGAGGACGGTCTCGCGCTCTCGAGTCGCAACGCGCGTCTCAGCCCCGAGGGATTGAGGACGGCGACGGCCTTGTCGCGAGCCCTGTACGCCGGAATCGAATCGAGCGGTGTCGCGAGTGGGCGCCGCGCGCTGATGCGCGAGGTGATGGCGTCATCGGGCGTGGACGTGGCGTACGCCGACATTGTCGATGGGGCGACGTTGACGCCGTTGGCCGACGAGGACCGGGTGGTGGGCCGCGCGCTGGTGGCGGGATTCGTCGAGGGCGTGCGACTGATTGACAACGACGAGATTGATCTCAGCGAAAAGGGAGTGACGTGCTCTTAGCCATCGACGTAGGAAACACCGAGACCGTCATCGGACTCTTCGGGCCCGACCGGCCCGAGCAGCCCGACGCCATGGGCTTCGCCCGCGCGAGTGGCGAGCACGGCCTCGCGTATCACTGGCGCATCTCCACGTTGACCGAGCGCACGCCCGACGAACACGCCATGATGCTCACCCAACTCCTCGACCTCGAGGGGCTCGATCTGCGCACCGCGGTGAGCGCAATGGCCATCTCGTCCTCGGCGCCCTCGGTGACCACGCAACTGCGGCGCATGGCGAACCGCTGGTTCTCCGAACTCGACATGACGGTGCTGGGCCCGGGTACCAAGACGGGTATGCCCATCTTGTACGACAACCCTCGCGAGGTGGGTGCTGATCGCATCGCCGACGCCGTCGGGGCCTACGACCTCTACCCCGGGGCGCTCATCATCGTCGACATGGGCACCGCGACGGTCTTTGACGTGGTCTCGGCCAAGGGAGAGTACCTGGGCGGCGCTATTGCCCCGGGCGTGGCGATTTCGCTCGAGGCCCTCTACACCCAGGCGTCGGCGCTGCGCTCGGTGGAGCTGGTGCGACCGCGATCGGTGATTGGTCGCTCGACGGTCGAATCGATCCAGTCCGGGGTGCTCTACGGCTTCGCGGGACAGGTCGACGGCGTGGTCGAACGTATCAAGCTGGAGATCGGCGACGTCACGGTGATCGCCACCGGCGGGCTGGCGGGCCTGATCGCGCCCCACACCAAGTCGGTCCAGCACGTCGAACCGTGGTTGGCTCTTCACGGATTGCGTATCGTTCATGAACGGAATCATTCAGGAGCCATCACGTGAACACCCCCTACACTTTCGACCACAACGCCTTCGCCGGCACGCTGCAGAGCACCTACGCCCACCTGGTGGACGGCGAGGAGTCGGGCGCCGTCGTCAACGTCGCCGGTCGGGTGATGTTGATGCGCACCCAGGGCAAACTGGCCTTCGCGACACTGCGCGACTCGAGCGGCGAGATCCAGCTCTTCGCCCTCTCGGCCGTCGCGCAGGAATTCGAGGACTTCACCAAACTGCACCTGGGCGACTGGGTCGGCGTGACCGGTGAAGTCGTGCGCACCAAGCGCGGCGAACTCTCGGTCAAGGTGGCGTCGTGGGTGCAACTGGCGGAGGCACTGCACAACTTCGGTGACAAGTGGGCGGGTATCAGCGACTTCGACCTGCGCTACCGCCACCGCGAAGCCGACCTCTGGGCCAATCCCGCGTCGCGCCAATCCCTGGCGCGCCGCAGCGACGTGGTGCGCTCCATCCGCGAGCGGTGCTGGGCCGCGAATTTCATCGAGGTCGAGACCCCGATGCTCAACGCCATCGCCACCGGTGCGGTAGCGAGGCCCTTCGTGACCTTTCACAATGCGCTCGACTCGGAGTTCTTCTTGCGCATTGCGCCCGAACTGTGGCTCAAGCGCCTCGTGGTGGGCGGGTTCGAGCGGGTGTTTGAACTCGGCCGGGTTTTTCGCAACGAGGGCGTGAGCCCGCGCCATAACCCTGAGTTCACCATGCTCGAGCTCTACGCGGCGTACTGGAATTATCACGACATGATGGCCTTCACCGAGGAGCTCGTCGCCGGCGTCGCGATGGACGTCCTGGGCACCACCGAAGTCGAGTACCAGGGCCGCGCGTTCTCCTTTGCGGCTCCCTGGCCCCGACGCACCATGGCCGAACTGGCGTCCGAGGCGGTGGGCGAGGACGTGTCGGTGCATACTGCGCGCGAGCGCCTCGTCGAGTTGCTCAACGAGCGCGGGGTCGAGATCCACGACTCGTGGGGTCCCGGGCGCTGCCTGGCCGAACTCTTCGAGGCGACCTGCGAGGAGTCGCTGTGGAATCCGATCTTCGTCACGGACTACCCGGTCGAAGTCTCACCCCTGGCGCGCCGCCACCAGGTCGATCCGGAGTTGACTGAGCGTTTCGAGTCCTACGCCGCCGGGCGCGAGCTGTCCAATGGCTTTTCGGAGCTCAATGATCCCGTCGATCAGCGCTCGCGCTTCGAGGAGCAGGCGCGTCTGGCCGCCGCGGGCGACGACGAGGCCATGCGTATCGACGAGGATTACATCAAGGCGCTCGAGTGGGGACTCCCCCCGACGGCGGGTCTCGGCGTCGGCGTCGATCGATTGTCAATGCTGATTGCCGATGAGTCCAACATCCGCGAGGTCATCGCATTCCCCACCTTGAAGCCCCTGCGCGACTAATAGGCGGGGAAGTCCTCGAGCATCGAGGCGAGAAACGACGTGAGTCCGTCGCGCAGACCCGCGCTGGGCACGACCCGCAGCGCGGCGTCGGCCGCAGTGAGAAAACTCTGGGCCGCGGCGATCGTGGCCTCGACGCCGCCGCTCGCCACCACCAACTTGCGCGCGCGCTCGCGCTCATCATCGTCAAGGGGCGAGCCCAGCAACGAGCGCAACTCCTCGCCCTGGTTCTCGTCGCGCATCGCCACCAGGGTGGGCAAGTTGTAGATGCCTTCGGCGAGGTCCTGTCCGGCGGGCTTGCCCAACTGGTTGTCGGTCGCGATGACGTCGAGGACGTCGTCGCGCAACTGATAGATCATCCCGAAGCACCGGCCGAATTCGGTCAAGGCATCGCGCACCTCGGGACTGTGTCCCGCGGTCAAGGCCCCGATGCGACAGCTCGCCGACATCAAGGCCGCGGTCTTGCCCTCGATGGCTTCGAAGTAATCGGATTCGGACCGGTCGACCGACCAGATGGTGCGCACCTCGGCGACCTGTCCGCGGGTGAGCCAGGCGAGCGTGTGGGCCATGAGTCCGGCTACTTCCACACCCAAGTCGGCGGCGATGCCGGCCGAGCGGGCCATCAGGTAGTCGCCGCCGACGATGGCGATCAGATTCCCGTAGCGGGCGTTCACCGAGTCGACGTTGCGGCGGATTTCGGCCTCGTCCATGACGTCGTCGTGGTACAGCGAGGCGAGGTGCATCAATTCGACCGAGACGCCCCCGAGGAGGTCCTGCACGGTGGCTTCGCGTTCGCCCATGGTGGCGGCGGCCACCGCGAGGATGGGCCGTAAGCGTTTCCCACCCGCGTAGATCAGGTGCGTTGTCACTTGATCGAGATAATCATCGCCGAAAATAACCGACTCGGCCAGGAGAGATTCCAGGCGCCGGAGATCAGCTTCGACCAGTTCCAGTCGTAGTCGCTCGTGGGGGTTCACCCCCACACCCTAGATGAGCGCCTTATGGCCCTATTGGGTGCAGAATGAAGGTACGCAACACACCGGTACACTTCAATTCAAGAGTACGTAAAAGGATTCCAAATTGTTCGAACGATTTACAGACCGGGCCCGGCGAGTATTGGTACTCGCACAGGAAGAAGCGCGCGACCTCAATCACGCCTTCATCGGGACTGAACACATCTTGTTAGGCCTCATCCGTGAAGGCGAAGGGGTGGCCGCCAAGGCGCTCGACGCCCTCGGGGTGACCTTCGACGTGGTGCGAGAAAAAGTGGAGGAGGCCATTGGCCCCAACTCCAACCCGAGCCCCGGCTCACCCCCCTTCACCCCGCGCGCCAAGAAGGTGCTCGAACTGAGCTTGCGCGAAGCGTTGCAACTCGGCCACTCCTACATCGGCACTGAGCACATGCTGCTCGGCCTCGTGCGCGAGGGCGACGGCGTCGCCGCTCAGGTCCTGAACGACCTCGGCGCCGACATGGCGCGGGTGCGCACCCAGGTCATCCAGATGATGTCGGGTCAGGCGGGCAAGGAAGCTGGTCCCAGTTCGAGTCCGAGTTCGAAGTCGGACTCCGAGGCGTCGGGTGGCTCGGCGGTGCTGGACCAGTTCGGCCGCAACCTCACGCAGTTCGCCCGCGAGGGCAAGCTCGATCCGTTGGTCGGCCGCGACAAGGAAGTCGAGCGCGTCATGCAGGTGCTCTCGCGTCGCACGAAGAACAACCCGGTGCTGATTGGTGAGCCCGGCGTCGGCAAGACCGCCATCGTCGAGGGCCTGGCCCAGAAGATCGTGGCCAATCAGGTGCCCGTCACGCTCGCGGACAAGCAGCTCTACACGCTCGACCTCGGCGCCCTGGTGGCGGGAAGCCGCTACCGCGGTGACTTTGAAGAGCGTTTGAAGAAGGTCCTGAAGGAGATTCGCACCCGGGGCGACATCATCCTCTTCATCGACGAGATTCACACCCTGGTGGGTGCCGGTGCCGCCGAAGGAGCCATCGACGCCGCGTCGATTCTCAAGCCGATGCTGGCGCGCGGTGAACTCCAGACCGTGGGCGCCACGACTATTGACGAGTACCGCAAGCACATCGAGAAGGACGCCGCCCTCGAGCGCCGCTTCCAGCCGGTCAAGGTGGAGCAGCCTTCGATTGCGATGACCATCGAAATCTTGAAGGGACTTCGCGAGGTCTACGAAGAGTTTCACGCCGTCAAGATCACTGACCAGGCGCTGATCGCCGCAGCGAACTTGGCCGACCGCTACATCTCTGACCGATTCTTGCCGGACAAGGCCATCGACTTGATCGACGAAGCCGGTAGTCGTCTGCGTATTCGTCGCATGTCGGCGCCGCCCGCCGCCAAGCGCTTCGACGAGGACATCGCTCGCGTCCGGGCCGACAAGGAGTCGGCCATGGAGAAGGGCGCCCTCGAGCAGGCCAAGGCCCTCGAGGAGCAGGAGCGCGACCTCATTTCCAAGAAGGATGAACTCGACGCGACCGTGAAGGCCTCGGGCGGGGAAACCTTCGACATGGTGGACGAAGAGACCATCGCTGAGGTGCTGGCGAACTGGACCGGCATCCCGGTCTACCGCCTCACCGAAGAGGAGACCTCGAAGTTGTTGCGCATGGAGGACGAACTCCACAAGCACATCATCGGCCAGGACGAGGCCATCGTCGCGCTGAGCCGCGCCATCCGCCGCACCCGCGCGGGGTTGAAGGACCCCAAGCGTCCCGGTGGTTCGTTCATCTTCCTCGGCCCGACCGGCGTNNTCGGCAAGACCGAACTCGCCAAAACACTGGCCGAGTTCCTCTTCGACGACCGGGACGCGCTGATTCAACTCGACATGAGTGAGTACATGGAGAAGCACTCGGTGTCGCGCCTCGTGGGTTCGCCCCCGGGATACGTGGGATACGACGAGGGCGGCCAGCTTACCGAAGCGGTGCGCCGCAAGCCGTTCTCCGTAGTGCTCTTCGACGAGGTCGAAAAGGCCCACCCCGATGTCTTCAACACCCTGTTGCAGATCCTCGAGGATGGCCGCTTGACCGACTCCCAGGGCCGCGTGGTGGACTTCAAGAACACGATCCTCATCATGACCTCGAACCTCGGTACCGCCGACCTGCGAAAGACCATCGGTTTCTCGAAGGGCACCGACATTGCCAGTCACGAGCGCATGAAGGAGAAGGTGCACCAGGCCCTGAAGGCTCACTTCCGTCCCGAATTCCTCAACCGCATCGACGACACGATCGTCTTCCACGAGTTGACCAGGGACGAGGTCATCGCCATCGCCGACCTGTTCATCGCGCGTTTGCGTGAACAGTTGGCGGTGCAGGGGCTCGGACTCGAACTCTCGGCCGGAGCCCAGGCGTACCTCGCCGACAAGGGCTACGACCCCGAGTTGGGCGCGCGCCCGCTGCGTCGGGCGATCCAGACTTACGTCGAGGACGTGTTGAGCGAGAAGATTCTCTTCAAAGAATTCCACGCTCCTCAGACCATCGTCATTGACGTGGTGGAGGGACCCGATGGTCCGTCGTTGAGCTTCGAAGGCGTCGAGGGCCTACCGGGCTCGGTCGACTTCGAGGATCTCTCACCTAACGCGTAAGAGTCACAGACCTTCCCTAGTGTTGGTGGCGTGAAGACCCACTCCATTCACGTCTGCCGAGATTGCGGCACGACGTCGCCACGCTGGGTCGGACGCTGTCCGGGTTGCGCGGCCTGGAACTCGCTCGACGAGGAGAAGGTCGCCACCCGCACGTTGGCGAGCGCCCAGACTCCTCCGACCGTTGCATTGCACACGATCGGTGCCGATACCGATACCCGATGGTCCACGGGAGTCACGGAACTCGATCGGGTGCTCGGTGGCGGGTTGCTCGCGGGGTCCACCACGTTGCTCTTCGGTGAACCCGGAGTGGGGAAGTCCACGTTGGCTCTCATGAGCCTGCGCGCCCTGGCTCTCACCGGGGCGTCGGTGCTGTTGATTGGTGCCGAGGAGTCAGCGGGCCAAGTCGCGCAGCGTGCTCGGCGGCTGGGCCCCGTTCCCGAAGGTCTGGACGTGGCGACCACCACGTCGGTCGCGACGGCGTTGGCGTTGATCGACGAGCGCCGCCCTCAGGTATGCGTCATTGACTCGATTTCGGCGATGAGTGACGACGATCTCGGCGGAGTAGCGGGTTCCGTCTCCCAGGTGCGCAACGCCGCTGCGCGGCTCTGCAACATGGCCAAGGCCACCTCGACGGCACTCATCCTGGTGGGGCACGTCACCAAGGACGGCGAGCTGGCCGGCCCCCGGGCGCTCGAGCACCTGGTCGACACGGTGGTTCGCATTGAAGGTGACCGCTACGGAACCCTCAGAGTTGTCAGAGCTCTCAAGCATCGCTTCGGTCCTACGGGCGAAGTCGGTCTACTCGAAATGGGCAGTGAAGGTCTGCGCGACCTGCCCGACACGGCGATGGCGCTTCGCCAACCCGCCCAGGACGTGCCCGGCGTCGTCTTTACCGTGACCAATGACGGTTCACGTTCGTTCCTCGTCGAGGTGCAGGCCCTGGTGGCCTCGAGCTCGGCTTCGCCGCGTCGCGTGGCGCACCAGGTCTCCTCGCAGAGATTGTCCTTGATGCTGGCGGTCCTCGAAGCGCGCTGCGACATCAACGTGAGTGATCTCGACGTCTTCGCCGCGACGGCCGGGGGAATCGCCGCGACGGAACCGGGCGTGGACCTCGCGCTAGCTCTGGCGGTCGCATCGGCGGCTCTGGAGTTCGCGGTGCCACGTTCGCTCGTCGCGGTCGGCGAGGTGGGGCTCGCGGGAGAACTGCGAGCGGTCAGTGGACTCACCCGTCGAGTGCGCGAGGCTCAGCGCCTGGGCGCAGATCGGGTCATCGTGCCAACGAGCGGTGACCTGGAGGACGTCAAGGGCATCACCGTGCGACGTTGCACGACTCTCGTCGACGCGATCTCGGTCTCACGCGAGTCGAAGTACTAACGAACCTCTGGCCCTCCGAGGATTTTTAGCGTAGTCACACGCTCACGTCGTCGTCGTAGCCAAGGTTGGGGAATTTGGAGCAGGCGCCGAGGTTTTGGATGTCACTCGCGGCGGTGACGTCGGGGATTTCTACAAAGAAGGTTGATTTGCGGACGGTGAGGTTCATAGCGGTCTCGCGCAAGTCGGCCCCGCACCTGGATCCCATCATGAACGGTTCAGTTGAGGTCACGGCCACGATGGCGGTGCCCCCTCCGGCCGGTAGCCCCAACGACATTGTTTGGGCCGCTGGGGGGTCACAATTTGTTGGTTCCGAGGTCCGAGAGGATTCCTGGCGGCACCCTGAACGAATTGCGGTACCGGGTCACCTCGTAGTGAACACGCCGAATCGCCGTGATCGATGAAGGTGATGTTCCACCAGCGCGCTGACACGTTGGCCTGGTTCGACTCCGTTAGAGTGATGTCATTGGCGAGTGGGCCCTCTGGAGCGAGCGCGGCGACACTGCGTGCATGGGTCGACGTGATCATCGTGGGCGACGTGTCAAAGTCCTTCACATTGATGACCATGAATGCCGTCGCGGTGGCGAGGAAAAGGCGGGCAAGGGCAGTGAGAGCCCTTCGCCGGTGGGATCGTTGACGAGCTGCAGGGCTCAGCATTTCGATCAATGGGGGGCCCACGGTCGAGGTTGTTTCTTGGTCCTCAAGAATCGTCAGGTTCGCTCTCGCGCCCACGCCAGAATTGGTACTAACTTAGATAGTACTAATATTTCGGGTGTTTCCCAGACTGCAGCGGGCGCAGCGGGTGGCCCACGCGCTTGCACTGCGGTGGTTAGTTATTGGAACGCGGTCGTGTAGCCGTTGATGGCCGGCTGGCCGCCCAAGTGGGCGTAGAGGATCTTCGATCCGAGCTCGAAAGCGCCCTCGCGAACTAGGTCGATGAGACCCGCCATCGACTTGCCCTCGTATACCGGATCAACGATCATGCCCTCGAGGCTAGCCACGAGTCGAATAGCGGCGATGGTCTTCTCGTCGGCGATGCCGTAGACGCCGGCGTGCCAGCGGTCGAGCAGAACGATCTCGTCGTCGGAGATTTCACGACCCAGTTCGATGGTGGTCGCGGTGCGCTGGGCGATGCGCGCGATCTGGTCCCTGGTCTTCTCGACCGTCGCCGAGGCATCGATGCCGATGACGTCTTGCGCACGACCCGAGTGCGCGAAGCCGGCAATCATTCCCGCCTGCGTCGAGCCGGTCACCGAACAGACGATGAAGCTGTCGAAGCGCAGGCCGAGTTCGGCTTCCTGGTCCTCGACCTCGAAGGCCCAGCCGGCGAAGCCGTGGCCGCCGAGGGGGTGGTCCGAGGCGCCGGCGGGGATGGCGTAAGGCTTGCCGCCACGGGCTTCGACGTCGGCGAGCGCTTGCTCCCAGGACGGGCGAAAGCCAATGTCGAAAGTCGCCTGGTCCAAGCGCACGTCAGCCCCCATCAGGCGAGAGAGAAGGATATTGCCGGTGGTCTCGTAGTGGGGCTCGTCCCAGTCGACCCAGTGCTCTTGGACCAGCACGCACGAGAGTCCCAGGTGTGCGGCCACCGCGGCGACCTGGCGGGTGTGATTGGACTGCACTCCGCCGATGGACACGAGCGTGTCACAGCCCTGGGCCAAGGCGTCAGCGGCGAGATATTCGAGTTTGCGGGTCTTGTTGCCGCCAAAGGCCAGTCCGGAGTTGACATCCTCTCGCTTGGCCCAGATTTCGACGTCGCCGCCTAAGTGGGAACTGAGGCGATCCAACCGTTGCAGGGGTGAACGGCCGAAAGTAAGGGGGAGGCGCGGGAAGGCTTCAAGAGCCGCACGTGACATGGCACTCCTTTAGTGGGCGTGGACTCCGCCATGATTGCACTTTCGAACCCGGTGAGAGGGCGCATCTGACACGAATGGAGAAAAATTTGGTAGAATAACTAATCCCCTATTGCGCAGTTGCGCGCCTTTTCTTTGAGGAGAACCTGAGTCATGGCCACTCACAAGTACAAAAAGGGTGATCGTCTCGTTTACCCTCATCACGGGGCCTGCACGGTCGAAAAGATCGAGAAGATGACCGCTTTCGATGTCAAGCAGGACTACCTGAAGCTCAAGGTCGCCTACACCGACCTGATTTTGATGGTCCCCGTTGCCAACGCAGAGTCCGTCGGCCTGCGTGAGGTGATCAACGACGAAGAGGTCGAAGAGGTCTTCGCCGTGTTGCGCAAGAAGGAAGCGCGCATGCCGACTAACTGGTCGCGACGCTTCAAGAACCACTCGGAGAAGTTGCGCTCGGGCGACATCTACCAGGTCGCCGAAGTCGTGCGAAACCTCTCGATTCGTGACAAGGATAAGGGTCTGTCGGCGGGCGAGAAGCGTATGTTGACCCGTGCGCGCCAGATCTTGGTCTCGGAGTTGACTTTCGCCCTCAACGTGGACACTGACGCGGCGGAGGAAAAGCTCGCCTCAGTGCTGCCGTAACCGTGACGGTGGCCGCCGTCATCGTGGCTGGCGGCCGCGGGGTTCGTTTTGGTGGACCCAAGCAGTTCTCCACACTCGGTGACGAATCTGTCGCCGCGCGTTCGGTGCGCATATCTCGTAGCGTGGCGGACTTTGTCGTCCTCGTGGTTCCCGAGGAGTATGAAGGATTCCATGAGGGAGCCGATACCGTCGTTCTTGGTGGCGACACCCGGGCCGCCTCGGTGCGCGCGGGACTGAAGGCGTTGCCCGACTGCGATGTCGTGGTGGTGCACGACGCCGCTCGTCCTATGGCGTCGGCGAACCTCTTCGCCGCGGTCGTGAACGCCGTTGAAGCTGGCGCCGACGGCGCCATCCCCGGACTTTTCGTCACCGACACCGTCAAGAGGATTGTCGCGCACGCAGGACAGTCGGTCGTGGTGGGAACCGTGGATCGCAGCGACCTCGTGACCGTGCAGACGCCGCAGGCGTTTCGCCGTGCCGTGCTCGAACGCGCTCACGCGGACCTGAACGACGCCACCGACGACGCCGCACTGGTTGAGGCGGCGGGAGGCATCGTGGTGATTGTTCCCGGCGAGAGTCGTAATTTCAAGATCACCGAACCTTCCGATCTCACTCGAATCACCGCGTTGCTCGAGGAGGACGAATGAGAATCGGTCAGGGCATCGACGTGCACCGCTTCAGCGACGATCCAAGTCGCGAGTTGCGATTGGGCCTCGTTCGCCTCGACGGCGAAACAGGGCTGGTGGGTCACTCCGACGCCGACGTTGTCACCCACGCGCTCATTGACGCACTTCTGGGAGCCGCCAACCTGGGTGACATTGGCCGGCATTTTCCTGACGACGATCCCCAGTTTTCGGGTGTCGCGTCTCGCACGATGCTGATTGAAGTTTTGCGTCGGGTCGCGGGAGCAGGTTTTCGCCCGGTTTCGGCGGACGTCACCGTCATTGCCGAACGACCAAAACTGGCTCCACATATGCCCGCCATGTCGGAGGAACTCTCGGAAGTGGTGGGCTGCGTGGTGTCAGTCAAGGCCACGACCGTCGAGGGCCTGGGCGCATTGGGTCGAGCTGAAGGCATCGCGGCCACCGCGATCGCGCTACTGGAGGAATTGTCATGAGCCCCCATCCCGCCCCACGCCGCGGCCCTCAAGGCCGTCCGTCTCGTCAGGGAGGCCGCCCGATGTCGGGTGGCCAAGTGGGCGGTCCACGACGCGCACCGAGTCGTGAGAAGGAGGGACTCGGAGGCGAACAAGTCGAGGGTCGTCATGCGGTTCTCGAACTCCTGAAGGCGCGACGTCGCCAAATTCAAAAGATCTACGTCGCCGACGCACAGGACCCGTCCGACACCCTCGACGCGATTGAACGCGAGGCGCAGCGCCAGCGAGTTCCGGTGCAGGTGGTCTCCATGGCGCGCCTCGACCGCGAAGCCCGCACCGAAGGCCATCAGGGAGTCATGGCTATCGCTTCGCGTCTCGAGACGGTGAACCTCGAAGCTCTATTGGAACACCCTCACCCTTTCTTGCTTGTCTGTGATGGCGTGACTGACCCGCGCAATCTCGGCGCCATGTTGCGCAGTGCCGACGGTGCGGGTGTGACGGGTGTGGTGGTGCCTCGTCACCGCTCGGCGAGAATCTCTCCGACCGTGACTAAGACTGCGGCCGGCGCCGTTGAGTACCTGACGTTCTGCGACGTGGGTGGTATCCCGACCGCGATTGACCAACTCAACAAAGCGGGAGTGTTGACAGTGGGTCTCGCAGGAGAATCGAAAGACTCTCTCTACGACCTCGACTTGGCATCGACGCCAGTGGCACTCGTGGTCGGAAGTGAAGAGAAGGGCCTCGCTCCGCTGACGCGCAAACGCTGCGGAGCGATAGTTTCGATTCCACAATTGGGCAAGATCAGTTCATTGAACGCCGGAGTCGCAGTGTCGATTGCCGCCTTCGAAGTTGCTCGCCAGCGGAGTCTATTGGGGAAGAAGTAGGACTTCGAGCACCTTTTCATCGCAACCGTTGTAGATAGGCTTCGCTGAGTCGAGTCAAAAGTTCTCAGCGGTAACGCAGACAATGGATTACCAATCTCGCTTTTCTTGACGCGACAAATTGATGACACAGAAATTGAGGAGAAATCGATGAGAAGTTATTCGCATTCTCTTAGATTGTTTGTTGCAGTCGCAACATCAGTAGTCGCGTCAGTCGCGTTTGTTCAGATGCCCGCTTCTGCGACGATCGGAAAGACAGTGACATTCGTCGCAAATGACGGGCAGTCACCTGTTCCTACCGCCCCCCAATCACCGACGCTCGATGGCTCATTTGACCTGACCCCCTTTAGCGTGTTGTTCCCAACCTTGACCTATCCTGACCACACCTTTGATTTCTGGAGTACCCAACCTGGGGGAGGCGGGGTTATTTATTTGGATGGCGCTTTATATCCGTTCCTAAGTGATGCCACTCTTTACGCGCAATGGATTGGTCCCTCTCGCACGGTGACTTTCATTGAAAACTCGACTCCAAGTGATGCTGTTGAGACCGACCAAGTATCTGACTTTCCTACTTCATTGACATTGTTTAAGGGTCTGTCGACACCATTCTCAAATCCCAATCACACTTTCAAGAGTTGGGACACCTCGGCCGATGGGTCGGGAACCAATTATGCAGATGGCGTTGTTTTCAATTTCGCTACAGCGATGGAACTTTTCGCTCAATGGACCCCAAATAACGAGACTCTGACATTTTCATCAAATTCCGGATCAGGTTCGGTCTCGTCGCTGACCGCTTCTTACGGGAGCTCGACAGCGTTGCCACTGGGAGGCTCTCTTGCGAAGAAAGGCTATTCGTTCGTGGGATGGAACATGATGCCTGACGGTAGTGGTACGCAATACAAGGCCGGCGCAAATTTCATCGTGCCGACCAGTGAAACGCTTTATGCCGTGTGGTCTCGCGATCTCTGCCTGGTTTCCTTCGCCAATCCCGGACTGAAGGGCAAAATGATTCCGATCTCTGTCGCGGCCGGTGAGACCATTCATTTGCGGTCGTCGTCGAAGTTTGTGAAGCCCGGCTATTCGTTCGTCGGTTGGTTTACGTCGTCTGAGGGCGGCCGCTTCGTGGGCAAGAGCGGCGCCTTGTTCACACCAGAGAGGTCGATTACCCTCTACGCGCACTGGAAGGGGAACCCCTTCGTTGGTCTCAAGTTCTCGGACAATGGTGGAGTCGGCCACATTCCAGCGCGGACCGTGCGCGTCGGCTTATCGGTAGTTATTCCCGACGGCAGCGGTCTTCACCGGTCGGGCTTCACATTCCGCGGATGGGCGTCCAATCCTCGCTCTCCGGGACCCACCGTGTACGTCGGAAGGCGTGTCGTGCTCACCCACTCCAAGGTTCTTTACGCACTCTGGCGTCGGGCGTTGCCGGCCAGCACGCCCCAGGTGCTACTGGGCAGCGTGGGCATCTTCGCGTCGAACTCGAGCAAGTTGACTCCCGCCATGCGTCACTACATCGCTTCGCTCGCCATTGGAATCAACCAGCACAATCGGACCAGGGTGCTTCTCTACGGTTACACCACCTCCAAGGACTCGGCGAACGGCTCAGCGCTGCTGAGTCTTCAGCGCGCCCTCGCGGTGGAGAAGCAATTGAATCTGGACTTGACGAGTCTTAATGACGTCGGGGTAAGAGTCCACGCCGTGGGTGAGGGTCGATTGTCGAACTCGGTGCTGGCGTCGTTTCGAAATGTCGAGGTCTTCGCTAACTAGTTCTGGACTGCTCGGACGTCGCGGCTCCGCCGACGCGGGGGCCACGATGTGTCGTCATGGTTCAACAGTCCCAATATGGTCAGGGTGACGGACACATTCGCGTGAGTTGAGGGTTCGCCGCGAAAAGGTTGGAACTGCGCCCAGGGGAAGCGGGGGGTTTGATGAACGACGTCAACTCGACGACGCCGATCATTACGAAAGTCTCGAGGACGAGTCGCGGTTAAATTTGGCACGGAAGATTTCGCCGCCGCCCGCATCGTGATTGGGCTGTTTCTACTCCACGTCGCTAGTGCAGTAGCGACACCTGGTCGCCTCCACCGGCAAGTCAGATGAGAGGCACTTCGGACACTTCTTGGTTGGGGCCGGCGGACCGAAGACGGTCGTACCCTTACGCGCCATGTAGACGCGATAGGGGACCACCAGGGCGAAGTAGATAACGGTCATGAAAATGACGAAGTACACAATCGCGGAGATAAACGCGCTTATTTCGAGACGCTGCCCATTGATTGACCAGCCCAGACCGGCCGATCCGGCTCCAGAGCCTTCGAACGCGTTGACGAGGGGCGTGATGATCGAGTCGGTAAACGATTTAATGAGCGTGTTGAACGCCAACGCCACGACGAGGCCCACGGCGATGACGATGAGCTCACCCTGTAGCAGGAAATTCTTGAATCCCTTAATCATTATGATTCCCCAATTCATTCTGGCAACTCTTGCGTTCAAGATACACCGCTGCGCCATGTGAAATCGCATCACTACGTCGGCGCGAGCAGGCAAATGTGTTGGTCGCGAAATCGGTGCAGGAACTCCAAACATGCGGTAGCAATCTTCTCCGCAGACGTCGTTCTCGTATCGGCAACAATGTGCCGAGCGATGAAGTCTGCCGACCGGAGGCCCCTCGCGTTCAATGGTCCTCACGTCACTACCGGCCCAGGAGGTCTGCCGTACCCAGGTCGCCCGATATTCGGACTCGAACATCGAACGGCTGCACATCGCACGAGTGAGCCTCGCCCGTCATCTCGTCAGGATGTGTGATGAATGGTTGGGGCGGTGCCGAAACTGTGGAGGTCGAACCTGGTGAGACTCTTGAGCAATTTGTCATTGCCGTCACCGTGGTCGCGACTCATTCAGCCACGTTGAGTTAGCGAGGATCTGAGTTTCGATTCGCCAACTCATGTTGGTAGCCCAGCGATCATGACAGTGTGCCGATGGGGGTGTGTGCCGGTGGAGGAGTCTGAGTTCATAAATCTCAGTTCATGAATTTTTGGTGCCGGTGGAGGGATTCGAACCCCCGACCTGACGATTACAAATCGCCTGCGCTGCCAGACTGCGCCACACCGGCTGAGAGGAACCTAGGTTAGTGAAAAGTTTGCAAAGAGTCCTCGCGAAAAACGATTCGTACCTAAACGAGGCATTCCGCTGCCGTTAGTGTGTTTGCGTGGCCACCACCCGAGACTCGTCCAACTCACCCAAGGGCGGTTCGCATTACCAACCGTCCCTCGGGGTCATGCTGATCATTCTGATCCTCTTCGTGGGCACGACCTTTGTCGCCTTGCGCTCGCATTCGCCGTCACACCCCTCAACGCCGACGAAACATCCGACGAGTTCGACCACAACTACCACCACCACAAAGTCGACCATCTCAACCGTGGCCAAATCTCAAGTCAGCGTTCAGGTGGCCAACGGCACCACCACTACGGGTTTGGCCGAGACTTACACCCAGACGTTGCAGCGCCTCACGTGGAACACGCTGCCTCGACTGAATGGGCCTGCCGAGACAGCAACGGTCATTTACTATCACCCGGGCTTTCTCTGGGCGGCTCAGGAGATCGCTTCAGAGATTGGCGTTCCCGCGACGGCCGCTAAACCTCTCGCTGCCGGAGCGACGGTCCCGGGCGTCGCCGGCACCACTGGTGACGACGTCGTGGTCATTCTCGGCCCCGACGTTCACAGCTAGTCCCCCGAGGGCAGCTCTACCTCGAAGCGCGTCAGCGCGGCACGCAGTACCTCGACCGCCATCGGGCGCAGCTCGTCGAGGGGGCGGTTGCGGTGACGACGCACCCCGAGGTCCACTTGGGCGAGTGACGAAACCCCAAACTTGAGGGTGACGTCGATCAGAATGGCGATCTCGACGCCGTAGGCCGGTTCGAGCGTCAGTGACGCGAGAGCCTCGCGACGCGCGGCCGTCTCTCCCGCCAGAGGTTGGCGAATCTCGCCGAGCCCGGGGTAGAGCAAGGAGAGAATCGGTCGGGCGGCGAGCTCGTTCACCCGGCCTCCTCCGGTAGGCATGGTGTGCAGCGGTCGTTCGTAATACCCCTTGACGAGGTAGATTTCGGGTCGCTCGAGCAGTGGCTGGATCATGCGCGCCACGTAGTCGACTCCGGGGTTGAGCACGTCGGCGTCTAGGAACACCACGAGTTCGCTATCGGTGGCGGCCAAGCCGGCCGTTAGGGCTCGGCCCTTGCCCGAGGGACCCTGGAGATCGTGCACGCGGGCGCCGTGATGTTTGGCCACCGCATGAGTGTCGTCGCTCGAATGGTCGTTGATGACGATGATCTCGTCGACCATTCCCTCGTGATGGGTAATGGCGTCGATGACCGCGCCGATGGTCGCGGCCTCGTTCTTGGCGGGGACGATGGCGGCGACGCGATGGCCACGTCGCAAGTTCCACACGGTGGTCAGGTCGAAGTCGTCGGATCCGAGGGTCCAAGGGGCGTCTATTGGCTTCATACCCGCAAGGTTACGAGATGAGCGTTGCACTGGGAACTTGACACCGCTAACGTGGACAGTCAGAATAGTTATGTCATCAAGAGCGACTGAGGGGCGGGCCCGATGAAGTCGCGACAACCAGTGTGAGTCACAGTAACCCTGTCACACCAGGTGCCAAAGCCCGAACGATGAAAAGGGAGATATGAGTTTCGCCACCGGCCTACTATGTCGAGAGTGTGGTACCGCCTATCCGGCGGAAGCACGCTACTCGTGTGACTTCTGTTTTGGTCCCCTCGAGGTGGACTACGACATCGACGCCGCCAAGGGCGTCGTCACTCGTGCGTCCATTGAATCGGGTCCCCACTCGATTTGGCGCTACGGAGCACTGTTGCCCGACCCCGGCGTCGAGCCAGTGGACTTGGGCGCGGGTTGGACGCCGCTACGCCGAGCCACGCGTTTGGCCGACATTCTCGGCGTTAAGGAGCTCTGGCTCAAAGACGACACCCGCAACCCGACCGGTTCCTTCAAGGACCGCGTGGTCTCGGTGGCGCTGTCGAGTGCACGACGCCTCGGTTTTACGACCGCCGCCTGCGCGTCGACCGGCAATCTGGCCACTTCCGTCGCGGCGCACGCCGCCTTCATCGGCTGGCCGAGCGTGACGCTCATTCCGTCGGACTTAGAGAAGTCCAAGATCGCCATGACCGCCATCTTCGGTGGTACCGTCCTCGGGGTCGAAGGCAATTACGACGACGTCAACCGCCTGTGCGTCGAACTCGTCGCCGAGCACCCCGACTGGGCCTTTGCCAACGTGAACTTGCGTCCCTATTACGCCGAAGGCTCTAAGACCCTGGCCTTCGAGATTTGCGAGCAGTTAGGCTGGACGACGCCCGACCAGGTTGTGGTCCCGCTCGCCTCGGGCTCGCAATTCACCAAGGTTGCCAAGGGTTTTCGCCAGTTCATCGAGCTCGGCCTCGTCGATGGCACCGAGCCGGTGCTCTTCGGTGCCCAGGCCACGGGCTGTTCGCCCATCGCGACCGCCTTCGCCAGTGGCGCCGAAGTGGTCACCCCGCAGCGTCCCAACACCATCGCGCGCTCGCTCGCTATCGGCAACCCGGCTGACGG
The DNA here is from genome assembly GCA_003136415.1 of Acidimicrobiaceae bacterium. Classification (GTDB taxonomy): domain Bacteria; phylum Actinomycetota; class Acidimicrobiia; order Acidimicrobiales; family RAAP-2; genus RAAP-2. The sequence goes on along the minus strand of PLEI01000032.1, from coordinate 26,516 downwards.
TCCCTACGTGCTCGACGAGGTGCGCGCGCACGGTGGCGACATTGGTTCGGTCAGTGACGAGGAGATCCTCGAGTGTATTGGCCTGTTGGCCCAGACCGAGGGCGTCTTCGCCGAAACGGCCGGCGGCGTGACTATCGCGTCGCTGCGTCAGATGGTCCAACGCGGCACGATTGACCCCAATAAGTCGATCGTCGCAATCATCTCGGGCCACGGTTTGAAGACCCTCGACGCCATTGTCGACACCGCGACGGTGTCCTCCACCATCACCCCGTCGCTCGCCGCGGCCGAAGAGGCCCTTCGTTTCCACCAGTTAGTGAGTGCCTCATGAGTGTCATCGTGCGTCTGCCCAGCCAACTTCGCACCCTCGTCGGCGGCGCCGGCGAAGTGCCGGTGGAAGCCACCACCGTGCGTGAGGCCATCCTCGCGGTCGACGTGGCCTACCCGGGCATTGCCTTTCGCGTGCTCGACGACAAGGGCGCGCTGCGCCGCTTCGTCAACGTCTTCGTCGCGGATGAGGACGTGCGTTTCTTGCAGGGGCTCGACACCGTGCTCGACGCGGGTACCACGGTCTCCCTGGTGCCGGCGGTCGCGGGGGGCTGACCCGCGTTAGCACTCAAACCCTTAGAGTGCTAATATCGACTTTGCACCAATAGCGGTGCAGTCGCACTAGGAGGAATCGCCGTGGCGAAACTAATTGCTTTCGATGAAGAAGCCCGTCGCTCGCTCGAGCGCGGAATGAACAAGTTGGCTGACGCCGTGCGCGTCACCTTGGGACCCAAGGGCCGCAACGTGGTTCTGGACAAGAAGTGGGGCGCTCCCACTATCACCAATGACGGTGTCTCGATCGCCAAGGAGATTGACCTCGAGGACCCCTTCGAGAAGATTGGCGCTGAGTTGGTCAAGGAAGTGGCCAAGAAGACCGACGATGTCGCCGGTGACGGGACCACGACCGCGACGGTGCTCGCCTGGGCCATGGTCCACGAGGGCTTGAGGAACGTGGCCGCCGGTGCCAACCCGATGTCGCTGANNATCACCGTCGAGGAGAGCCAGTCCTTTGGAATGGACATGGACCTCGTGGAGGGAATGCGCTTTGACAAGGGCTACATCGCCCCGTACTTCGCCACCGACACCGAGCGACAGGAAGCCGTTCTCGAGAACGCGTACCTGCTGCTCGTCTCGAGCAAGATCAGCTCAGTTCGCGACATTCTTCCCGTGCTCGAGAAGGTCATGCAGTCGGGTCGCCCACTGTTGATCATCGCCGAGGACGTTGATGGTGAGGCTCTGGCCACCCTCGTCGTGAACAAGATTCGTGGCACCTTCAAGTCCGTCGCCGTCAAGGCTCCGGGTTTTGGTGAGCGCCGCAAGGCCATGCTCCAGGACATCGCGATCCTGACCGGCGCGACCGTTATCGCCGAAGAGGTGGGCCTCAAGCTCGAGAACGCCGCAATCGAACTGTTGGGCGAGGCCCGCAAGATTGTCGTGACCAAGGACGAGACCACCATCATTGAGGGTGCTGGCACCGAGGAGGAGATCAAGGGCCGCGTGGCTCAGATCAAGGCCGAGATCGAGAACACCGACTCCGACTACGACCGCGAGAAGCTNNAGGAGCGCCTCGCCAAGTTGTCTGGTGGAGTCGCCGTCATCAAGGTCGGCGCCGCTACTGAGGTCGAGTTGAAGGAAAAGAAGCACCGCATCGAAGACGCTGTCTCGACCACTAAGGCCGCCATCGAAGAGGGCGTTGTCCCCGGCGGTGGTGTGGCGTTGTTGCGCAGCCAGACCGCGATTTTAGCCGTGGCCGACACGCTGATCGGTGACGAGGCGACCGGTGCGCGAATGGTCGCTAAGGCCGTCGAGGCGCCGCTCAACCAGATTGCGGTCAACGCCGGTCTCGAGGGTGGGGTCATCGTGGACAAGGTCCGCAATCTGGCCACACCCACCGAGGGACTGAACGCAGCGACCAACGTCTACGAGGACTTGCTCAAGGCCGGCGTCATCGACGCCGCCAAGGTGACTCGCTCCGCGTTGCAGAATGCTGCGTCGATTGCTGCTTTGTTCCTCACGACCGAGTGCGTGATTGTCGACAAGCCCGAAGAGCACGCCCCGGCGATGTCCGGCGGTGGCATGGACGACTACTAAGTCGTACCACGATTTCATTCGAAACCGCGGGGCCCCTTGGGCCCCGCGGTTTTGTGCATCTGGCGCCGTCCCTATCATGGAGGCATGACCACCACACCACTCTCGCCTTCGCGCGGCCTCAACGTTCTGCACCTCTTTTGCCACGTGGAGCACGCCATCGACCGTGACGTGGTGCACCAGGCCATGGACGAGGCGATTGCCGCTGGCCTGCAAGTCGTGACGACCGCGATCATGGGCGCCAAGGCGGACTTGTGCTTCATGATCTTGGGCGAGGACCTGTGGGAACTGCGCAAGTTCCAGTCGAAGATCCAGGCCGCGGGCCTCGTGGTTTCGGAGTCCTACGTCTCGATCACCGAAGTCTCGGAATACGCAATGGGCATGCCCGAAGAGATGCTCAATGCGCGCCTCTATCCCGTCTTGCCGCCTTCGGACATGAAGGCGTTCTGCTTCTATCCCATGTCCAAGCGCCGCGGCGAGGAGAACAACTGGTTTGCTTTGCCCTACGACCAGCGCGAGCAGCTGATGCGCGAGCACGGCAAGTCGGGCCGTAACTTCAGGGGCCGCGTGCTTCAGGTCGTGACGGGTTCGACGGGACTCGACGACTGGGAGTGGGGCGTGACGCTCTTCGCGGTACGTCCCGATGACTTGAAGGAGTGCGTCTACACCATGCGTTTTGACGAGGCCTCGACGCTCTACGGCGAATTTGGTCCGTTCTACACCGGTCTCGTGGGCGACCTCGACGAAGTGCTCGACGCGACCCTGGCCTAGAACGAAAGTAGCCTCAGCCTCATGAGTGTTTCTGCGTCCGAGAAGGACTTGCGCCGTTGGGCCGAGTCGCTAGCGGGCGTAGCGCGAACGGGAATGGGTTTCACCGAGAACCAGTTTGAACGCGAACGTTACGAGGAGATTCTCCAGATCGCCGGTGACATCAAAGCCGCTGCTGACGAGGGGCGCGATGGCGCTCTGGACGCCGATGGTCACGTGGTGGAGTGGATGAAGGAACTCGGTGAGGGTGTCGGTGGATACATCACTCCCAAGGTGGCCGTGGGCGCCGCGGTGGTCAATGACGATGGAAGGTTGCTTCTCATTCAGCGCGCCGATTCGGGCATGTGGCTCTATCCCACCGGCTGGTGCGACGTGGGCTACTCAGCGCCCGAAGTCGTCGTCAAGGAAGTGCACGAAGAGACGGGTATCGACGTCGAGGTGGTTCGCCTGATCGGCGTGCTCGACGGTCTTCGACTGGGCGCGTCGCGCGTTCCTCTCTACTCGCTCGTCTTCCTTTGTCGCGCGGTGGGTGGAACCCTGAAGCCCCACGAGCTCGAGTGCCTCGACGCCGGCTGGTTCGGACGCGACGAATTGCCGGCCGACACGCTGGGATCGGAACGCTGGGCTCCGGAGATCTTCGCGGTCATCGATGGAGAGCCCCGCGACGTCTTCTACGACGACATTCGACGTCCCGTGTGGCGAGGTGAACAGTGACCGAGATCAATATTGCCAAGTACCCGAGCGAGGAACTCCTCGTCCAGATCAATCACCTCTTGCCCCAACTCTCTTCCTCGGCGACGCCAATGACTATCGAACACCTGCGCGATTTCCTTGATTCGAGTGCCGTCACCTTGTTCATGGCCACTCATGAAGGCCGCACTATCGGCATGCTCACCCTCGCTTTGTTCCCGATTCCTACCGGCATCCGCGCGTGGATTGAGGACGTCGTCGTGGACGCTGGCGCGCGTGGACTTGGCGCTGGCAGCCTACTCACGGCGACGGCGGTGGAGCACGCCCAGCGCCATGGCGCCGTGACGGTGGACCTCACCAGTCGCCCGGCGCGCGAATCGGCTAACGCGTTGTATCGCAAGATTGGTTTCGTGCAGCGTGAGACAAATGTCTACAGGTTTTCGTTAGAAGACTGATTGACTTGCGACCGTTGCGAGGTCGTGAAGGTGCGAGAAATTGTCGCGGAGTTGAACGCCGAGGGTTGGGTTCAGGTTCGACAAGCGGGTAGCCACCGGATTTTTCGTCACGCACGAGGAAGGGAACTGTGACCGTGCCTGGTGCGTTGGGGATTGAGTTGTCCAAAGGGACGCTGGCTAGCATTGTGAGACAGACAGGTCTCGAGAGGAGGTCACGATGACGACGTACGCCGTAATCATTGAAGACGCTGGTCCAAACCTTTGCGCCCATGTTCCCGACCTCCCCGGTTGCGTTTCGGCCGGTCATTCCATTGCCGAAGTCACCGCCAACATTCACGAAGCGATCGAAATGCACATTGCCAGTTTGATTGAGAACGGTGAAGAGGTTCCCTCGCCCACTTCAAATGTGGTCTTAATCGACGTGGCCTCCTAGCCTTGCTGCGCCTCTGGTCTGTTAGCCAGGGACGGGTGGGCTCGATTAGATGGCGGCATTCATTCTCAGCGTTGGCAGTGTTGGCGGTGGCGATGTTGTTTGGCGCCTGTGTTCAATGGATTGGTGCACTCGACAGCGCATTCTTGACCCAAGTCAGCAAAGGGTTGTCCGCACTCTGGCTGGTCATTCCGTTCGCTGTCGGTGCCTTAATGCCGACGCGCCGACGAGCTGCACTGATGGGTATGGCAGCAACGTGTGCGGCTCTCATCGGCTATGTCCTCATGATCGTGAGTCCGATGGAGGGCACGCATCTCGGACCAGCGCCACCTGGCACCCATGGAACTTGGAATCAACTCACCTTCAACTTGTTGGTTCATGTCATCGCAAGTCAGGGACCATGGTTCATTTTCGCCATCATTGCCGGTCCAGTTTTCGCAGTGTGTGGATACTTTTTCTGGTGCCAAGGCCGTTTCGTTTGCGCGATCCCACTCACCTTGTCATTTGCCGTGGAACCATGTGCCCGCTGGGCTGCCACGAAAATTGGCATGGATAATGTTCCATTTCTCCCTTTCACTTGGCCGAACAGCAGCCAGGCGCAACTGGCCGAGTTGCTGGAGTTTGTTCTAGGGCTGACCACTACCTATCTCGCTCTTCACTCGCGAGTACAGCGCATCACGGGTCCAAGAAATTGATTTGGTCCGATTTCAAGATCCGTCGGTAGACGAATGTCTACCCATTCTTGGTAGAAGCCTGAAATCAATCAACCGTTGGTTGAATCGAGGCAGGAGTAAGTATGACAAAACGTGATACAATTGCGTTATGACCATCGCTGTTTCTGTCCGACTTGACGACGAGGCGCAGCGGGCTCTCGCGCAACTTGAGGCGTCCGGACTTTCACGATCCGAAGCAATTAGAGAGGCCATTGTCAAGAGTGCTCACCAGGCCCGTCGTCGCCAGGCGCTTCGCGAAGAGATGGCGGCGCTTGAAGCTGACGAAGATGATCGACGTGAAATGCTCGAAGTCGCCGCGTTCATGGAGCTTCTCCGTGCAGAGGGGTGACGTCGTTGAGCTGCGACTGCCCAAAGGTGTAGGCAATGAACAGCGAGGCCGACGCTTCGGCGTCATTGTCCAATCTGATGCCCTGTTGCCACGTTCGGTTGTCTTGGTAGCACCCACCTCAACAAGTGCCCGAGAAGCGACCATCCGACCGAACATTGAGATACTGGGAGAACGAACGAAGGTTCTCATTGAACAAATATCGGTCCTTGACGTGGGTCGGCTGGGTGAGTGTGTAGTGACTCTTCAAGCCGAAGAACTGTGGGTCATCGACGATGCACTAGAAGTGGTCTTCGGTCTCAGCTGATTTGGCGAGAACGAGAGACGAACGTGTACAGGTTGCACATTGAGCCCTGATCTCCGAGAATTATCGCTGGCTGCGCCTATTTGACGGACGCTACCGTGACGAGTTGATTTAGACGCTCGTGACAATCGTGTCGGCCAACACGTCCGCCACGCTCACGTGGCTGAGTTCTTCAATGAGAACATCGAAGTCACGATGGGAAGAAACCCGCTATCGCGATAGCGCAATGTTCTCCATCATCGACGAAGAGTGGCCCGCGCTGCGCTCGAGGTTCGAAGCTTTGATGGAGCCACCTGGCGGAGGACACGGAGGCATAACCTCACGGCTTGGGTAACCGCCCAGTGGTGCGCACCCAGCTGACGAGTTCCGCCAAAGCCGCGACTATCAAACACGGCCAGGATGGTGTTGTGCAAGAAGGACGAAGAAACTGATCGGCCGTCGATTTGCTCGAGGTGGCTATTTACGATTCCTCCTCCTCGGCGACAGATCTCGCTGAGCGCACCTAGATGCGCGAAGCGACGACGGAGCTCATGCCCTCAGCAATCATTGAGCCCATGCCGTTGGGGTCGAAATACGCTATGGACCATCCTCCGCGAGCGAAGCCACCTTCGGTGTCTTTCTCGGGGCCACCCGGTGACGGGACCACGCCGTCCAGGCTCATGAATTCGTTCACTACCACGCGCCGCGCGGTCCTTCGTTGAGGACGACCTCGACTCCAGGTCTTCACTGCCCTTTTGATCGTGGCGACGCCGCGCAAAATCAATGGCTTCACTCTGGCGCGAAGTGCGGACTGAAAATGAATCCCACGATTGAGCCCATGGGAGTGCGAACGGCGGCGGTGACGATGCCGTGGCCGACGTCAGTGGCGGGAGAATGTTCGGCGGCGCCGTGCGCGAGTGCCCGGGCCACTTCGCTCTCGACGTCGTCGACGCCCTAATAGACCAGTGCGCCCTCGCCGGGGTTGGCATCGGGTAAGAGACTGAGTTCGTAGCCACCGACGTTAAAGCCCACGTAAAAGGGTTCGTCGAAATACGGCGCAGAGCCGAGGAGCGCACTCCACCAGATTTTGGCGGCATCGAGATCCGCCGCGGGATAGATGACGGTGCGTGGCCCGTGAAGTGGAAGTGCCCTGGAGCGAGTTTCACACCTGGCGCGTCGCGGGGCCAGGCTCGTCTCGGTAATGTGGCTACGAATCGTGGGGTGAGTGGAGGCGCTATGGAAGTCAAGGAACTCGGACATCTGGTCTTGTACGTGCGTGACCTTTCGGTGTCGGCCCACTTTTACCGCGACGTCCTCGGTTGGCGTCCTATTGTCGACGGCTCGCGCGGCGAGATGCCCTTTCCCGCCGCCGCTTTCAACGCGCCGAGCGGCCGCACGCACCACGAACTGTTGCTGATCGAAGTCGGCCCATCGGCGGCACCGCTACCCGCCGGGCGACGCGTCGGCATGTACCATTTCGGACTCAAAATTGGAACCAGCGACGACGAGTTGCGCGAGGCGCTGGTCGTGCTGGATGAGAACGAGGTCAACGTCGTCGGTGCAACCGACCATGGAATGACCCACAGTCTCTACATCACTGATCCGGACGGTAACGAGATTGAGCTCTACGTTGATGTGCCCGGGGTTGATTGGGAGGATCCGGCGCTGTGGTCGGAGCCCGTGATGCGCCCCCTGCGTCTTTGACGGCGAGGGCCAGCGTGGTGAAGTAGCGCCGGGCGCCGGCCTACTCAGCGTGCCGGCGACTGCCACGAGCTCGAACTCGGCGAACACGGCCTCGAGAACGTTCAAGTCGAGGGACGAGAGGTTCGAGTGGGCCTTGGGCCCGTCGAGCAGTTCCGGTAGGCGTGAACTACCCCAAGAGAGGTTCTTGCCATGAGCGGTGCGTCGCACGTCGCCGAGGGTGATGTGGCGAGCGGACCGCGATTGATTGACACGCTCGAGATTCCTGAAATCCACCACACCGAAGTCCACTCGGTTGTTGTCGTCCTTGAGGCGTTGCTCGAATCAGCGTGGCGCGCACTGGTTCTACGTGAGTTCTTCGGTGGCGATCTCGGCGGAGTTGCCTGCACGCAATGAGGTGGCCAGCTTGCGGCGGGAGACACCCTGAAGTGCGGTAAGTCTCAGCCCAAGGTGGCGGCGTGACTGCGGCCACGGCCGTAGTACTTGCAGGCGAGACGCGGGCTCAGACCTAGGGACTCGCCAATCTGGCGCCAGTCGGCGCCGAGGGCCCGAGACACTCGAACGAAGTCAACCATCTGCAGGTGGCGGATATCGACGACGTTGTTGGATCGCGCCATTGATTCGAGCATGCCATTACGCGACGCCACACGCGAGATGATGTCGAGTGGAATACCCCTACCCCTCGCTTCAAGTTCCGGTTCGCCCATGACTCCATGCTATGCCATAGCCGCATGAATCGTGGCAATTCGAGATGACACTGAAACAAAGACATCTTTTTGGGTCATTGTGCGAGGTCACAGCACTTCTCGTCGCCAAGTAGGGGCCTCGGCCCATATCGTGGATCCGGGGGAATTCGAATCATCAACTGAATGTAGGAACGAATGTCCATGCCCGCAACAAAGGAACGTCTCGAACCCGCCCTCGTGCGCGCTGCCGTCGTCGTCGTCTTAGGCACGATCATGGCGATTCTCGATACGACCATTGTCGCGGTGGCCCTTCACCGGCTCAGTATTGACTTTCGTTCGACGGTGAGCACCATTCAGTGGGTGACCACGGGTTACCTGCTCTCGCTGGCCATCGTCATTCCACTGTCGGGTTGGGCGATTCACCGGTTGGGTGCCAAGCGCGTCTACGTGATCTCACTCGCGCTCTTTCTCCTCGGCTCGATCCTATGCGCGTTCGCCTGGTCGGCCACCAGTCTCATCGTGTTCCGGGTTCTTCAAGGCTTCGGCGGCGGCATGATCATGCCGGTGGGACAGGCCATCATGGCGCGCACCGCCGGACCCCAGCGCATGGGCAAAGTGATGGGCATTGTGGGAGTGCCCCAACTCCTCGGTCCCATTCTCGGACCCGTCTTGGGGGGACTGATTGTATCCAACATCTCGTGGCGGTGGATCTTCATCGTCAATGTGCCAATCGGACTCGTCGCACTCTGGCTGTCGAGGACTTACCTCGTGCCGACTTCTGGCGACCGGGACCACCGCTTCGACCTGGCGGGTTTCGCGCTGCTCGCGCCGGGCCTCGCGCTCATTGTCTACGGGCTCTCTCAGGTGGGGGTGGTGGGTGGTTTCCACGGGCACTCGGTGTGGTTCAGCCTCGTGGGAGGTCTGGTGTTGTCCGCCGGCTTCATTGTGCGTTCGACCAGGGCGCTCGAGCCGCTCATCGACTTGCGACTCTTTAAGGATCGAACCTTTTCCTTTGCGGCGGCGGGAATCTTTCTCACGGGGGTGACCCTTTATGGGACCATGTTCCTCCTGCCCCTCTACTACCAGATCGATCGGGGGGACGCCGCCTGGAAGGCCGGACTCATGATGGCGCCCCAGGGAATCGGCGCGGCGATGTTCATGCGCTTGGCCGGTTCACTGGCCGACAAGCACGGCCCGCGCTACGTGGCCACGGGCGGCATGGCCGGACTGGCCATTGGGACGTATTTCTACACGACGGTCGGCGCCCACTCCAGCTACTACTTCTTGGGCACGGCTCTGTTCATTCGGGGAATCGGACTCGGCTTTGGAATGATGTCCGTGGTCGCGGCGTCGTATCGCAACCTCACCCACGCCCAGGTGCCCAAGGCCACCTCGGCGACGAACATCTTGCGCCAGATTGGCGGTTCGCTCGGCGTCGCGGTGTTCGCGGTGGTGCTTGACACGCAGATCACGCAGCGCATTGGCGCGCGTGCTGGCGCGGCAATTCAAAACGGCATCGCCCAGGCCAGTCCGACACAACTTGAGCAGATCGCCCGGGCGTTCGGCCACTCGTTCTGGTGGTCCTTTGGCACCTGCGCGCTGGGCGTCATTCCCGCTTTCTTCCTGCCGCGCACGCCCATTGCCAAGAGTCCCGTGGTGGCATCGGAGCCCCTCGCCGTCGAGTAAATGCGACCCGACGGAGATTACTTTCGTTATCCATGTCACGTTCCGTCGCGATCCTCGCTTTCGATCAGATGGAGGCCCTCGATTTCGTGGGCCCCTTCGAAGGGCTGTCAACAGCTAACCGCATGGCGTTTCGTCAGGGTCGGGAGCAGCCCTTTGAGGCGATGAGCGTGGTGGTTACCTCTCGGATGACGGCCCGCGCGGGTTTGAGCATCCTCGTGGACCGCCAACTGCGCGAGGTCCACGAGGCGAACGTGGTGTTGGTTCCGGGCGGCGTGACGGGCGACGTCGAGTCCAACGAGTGGCTCATGTCGCGGCTGGCGTCGGTCGCCTCGAACGCGGAACTCGTGGCCTCGGTCTGCACTGGAGTGTTCGTCTTGGCGGCGGCGGGCGTCGTGACGACGGAGGAGGTCACTACTCACTGGGAGGACCTCGACGAGCTGTCAACCAAGTTCCCAGACTTACGCGTGCGCCGCGACGTGCGCTGGGTCGACCAGGGTCATGTAGTGACCAGCGCGGGCATAAGTGCGGGAATCGACATTTCGCTCTACCTGGTGCAGCGTTTGGCGTCGCTCGAACTCGCCGAAGCAACGGCGCGTCAGATGGACTACGACTGGCGCCACTGACTCGCGGCGACTGCGTTCTCGGCGTCTGGCAGGATGGACTGATGACCGTGGTTACCGTGTTTCGCAGTCGACTTCGCGACGGGGTGGACGCCGCCTACTCCGAAGTGGCTGAAAGAATGAGCCGGCTGGTGGAGACCATGGACGGCTTCATCGATCGGAAGTTCTTCGTCGCTTCCGACGGTGAGAGAGTCACCCTCGTGCGTTTCGCTGACGCGGCTGCGCAGCGGGCCTGGGCCGCGCACCCTGACCACGTGGCTGCTCAGCGCCGCGGCCGTGACGAATTCTACGAGTGCTACGACATCTCGGTGAGCGACGAGACCTACTCGCGGACGTACCCTGCGCCCGACAACCTGTAGCGCTACCCCCGTGCAGTCGGCAAAGGGATTACCCGTCGCCGTAGGTGGCGTGTTGTAGGAGTTCGAGCAGACGATCGACTTCACCGCGAGGACGCCGCGCTCGCGAGTCACCGAAATGACCAGAGCGCTCAACGTCTCGCGTTCGGCCTCAGTGAGGCGAAGGAGTTTGGACACCATGCAAGTGGTGAGTCCACTGACCCCCTGATCGAGGATCCAGTGGAACTCTCGCTCGAGCGCATCACCGTCGAGCAATCCCTCCATGTCAAAGGGAGTCTGGATAACGGGGAGTACTCCGCTGAGCCGAAGTGTCTCCATTGTTGGATACCGTAGGCGCCGCTGCCCACCAACCACTCCTCGAGCGCGTCACCGATCTTGAGCATTGAGTCGTGACGTTGACTCGTCCGGACACTGGTAGGTCTAGGACGCTGGCGGCTGACGATACTCGTTGATCGTTTCTCGAAGCACCTCGCCCCACGGCGTCGGTGCCAGTTGCAATTCCGCGCGGGTGGCGGAGTCATCGATGATGAATGGCGCAGTGAACTGATAGAGCGTGTGCGGCAGTTCACGAACGGTGGGGCTGAAGAGACCCAAGAGACGAATGAGTACCGGTGGTGCCGTATTCGAACGGACGCGATCGACGCCAGCGGCGTCGCACAAGTCATCGAGGATCTGGCGCTGCGTTCGCGGCGCGTTGGTCGCAACGTGCCACACCCGTCCCCACGCCTCGGGGCGCCGGGCGCACTCGACCAACGTCGTGGCGACGTCTTCGACGTAGGTCCAACTGTGCGGCTGATCAAGGCTGCCAAGTACCCGAGCGCTCTTGCCGGCCAGGAGTCGCGGGATCACGCGCACGCCGAACACACCCTGGGACCCGGGACCGATGAAGTCCGATGCCCGTACCTCGCAGGCGCGTAGCCGCCCGGCCTGGTGAGCGGCGAGAGCGTCGGTCCACATGCGAGCGCGGACCTGAGCTTTGGCGTAGTCCGCCCCGAGGGGGGTGTGGGGAGTCATGGGTGCATCCACGTGACCGTAGGCGTAGAGATTGCTGAGGGTGACGAGCGTCGCGTCGGAGCTCTCGGCCGCGGCCATGCCTGACGCAGCGATCGGTGGCCAGTCAGTGGGCCATCGATGGTAGGCGGGATTGGCGCAATTGAAGATGGCCGTCGCGCCCTGGGCGAGGCGGCTCAACGCAATTTCGTCCGCGGCGTCAACCGCGACGGACGTCGCGGCGCTAACGGCGCGACCGCGGCGTGAGACCACCACCACTTGATGGTTCTGCGAAGCGAGGGAATGCGCCACCCGGCCGCCAATGGCGCCTGCTCCGATCACCAGATACATGGACATGTCGACTCCTTATTGAGAGAGCACTGCTCTCTCAACTATGGCAGATTCTTGGCGACATTGCAAGAGCACTGCTCTCTATTTTCGCGGATCGTCGCGGACCAGAGTCGTGACCTAGGGTGACTTTGCAGAGGGCTGGCCGCGGGAGGCGAGTTGACACAAGACAAGGATCTGGCCGTTGGGGGATTCGCCCAGGGCGACCTCTACAACGCGGCGCGACCGGGATATCCCAATGACGCCATTGACCACTTCGTCAGTGCGTTCGGACTCGACGCCGATAGTCACGTGCTCGACTTGGGTGCGGGAACGGGAATTTTCACTCGTCAACTTCTCGCCCACGTGGGACGCCTCACCGCAGTCGAGCCCTCGACATCAATGCGCAAGACGTTCGCTCTCGAGACGCCGGGCGTCGAAATCCTCGACGGCAGCGACGTGGCGATTCCTCTCGGCGACCACGAGGTATCGGCGGTTTTCGCGGCGCAGGCCTTTCACTGGTTTGATCCGCCGCGCGCGTTACCCGAGATTCATCGAGTGTTGACACCGGGCGGCGGACTCGGTCTCATTTGGAACGAACGCGACACCGACGTGGAGTGGATTCGTGCGATGAATCACGCGATGCTCTGGGACGTGCGCCAGCCCTATGACGCGAGCGTCGATTTCGGCGCGATCGTGGCGTCGGGACCATTTCGCGACGTGCGTCAATCAACCTTTCGCCACGCGCAACTCCTCACGCACCATCAAGTTCTCCAACGGGTCTTGTCGACCAGTTACATCACCTTGATGAACGTCGAGGAGCGCGAGGCATTGACGGCAAACGTGGTGACGGTGCTCGCAACATTGCCCGATCCCGTAGAGATGCCCTACGCCACCAACGTGTTCGTGGCGTTCGCCCGCAATCATCTCTAACGGCGTGGCGTTGTCAGCGCGATAGGTGTTCGTGGTGACGAGACTCTCTGAACAGTCTGCCGAGGTGAGCGTGCAGCTGCTGTCGAAATCGAGGCCCTTGCCAAGTAACCGGTCTCCGTCCACGTATCCGAGCCAGATGTTGCGAATGGCGTGCGCGAGGTCATGATGCCGCGACCATCTGTCGAGCAGCACCGGGCCGGGATATACGTAGCGGTGGCCGACGTTGTAGAGGAACGCGCCGACGATGGCATTGCGCACGCCGCCAATCATGTCGAGATCGGACGCGACGAGCATCAGCGAGCAGGGCCACCAGCGCTGGTGGGTGAGGGAGAAGACCACGATCGACGCGGCGAGCATAACCGCTGCGTCAAGTCGCAACCAGCGGCGCGGCTTGCCGGACGCGAAGGTGGATTCAGCGAACCCAAGGTGCGCGCGGGATATCACGACTCCTGGTTTATCGAGAGCATTGCCCATTAGATGTATGTCACGGCGGGTCACCAAAATCGAGAGCAGTGCTCTCCAAAGTGAGATACTGGGGACATGACGCCAAAATCCACCGGTAGCCGCGCGGAACTGCGAGCGAATCAAACCGCCGCCATCAAGGTGGTTGCGCGCCGCCTCATCGCCGACCAGGGCGTGGCTGACCTGTCGCTACGCGAAGTGTCGCGCGAAATGGGAATGGTCTCGTCGGCGCTCTATCGCTACTTCGCGACCCGTGACGAGCTACTGACGGCGCTGATCTTCGACGCGTATAGCGAACTCGGTGCGGTGGTGGAGAAGGCCGAATCCAAAATCGCGCGCGGCGACACCCGAGCACGATGGCGCGCAGCGTGCGCGGCCGTGCGCAAGTGGGCCACCTCTCATCCCCACGAGTACGCGCTCCTCTATGGCACACCGGTGCCGGGTTACCTGGCACCCAACGTCACGATTGCGGCCGCGACGCGAGTGCCCGGGGTGCTCGGTCGCATCTTGAGTGACGACGTGGAGTTGCATCCACGTCGACGGTTGGTCGACAAGAAAGCCGCGGTGGACGTGCGACCATTCCTACAAGTCGACGCTCTCACCCCGTCGATGCCCAACGTCGCTCCAGAGCATTTCGTGCGCGCCCTCATGGCGTGGACGAATCTGTTCGGGACCGTCAGTTTCGAACTCTTCGGCCACTACGTGGGGTCGGTCACGAGTTACCGCCAGTTCTTCGACCGCGTCGTCGAAGAACTGGCAGACTTCGCCGGCTTGGCCTGAACAAATGGCACAGGGGTAGGGCGTCTTGTCCTCGATTTCCCACGCGTGGTCGACGACGTGCCAGGCCATGACGCGCATCGCGAACTCGGGTGGCCACTTCGCATCCTCGTAATCGCTGAGCAGGTGCTCGGCCAGGAGGGTGCGCTGACTCGGCCACGGCGTGCGCGGCGCAATGCGCAGTCCCGTCCTCGAGGCGTACACCCGTTCGGCTTCGCGTACGTGGTCGACCATCTGGTCGCGATCGCGCCCGCCACCACGCGGACCCTTCACGAGTTCCGCGGGCGCGCGGGCCACGACGGCATCGAAGTGGCGCCAACACTTTCTCAACACGGCGACGTGCGCAAGGTGATTCTCCGGGGAAGCGCGAAGATCGTCCCATGGCCCTAGCGCTCGTGACGCACCGAAGTCAGTGGTGGAGTTGCCCGCCACGGATCCGAGCACTACGAAGTCGTCCGTCGCGAGATCGGTCGTGACGATGCTTGAATAGCGCGGGGCGTAGTCACGAAGATGCGCGAGAGCGTCGTCAGCGTTTCGTCCGGCCCGACACCACCCCGGCCAGTCGAGTGACACCGCGAAGACAACCTTGTTGCCTTGCTCGAGATGGACGCGCTGGGCCATTGCGACAATATACTTACTGGACGTCGGGCGTCGAGTACCGATAACTCGCCGGTCGTTCATCGCGGGGAAACACTCCGTCTTCTAGCATCGTGGGATGACCGACACCTTTGCGCTGATAGCCCAGCAACGCCGCGCCGTCGCCGACGTCCTCGAATCGCTCACCGGCGAGGAGTGGAGTTCACCTTCGCTCTTCGAGGGCTGGCGAATACAGGAGATGGCCGCGCACCTCACGATGCCGTTTCGCGTCGGCAACCCACGTTTCTTTCTTGGCGTCATCGGGTCCGGCGGCAACATCGCTAAAGTCATGGACAGATTCGCGCAAGGTCACTCGAATGAAGCCCCCGAGCAACTCATCGCCTGCTTGCGCGACAACGCCGAGAGTCACTTCGTCCCGCCGACCTTCCCTCGCGTAGCGTCACTCACCGAGATTGTTGTGCACGGTTTCGATATCTCGATTCCCACGGGTCGTCACGTCGAAGTTCCCGAGGAGGTCTCGTCACTCGTCCTCGACTACTTGGTGTCGCCCAAGGCCGGCACGGTCTACACCAAGCGGGGGCTCGCCAACGACGTTCGCCTGGCCAGTACTGACTCCTCTTGGTCGTGGGGCACGGGCCCTGAGGTGCGGGGCACCAATTTCGGACTCCTCATGTTGCTCGCCCGTCGGCCCGTCGGTTTCGAGAACGTGAGCGGCGAAGGCGTCGATCTCATTCGCCGTCATCTCGCACTGAGCTGATCGTGCCGGGTTGGCGGCTTTCCTACGAAGTGTGGTCGTCGGTGACGTGCACTCTCCGAAGGGTGGTGCGGTGAATCTGTTCGTCGCATCGCTATCGCACTCCTGGCAGCCTTTTGTCCTCATCACCGGACTTCTCTTCATCGGGCACGTGGCGGCACGCGAGGGATTGTTTGAATCGGTCGGCCAACTCGTCGCCCGCACTCCCGGCAACGACCTCGCTCTCTTCGCCGTCACGATGCTGGCGGTGGCCTTGGTGACTGCCGTGTTGAATCTCGACACGTCGGTGGTGTTCATGACCCCGGTAGCGCTGCACGCGGCTCGAGCGCGTAGTGGCGACGATACGGCATTCGCCTTTGGGACGATTCTTATGTCCAACGCCGCGTCGTTGCTATTGGTGGGATCCAATCTGACCAACATGCTGGTCTTCGCCACTCATCCGGTCCGAGGTACGACGTTCGCCAGCCACATGGCGCTGGCGTGGATCGCGTCGGTGGTGTTGACCATCGCCGTCGTGGCGTGGTGGCGCCGGCGGCCACTCCTGCGACGCGCGACTGCCTCACGCGAGCCGGTGCGTTGGCACCTGGGTCCCGGGACACTCTCGGCCGTGGTCGCGGTGGCGTTGATGTTGGCCACCAGCCAACCCGCACTCCCCATCTTCTTTCTTGGAGTCGTCCTCGAGGGTGTCGATCTGGTGGTGCGCCACCGCGTGCAGTGGACGGAGATTCTGCGGGTAGCGAGCCCACTGGTGGTAGGGCCGCTATTCGTCGTCGCGGTCCTCGTGGGATGGGGGGGTCGTTCCTGGCAGACCATCGGACACCTCGTAGTGCATTCGAACTCCTTGGCAACTGCCGCGATCGCGGGCGGACTATCGCTGGTGATCAACAATTTGCCTGCGGCATCACTTTTTGCGGGTCAACCCATCGCGCACCCGTACGCATTGCTGCTGGGCCTGAATCTCGGACCGAACGCCTTCGTCACCGGTGCGATGTCGACGATGCTGTGGTTTCGCATCGTGCGCGGCGAAGGCCTCGCACCGACGATGTCGCAATTCGTGCGCATCGGGATTCCAGTCACTCTCGTGACGTTGGGGGTCGCCTCGTTGCTCGTGTAGGTGTGGGCGAGCGTCTCGGGGATAGCGTGAGGCCATGACCGACGAATCTACGAGAGACGACGATNNAACTCCGCGCACGTGGGTTTCTGGCGGGCAATCAATAATTTCATGTTCAACAAGAGGCCGAGCGAGTATTCGTCCCTCGCCCCGCGCGGCGCCGAAGGACGGCGATCAAGGATCTTCTTCTTCAACGGAAACGGTCGCGGCCGCTATCGCGCCGACGTCGGGGTGGAGGTCGTCGAACCAGCTTGTACGTTGGGAACGTGACTCGACGTCGGCGACGCGCTCGTGGACTGGCGCGCGCCCTGGTGGGTGGTCTCGCCATTGGCCTCATCTCGTCGGTCACGCTGATTGCCGCCGTCTACGACGCCGAGACCGGTAGACCGACTCCGGCACCGGCGGGCTTGAGTTACGTGCGAACCGGTACGTATCTGACGCGCTATCAGTCGTGGGGAACGTCAACGACGACACCAGTGGTACTAATCCACGGCGCGTTCGAGTCAGTGGACTACTGGGCCCCCGTTGCGAGGACCTTGTCGCGTTCAACGCACGTGGAGGCCTACGACCTTGAAGGATACGGCTACACCCAGCGCGTCGGCCCCTACACCGCGCGGGCCCTCGTGGCCCAGCTCTTCAACTTCCTCCAGGCCCGACATTTGCGGCACCCCGTGCTGGTGGGCCATTCGTTGGGCGCCGGCGTGATCGCTCAATTCGTTCTCGAGCATCCTCGCGTTGCGTCAGGCATCGTGTTCCTCGATGGTGATGGCCTCTCCGAGAGTTTCCCGGGAAGGGGAATGCTCAATTGGATTCCCAGCCTCTACGTGACGGCGCTGTATCGCTTCGCCGTACGCGACGATTCGCTCGTGTCACTCATCTTTCGCGATGCGTGCGGACCGCACTGCCCGGCACCATCGCCCGCGGTGCTGGCGATGGTGCAGCGGCCCTTCGAAGTATCGGGAGCGCAGTCGGCGCTCCTCGCTCTCGCCAGCCAGCCAATCGTCGGCGTCAGTGTCGCGCAGCTGCGACGGGTGGGTGTAATGGGGATCCCGGCGCGCGTGATCTTCGGTGGTCGCGACAACGTCTTCTCGGCGTCGTCGCCACGTCTCACCGCCCAACGCCTGCACGCTCCGCCCCCCGAGATCATCGCCGGAGCGGGCCATCTGTCGCTGTGGTCCAACCCGGCCCAGGTAGCGCAGGCGATCGCTGCCTTCGCCTCGCGCACGTCAGCGAACTCTCGTTGAGCTCTATCGGGTGCTCCAGAGCGTGCCAAAGTAATCCGAAGATGAAATCTAAAGTAAATGACGACCAACTGGGACTTCTGGCCATGGAGAATGGGTCTGAAATTGACTAGACACAATACGTGCACAATTCGTTTCTCCTCGTTCTGGTCGTCCTGATTGCGGTGGGCTTCGATTTCACCAATGGATTTCACGACACCGCGAACTCGGTAGCGCCCACCATCGCCACCGGCGCCCTCAAACCACGTACCGCCGTGCTCATGAGCAGCGTCCTGAATATCGTGGGTGCGTTCTTGTCGCTCAAGGTGGCCGCGACCATCGCCAGCGGTATCGTGAGCCAGACCAGCATTATCCTGCCCGTGGTCTTCGCCGGACTCACTGGCGCCATCATCTGGAACGTCGCCACCTGGTATCTCGGCATCCCCTCGAGTTCGAGCCACGCGCTGATCGGCGGCGTGGTCGGCGCGATGCTGGCGCACGCCGGCGCTCACGCCGTAGAGTGGAGCGGCCTCGTCACCAAGGTCCTGGCGCCCGCCACGGCCGCGCCAATTTTCGCGCTGGTGATTGCCGCTATCGCCACCACGCTGTCGCGGCGCCTCACCCAGAAGTCCGACAACACCACCAAGTCCTGGGGCATGCGTACCGGACAGATTGGTTCATCGGCGTTGCTGTCCATCGCCCATGGCACCAATGACGCGCAGAAGACCATGGGTATCGTCACCCTCGCCCTCGTGGCCAATGGCACGTTGGGTGACAACGCGGCGACGCCCACGTGGGTAGTGCTCATGTGCGGCACGATGATTGGACTCGGCACGTATCTCGGCGGCTGGCGCATCATACGCACCATGGGCCAAGGATTCACCAAGTTGAGTCCCACTCAAGGTTTTGCGGCCCAGATCACGTCCTCGGTGGTGATCTTGAGCTCGAGCCACTTCGGCATGCCGCTCTCGACGACGCACGTCGCGGCCGGTTCAATCCTCGGGTCGGGCGTCGGCACCAAGAAGCGCTCAGTGCGTTGGGCGGTGGCACGTCGCGTGGCACTGGCCTGGCTGTTAACGTTGCCCGCCGCGGCGACGTGCGGAGCGCTGAGCTTCTACATCGAGCGCGTCGTCGGATTCTCCCTTGGTCAGGTGCTCACCGGACTGTTGACGGCAGCGTTCTGCGCCTTCATCTTCAAACTTTCCCGTCGTGACCGCATTAGTGCCGAGAACGTGAATGACGCGTGGGGTGGCCACTCCGAAGCGCTCGAGCACGTCAAGGAAACAACGGTGGCTGAAACGTCGGAGGTGCCGGCATGAGCGCGANNATTAGCGCGGGGTTGAGCATAGGACTCGTGGTGCTCTTTACGCTGGCCGTGAATTCCCTTTCCGTGGTCCGCCGCGACGGTGCCGCCGCGGCGACACGTGCGTTGAATGGAGTCGTCGTCGTGGTGACGTCGGCGGCAATTCTCGCCACGTTGATCTGGGGCCTGTACTTCATCGCCCACAAGTAGCCGTGCGACGAACTTTGTAGCGTGGGGATATGAACATTCGTCGCGCGGTCGAAGCGGACCTCGAGATACTCGACGCGTTCATCCGCGACCTCGCCCACTACGAGCGGGCCCCGGAATCGGCGCAAGCCACCCCGAATCAATTGCGCCAGAGCTTCTTTGGCCCGTCGCCGCAGGTCTACTGCGACTTGATTGAGACCGACGACGGTGACGCGGCCGGCTTTGCCGTGTGGTTTCTCAATTATTCGACGTGGACGGGCACGTACGTGATCTATCTCGAGGACCTTTTCGTTCGCCCCGAGTATCGCGGTCGTGGTTACGGTAAGGCGCTGCTCGTGCACCTGGCTCGGGAGTGCGTGAGTCAGGGTTACGCGCGGCTGCAGTGGTCGGTACTCGATTGGAACACGCCGTCAATCGACTTCTACGAGTCGCTCGGGGCCCAAGCCCAAGACGAGTGGACCGTGTACCGACTCTCCGCGCCGGCGTTGCAACGCGTGGCCGGGTCGTCGTAGAACGCGAATTTACGAGTCTCCTTGCGCTCTTCTTAGCGCGCTCTTCTTAACGGCATCGATGTTTAGCCAACGATTATCGACACTCTGAGTCGACCTTAGGTTGCCCCCGCAGGCTGGTGTTGTTGCGGGAATGACTCGCGACAACCAACAAAGGAGTCAGCATGACGAAGAGAGTCTTGAGGTTGCGCAACATCATGACCGGTGGGGCGGTAGTCCTCGCGGCGGGTCTCGGCACGGCGGGCGTCGCCTCAGCGGCCACCACGCACGCCACGAGCACCACCACTCACCTCACCGTGAAATTGTCGAAGGCGGCCGACGACCTGCCCGGTGATCCGACCACGATGACCCATGGTCCCGGTGAGACCCTACTCACCGGCAACAATCTGACCAGTGCGGTCAACTCCGTCCAGGCGGCAGTTCCCAATGCCACGGTCGTTCGTGCCGAGACCGACGCCCAGGGTGCGACCTACGAGGTTCACCTGAAGAAGTCTGATGGTACGTACGTCACAGAGAAGGAGAACGCCAGCTTCGCGGTGACGTCGACCCAGACGGGCTACGGGACGCGATCAGCCGGCGCACGCGATGGGCACGACGGCCACTTCGGACCGCCCCGCGTCGGCGGCACTGGCGCAGTGAACCAGTAGTTACTACCGCGATGGCCCGGCCCGGCCCTCTCCCTTTCCGGAGCCGGCCCGTCGCGGGGCTCTTCTCAGGTTGGTGGTAGTTTCCTGATGGAATCATTGCCAAAATAGTGATTTTTATCAGGAACTTTACGCCCACACTTCGACTCTGGTGAGCCGCGGCGGAGTCTGTGAATCATCAATGGCGAATGCTCGGGGCCTCCCCTAATCTTTTGCCATGAAACTTCTGCGCACTCTTCCTCGCCTCGCCTCGCCTCGCCTCGCCCTTGGAGGCGCCGCCGTCATTGGCGGTCTGAGCGTCATCCCGATGACGTCCTCGAGCGCCAGTCCCGACGTCATGACCACCGTGCACGCGGGTCGCGTCATCTTTCGCACGGTGGGCGTCGCGCGCTCATCGCGCCCTGCACGCCGCCAGCGTCGTGCGCGGGGCCTCGAGTTTCGTACTCTCCTCGCACGGTGGCATCGACGGAATCGAAGTGACGACCGGTGCACCGAAGGTCTACGTCGTCTTTTACGGTTCACAGTGGGGAACCGAGAGCACCAATTCGTCGGGCTACGCGTCGTTCAGGGGTGACCCGACGGGTCTGGCCCCTCGCGCGCAAGCGCTCCGCGCGGGCATCGGTACTAACAACGAACTGTGGTCGGGTGTCTGGTACGACAACTCGGTGGCTTCACCCAGTCAGGCGACGGGGCACCAGTTGGCCACCGAAGCGGTCGCCGCCGCGGCGCACTTTACTAACACGACCGCCCCTTCGAACCGCAGTGCCTAGTACGTGATCGTGTCGCCCTAACTCGAATAGGTCGTGCCAAATCTCGGGTCCCCTCGTCACCGGTAAAGCGCCGAGCAATGACTTCTCACTGAGCGCCAGTCCGAGTTCGGGTTCGGTGGCGCAGGGTTCCGTCGCCACCACGACCGTGAGCACGGCGACGGTATCAGGTGCGGCGCAGACCGTTGCCCTGTCTGTCAGTGGACTGCCCGCGGACGCGAGCGCCTCGTTGACGCCGAGTTCGGTGACGTCGGGTAGTTCGTCAGCGTTGTCAGTTCAGACGTCGTCCACCACGCCGGCGGGCACCTACTCGCTGTTGATTACGGGTACCGCGACGTCGGGTTCGCACATTGCGAATTACTCGCTCAAGGTGACCACTGCGGTGACCACCGGCACCTTCTCGATTCTCGCGAGCCCGTCGTCGGGCTCCGCGAAACTCAACTCCTCAATTAGCACTTCCATCGTGACCGCCGCCACCGGTGGAT
This sequence comes from Acidimicrobiaceae bacterium, assembly GCA_003136415.1. Lineage (GTDB taxonomy): Bacteria > Actinomycetota > Acidimicrobiia > Acidimicrobiales > RAAP-2 > RAAP-2. The sequence continues at coordinate 4,563 of PLEI01000032.1, read as the reverse complement.
CGGCCCAGACGGTGAAGTTGTCCGCTTCGGGTCTGCCCTCGGGGAGACGGCGAGTTTCTCGCCCTCGTCGGTGACCTCGGGTGGTCCGTCGACGTGGAAGTTGACGATTTCGCGCGGCGCGTGCGTGGGCACCTACACGATCACGGCGTCGGGCACGGGCCCGTTAGTCAACGGTCGGAGTGTGCGAGATCATCCAGCGCACGCCGAAGCGGTCGAGGCACACGCCCCAATACGCACCCCAGAACATGTCGGACCCGTCTTGGGTTTCTGAGCCACCCATCGACAGGGCGTCGTAGAACTCGTCGGCCTGATCACGCGAGTCGGTCTCGAGCACGATGGTGGTGTTGTTGCCGATGCGCAACTCGTGACCCATGGAGGCGAGCACGTCGGTGCCCATGATGACGTGGCCGTTGAGAATCGGCAGGCGACGCTGAGCACTTTGCTGGACTCTTCCTCGCTGAGTGGCGCCGGACCAGGTACGTCGCCGAAGCAGACGATCGGCGTGGCGAAAGTGGTGTGAAACACCGACGTGGAGAACTCAAACGCCTCTCCGGTCTGGCCCATGAAATTGAGGTAGGGGCACACGCGACTCATGTCGACTCCCATCTTCGAGGGGGCACTCACTTTACGCCCTGGTATCGCCAGGGGAAATTGTCCGTAAAGATGGGGGTGTGCGTTCATCACCCACTCATGTCATCTTCGACCTCGACGGCACATTGGCTGACTCCTCGGAGGGAATTCTGTGGTCGTTTCGCGCGACGCTGGAGAAAATCGGCCTCGACGCGAGCGAGGACCAACTGCGCCACCTGATTGGCCCGCCGCTGGGCGAGTCATTTCGAATTCTCGGTGTCCAGGAAAGCGACATCGACCAAGTAGTCGCCTTGTACCGCGAGTACTACGCCGCGCGAGGGATGTACCAGGCGCGCCTCTACGATGGCGTCGACCTGACCCTCGAAGCATTAACCGAGCGCGGAGTGCGCCTCGGCGTCGCGACGGCCAAGCGCGTCGACTTCGCCCATCAGATGCTCGGCGCGATGGGCGTTGCCCATCTCTTTGATGAGATCTGCGGAGCGAGTGTGGACCTCCGGGTCACGTCCAAGTTCGACATCATGTCCCTCGTGATGGATCAGTGGACGTGGGCGCGCGGACTCGACGTATGGATGGTCGGCGATCGTCATTACGACATGGAGGCCGCGCGGGCGCACGACGTGAGCGCCGTGGGAGCGCTGTGGGGTTTCGGCAGGGCTGATGAACTCCGCGCCGCGGGGGCCCACTGGCTCATTTCGCGCCCGTCGGAGTTACTCGACTACGACGACGAGGGCGGCTCCCCGGTGTGTCTGCTCGAGGAGATATGTGACGAGTGCGGAGCCGTCGTCGACGCCTCGCACGAAGCGTCGTGTCCCCGACCAACGACCGCTTGACCCTCCGACGATTTTCATTGGGTCTGGCTATGGTACGGCTACGGATCCGAAACTTGAACTCATCATCATCCCCGTTAGCGACGTCGATGTCGCCAAGGACTTCTACGTCAACAAACTGGGCTTTAGCGTGGAGATGGATCAGCAGTTCAACCCCGATTTTCGCGTCGCCCGCCTCATCCCGCCGGGTTCACGTTGCGGCGTCGCCATCGGCACGGGCCTGAGCGACGCGGTACCGGGCACGGCCAAGGGCATGCACCTCATGGTCCTCGATGCCACTGAAGTGGTGAGTGATTTCGCGCATTGGGGTGTCGCCGTTAACGGTCCATACCATTTCGTTGACGGAGTGCAGGTGAGCGGTCTTCACCTGACACGTGAGCCATTCAACACGTTTCTCGATTTCGCCGATCCCGACGGCAACGACTGGATTATCCGAGAAGTTCCAGCGGAGAACTAGAAGAGCCTCGTCGCGCGCGTCCTAGGGGCCACGGTACGATGGTTCGTCCGAGAGCAGCGAGAGGGCTATGGAACACAAGAGCGGTGGGGACAGTGAGCGCCAGCGAGTTCCTCAACCACTGATCAAGAAGCGCATCGCGTCGGGTCGCGGCGCGATGGAACAACCCAACGTCACTCACGACGGAGAAGCCGCGCTGACGCCGGTTTTCTGGGTAGCGATCGTCATCACCGGGGTCGTTACTGGCCTCTTCGGGGCGGGTCTCATGGCGCTCCTGCAATTCGTCGAGAAACTCGCCTTTTCCTATCACGGTGGGAGTTACCAGAACGCGGTGGCCGCGACGTCGAACGTGCACCGGCTCAGCTCTCTCGTGATCGCCGGAATCATCGGCGCGGTCGGTTGGTTCCTCGTGCGTCGCTATTTGAAGAACGAGAAGTCCGAGATCGATGACGCCTTGTGGAACGGCGACGGGGAACTGGGCGCGCGCAGAAGTTTGGCGACATCGGTCGTCTCCGAGGTGGTGATTGGACTGGGTGCCTCGGTCGGCCGTGAGGCGGCGCCGAAGTTGATGGGTGGCGCGTCAGCCAGCGTATTGTCGCACTGGTTCCACTTGTCGCCGGCGCAAAAGCGCCTGCTCGTCGCTTGTGGCGGGGGTGCGGGTCTCGCCGCGGTCTACAACGTTCCGCTCGGGGGAGCGATCTTTACCGCCGAGGTGATGCTCGGCAGCTTCGCCCTACCCACCGTGCTCACGGCCCTGGCGTGCTCGCTGATTGCGACGATGACGGGGTGGCTCTTCTTATCGAACTCGGCGACCTACGTGGATATCCCGACGTATCGCTTCAGCGGATCGATCATGGTGTGGTCGCTGGTGGCCGGGGTCCTCATTGGCTTCCTGGCCATCATCTTCGTCCGCCTGATCGGCTGGGTGTCGGCGCGCCGCGCCAAGGGCCCGACAATCCTCTGGTTGATGCCCCTGGCCTTCGCGGTAGTGGGCGTGGTGGGCTTCAAGTACCCCCAGATCTTCGGCAACGGCAAGGACATGGCGCACGAAGCGTTCTTGGGTGTTGGCGGCCTCGGACTCCTGTTCGCGCTCTTCGCTTTGAAGCCACTCGTGACCGCACTCACGCTGGGCAGCGGAGCGGCCGGCGGAGTCTTCACACCCTTCCTCGCCACTGGCGCGGCCCTGGGGGGATTCCTCGGCGTGGCCTGGACTCACTTTTGGCCCGGTTCGCCGGTGGGCGCCTTCGCGCTGATCGGTGCCGCGGCGATGGTCGGTGCCGCCATGCAGGCGCCCCTGGCTGGCCTGGTGCTGGTCATTGAGCTCACGCACACGGGATTCGATTTAGTGATCCCCATGATGACGGCGACGGCAATCGCCACCTTGATTGGCCGTCAGATCGACGGCTACTCCATCTATTCCGCGCGACTTCCGCGCCGCGGCGAATGAGCGGCCCGACACCGCGTGTGCGGCCCGGCTTGGTGAGCGACGCGCTCGCGCTACGCGCGATTCGCCTGGAGGCGCTGGCCGATACGCCCGACGCCTTCGGTGAGACCTACGAGGAATGCGCCGGGTGGACTGACGAGCAATGGGCCCTGAAGGCTCGGGCTTGGAACTTCTACCTCGCCGAAATCGACGGGCGCGTGGTGGGCATGGCGCGCGGCGAATCCCACGACGGGCGTCCCGACACGAGGTGGCTCTTTGCGATGTACGTCGCTCCCGAGGCGCGCGGTGGCGAGACCGCGCGGCTGCTGGTGGACATGGTGAGTGCGTGGGCGGCGTCGCAGGGCGTCGACGCGCTCTACCTCTACGTCGCGACCGCCGTGCCGAGGGCGCACGCCTTCTACGCGAAGGTCGGCTTCGTGGAAACCGGCCCCACCCTCACGATGCACCGAGACGAGTCGTTGGTGTGCCAAGAGATGCGACGCGACCTGACGGATTTCATCTTTCACGTGCACCGCGTCGAGCCGGCAATATTGTATGAACTGCGTCGACGGGTGCTGCGCGGCGACAATCCGCTGGCCGATGTCACCAATCCCGGCGACAACCTCGAGACGTCGCTGCACTACGGCGGGTTCATCGGCGAGCGCGCGGTAGTAAGCGCGTCATTCTACGAAGTGCCGGCGCCCTTCGCGCCCGACGCGCCCGCCTACCAACTTCGGTACATGGCCACGGACTACGACGTTCAGGGTCAGGGACTGGGTTCTCGGCTGCTCGCTCAGGTGCTCGATGATCTACGCCGACGTGGCGCTACCAGGGTTTGGGCCAACGCGCGCACTTCGGCCATCGACTTCTATATCGCTACGGGCTGGAGTGTTTTGGAGAATTCTCTGTTCGTCAGTGCTGAAACGGAAATTGACCACGTGGTAATACATTACGACTTGGACCGAAAGCCGACGCCTCATTGACTAATGTTGTTCCTATGCGCAATCAAATTCGTTACATCGTGGCCGCGGTCGTCGTCATCGTCGGCGTCGTCATCATCATTGTCGCCAACCAAGGCTCTGCGAAGAAGGCGACGATTACAACCGTCCCCACGACCACCAAGCCAGCTGGCGGCCCCATCGCACCCTTGACGGGACTGCCCGACCCGTCGGGCACTGCGCTGACCCGTCCGGCACTCACCGTCAAGATCGAGAACGACATCAACTCGCTGCCGCAGTGGGGTGTCGATCAGGCCGACGTCGTCTACG
>PLEI01000027.1 GCA_003136415.1 Acidimicrobiaceae bacterium | reverse complement strand
GCCGCCAACGGATCGGGCACGAGCTACGCCCAAAGCGCGACCTACCCCTTTACCGCGGCCACGACCCTCTACGCCCAGTGGACAGCGAACAACGTCACCGTCACCTTCGTCGGCAACGGGGCGAACCACGGCGCGATGAGCCCCGAGATTCACAATGCGCCCTCGGCCCTCAGCTCGAACGCCTTCACCCGCACGGGCTACAGCTTCCGGGGCTGGAATACCGCCGCCCACGGATCAGGTACGAGTTACGCCAATGGCGCGAGCTACCCCTTCACCGCGGCCACGACCCTCTACGCCCAGTGGACCGCGAACAACGTCAGGGTGGTCTTCGTCGGCAACGGATCGAACCACGGATCGATGAAATCCGAGAATCACAATGCGCCCTCGGCCCTGACCTCGAACGCCTTCGCCCGCACGGGCTACACCTTTAGAGGCTGGAATAGCCGCGCCAACGGATCAGGAAAGAAGTACGCCAACAGGGCGATTTTCGCGTTCAAGGCTCGCACCACTCTCTACGCGCAGTGGACGGCGGTGCCCCACGCCTCGCGAGTGGTTGGAAGCGTCATGGTTGGCGAGAGTCGTCACGTGACAATTGTCGGCAGAGGCTTCACGAATCTCTCGCGGGTAAAGAGCAACGAGAAAGGTACCGTCGTACGTGTTCTGCACGCGAGCGCCACTCAGCTAACGATCCTGGTGAGCGTCGCGAAGGGCAGTGCACTCGGCGTACACACGTTCACGATTACCACTCCGTCGCGCACGACGTGCCAGATTCGCTACAACACCAAGTAATCGTCACCTGGTCCGAACACCATCTTCCCCTAAGGGTGGTTCGCTCGCGGGACGCGTGGTGATGAAGTCCGTCGCAACGTGAACGACGAGTGGGCGATTGGAGGATGTCGCTAAAGCGACGGCGCCGCCGCAGAGTTGTGCCCAGATACCGGGAACACCTGGAGCCGACGGTGAGGCTTCGAGGACGTGACTTGTTCATGATCATTCGACTTGATCGTGAGAGTGTGAAATGCGAGTGCAATTAGAATGAGGATTGACACCCTCGGGGATGCCGGGCGGTTGCCGTGGTGGACTCCGTCCGATTAGATTCTGCGCTTCAATTCTCCGGCCAATAGTGAGGAAATCGCGATTGATGATGAGAAGCCCGCGCGAAGGAGGGGTCTGGTCACGAATGCGTCCGGGTCTCTTGATTCAAAACGCTATGGCGCTGATGATCTCTTCGGGGGGCACTGCCGTCGTGGGGATCGCATTCTGGATCGTGGCCGCGCACCTCTATACCGCCTCAGAACTGGGTCAATCCACTGCGGAGATTGCCGCGATGTTGTTGCTGTCAACTTTGGCGCAACTGAGCTTTGGCTCAATTTTTGAGAGATTTCTGCCGGTCGCCGGCGAGTTGACCCACGGTTTCGTCAGGCGTGCGTACTTACTCTGCACCGGCGTTGGCTTCGTTCTGGCCCTTGGTTACCTTGGGCTCGGCTTCGCCCACAGTTTTGTCCCGTCCGGGTTCGGTTGGAAGTTGTTGTTCGTCGTAGCCGTGGTCCTGTGGACGATATTCGCACTTCAGGACTCCGTCCTGATCGGATTACGGGCTTCCCGGTGGGTGGCGGTAGAGAACATCGCATTTGGTGTGGCGAAATTGGCGTTGCTCCCGCTGGTCGTCATCCTTACTTCGGTCGACGGCATCTTCGTCGCGTGGACGGCTCCAGTAATCGGGGCCATTGTGGCCGTGAATTGGTATCTCTTTCGCCGACGGATTCCGGAACACGCTGCGAAGAGCGCGTCCGCCGAAAAATTGCCCTCGACGCGCACTCTCATTGTCCTGGCGAGCGCGCAGTACGCGTCACTGCTCTCCAGCGTGTTTCTGCCGTCGATTGTGACCCTTATCGTCATCCAACGCCTGGGACCAATAGCCAACGCGCACTATTACTTGCCGTCGATGATCGCCACCAACTTGGGGCTGTTCTGCTGGGGCATCGTGCGATCGTTTCTGGTTGAGGCGTCCAGCGAGCCCGGCGCCCTCCGTCGCCACGCCAATTCCACTATTCGGGCACTGGTCGTTGTCTTGTTCCCCAGCGTGTTGTTCGGGTACATCTTCGCCCCCGACTACCTCCGGCTCTTCGGTGGCGCGTACGCTGCTCAGGGCACGACACTCATGAGGATGCTGCTCATTTCCCTGCTCGGCAGCACGGTAATGGTCTTCTATAGTGCTTTTGCGTGGTTGGATCAGCGGGTCTGGTGGATGACCCTTCGAAACGTCCTGAGTAGCATTATCTACCTGGTGATGGTGTACGCCTTGATTGGGCGCCTCGGCATCAACGCGATTGGTATCGCGACGTTGGTCTACTCGGGCACCACGATGGCCATTTTTCTGCCCATCAGCATTCGAAGATACCTGCGCACTTAGGGCAATCCTGAGGCTGGCCCACCATCGGGTGAGTTGATTAGCGGCGAATCGCGGGGCGGATGTGGCCGTGGCGACGAAGCGAGGGTGGGAGAAATGGCTGGTCGAATTGGGTGAAGTACTCCGAGTTAAATTTATTGAGCGCGTGAATCACCGTGGGGCGTCGGAGAGTCCAACGAAGTCGAAGAGAGCTCGAGAGGGACCGGTCGGCCAAAGAAATATCCTTGACCGAGCAAGTGCGAACTCTGTCCGAGCGATATTCCGAGGCGAAGAAGAGTGTCGGCCTCGGCTTGGGTTTCCACGCCCTCGGCGATGACGATGGTGTTGGTCTGGGCGGCGAAGTGACACATGCCGGCCGTCATCGCCTGGCGTGCCGGGTTGGTGTCGATGTCGCGGATGATCGAGATGTCGAGCTTCACGTAGTCGGGCCGTAGCTCGAGGATGTGGCTCAGGCTGGTGAAGCCCGCGCCCGCGTCGTCGACCGCGAGTTTGCAGTGTGGCAAGGTGGCGACGACATTGCGGATCGCGGCGTAATTCTCAATGGGGTCGTGCTCGGTAATCTCGAGAACAATGAGTCGATTGGCGTGCGCCAACACCGGCTCGACGTAGTGGCCGAGCAACGCCGACGGGGAGAAGTTGAGGCTGATCCAAATCTCGGGATCGAGGTCGTGGGCGGCTTCGAGCGAGGCGAGCGCACACGCGGCTTCGAGTTCGGGGCCGAGTCCTGCTCGGTGCGCGTCGATGATACAGAGGTCCGGCCGGCGCCCGTTCGAAAATCTGGTCAGTGCTTCGTAGCCGACAATCTTGCCGGTGGCCAGCTCGACGAATGGCTGGAAGACGGGCGTGAAGGCTCGTTCGTCCAGAATTTGTTGAGTCTGCGAGCGCAGGGACTCCTGGTGGCGTTGGGTCTCGATCTGGGCCCCGAAGAACGATCCGGCGTAGGAACCCAACTGGTCGAAGGCGGGTAGACGACGCGAGAGGTCGTGGGCAATCGTCTGGTCGTGTGTCGCCAGTACCAGGACCCCGATTGACGAGTCGTTCCAACGCAGCGGGGAAACGACTGCTCCTTGGACCCCCGACGACTTGATGGCTTCGCGGATTTCGGGGTAGTCGTTCCATCTCTCATCGTCTAATGCCATAACGGCCGCGGGGTGACCCTGATGCACTTGCTCGGCGACCACGGACGCCGGGAACGACGGTGGGGGTGACGCGGCGAAGACCGCAGTGCCGTGCTGGCCCATGACGCTCAAGGTGTCATTGAGGTGCAGGATGAAGAACGTCGAGGTGTCAATGCCGTTGAGACGGGTGACCAGGCGACAAAAGAGGTTGGCCATGGCCTCCAGCGAGCTCACCGGACGCATCTCGCGCATGATCTCCAGGATGGTACTGCGGTCGTTACCGTCACTGGTGAGGTTGGCTTGCAGGTTGCGCTCGAAGGTGAGGTCGCGTTTGACCGCGACGTACGCGGTGAGCCGACCGGTTTCGTCGTGGATGGGCGAGATAGTGACTTCTTCCTCGTACAGTTCGCCATTCTTGCGCTTGTTCACCAGAACACCGCGCCACGTCGCGCCGTTGCTGAGCTGTTGCCACATCGCTTCGTAGAAGACCCGATTCTGTAAGCCACTCTGAAAGACGCGAGGATTCTGTCCGATCAGCTCGTCGAGTTCGTAGCCACTCGATCTCAGGACCGACGGATTGGCGTAGATGATATTCGCTTGGGGGTCGGTGATGGTGATGGATTCGCCGGACTGGTTGACCGCGGCGCTCAGTAGCAGTTGCTCGGAGAGCGAGTGCAAGAGCCGGTCGCGATCGCGCAATCGCTCGATGCCAAAACCGATCTGTGCGGCCAACTCCTCGAACACGCCGACCACTGACACGTCGAAGGAACCGGCCTCGGGTGCCTCAACGATGAGGACGCCGTCAAGCACCCGCGCGCAGCGAACCGGCAGGGCGATGGTCGCGCGAAATCCTCGGGTTCGAGCGTCGGCGTTGGGCTCAGCGAACCGGTTGTCGTTGAGACGGTCGTTGACGACGACGGTCTGCCCGCTGTGCCACGCGACGCCGGCCGGATTGCGACCGTCGTGGTCGTCGCTCCACGAGAGATTGCTGGATTCAGCGAAGAGTCGGTGCTCGAAACTCGATGCCACGCACGCGAAGTGCTGCAACTCCTCAACTGAAGGGCGCGCGTACCAGCACAGGAGGTAACCCCCTTCGTTAACCGCCGTCTGGCACATGGTGCTCAGCAATTCATGTTCATTGTCGCTGCGCGTCAGCGCCCGGCTCGCGGCGGAGAGGGTGTTGAGAGCGCGGCGGGTTACCACTTCACCGTGGCAGTCGCGAAGTGACATGATAATGCCGCGGGGAGTGCGTTCATCGATCAGCGGTTGGGCGCGCACGGCCATCCACCTCGATTCGTTGGCCGCCGTTCGGTACCGCATTTGCGCCGCGCGCACGTGCTCGCCGGCGAGCACGAGGGCCTGCCAGGCTTCGGCCCGCGCGGCGTCGATGGGCGCAATGAGTTCCAGCACGTTCTTGCCGAGAACGTCAACCGAGCGCCATCCGAGCACCGTGGACACTGATGGCGAGACCCATTCGACTAATCCCTTCACGCCGGTTTGGATCACTACGTCCGACGCATTCTCGGCCACTCGCCGGAAATCGCGCTGCGATTGCGTGAGGGTATTTCGGGCCTCGACGGCGTCGTTGACGTCGCGCCACACCGCAACGCGTGCACGGTCTCGTCCCGGGAGGTCAACGCGATGTGACACGATGCCCACCCATCGGGTAGTTCCGTCGTGACGCGCCAGCCGGATCTCGAAATGCACCGTCTCACCTCGAAAAATCTTCGTCATCGATGATTCGAGGACTCCCATATCTTCGGGCACTACGTATTCGCGAAAGAAGTGACCCACCATCTCGCTTGCCGGCCAGCCCATAAGTGTTTCCACGCTGGGCGACAGCCAAGAGATGGTGCCTTCGCCCTCCGTCATGGAGACTACGTCCGAAATGTTCTCCGCCAACAGTTGATACAGGTCCAAGTCGTCGTCGGCGTCACTCGAGGAGGACGAGAATCCACGAATGACCATGATGACGGTAGTGCCGAGGCCACGGGCTCCCGGGACGGGATGCAGGGTTGCTCGACATTGAGTCGCCGTCCCGTCCGGGTGGCGCAGCGTGAACCGGGCATCCAAGGTCTCATTTGAAGCGAGACGCGTCACGTCCCACGCAGCGTCGAGTTGCTCCACGCTGAGGATGAATTCATCGAGGTTATGTCCGATGACGTCAAGAGGTTCCCAGCCCACGAGCTCGACGAGGGATGACGATACCCACAGAATCTCTCGTTCAAGGGACAACTGCGCGATGAGTTCGCAGCCGTCGAAAAGTGCGCCCTCGTCGCGGTAATTCACTGTCGGGCGGACCGTCACCTCACTCCCCGCCGCGGGACCTCACCAATGGCGCGAAGAATCCGTCGCTCACTCTGATGATCAACGCTCAAGAGTACGTCGCGACGGGCGCACCGGTGACGAAGAATTGAGGTACGAGGCGTGCCCGCGCGCGCAGTGATCTGGGAGTTTGCGACGTGGTAACGCCCGAGCCGGCTATCTCTGGGGGAGAGCACCGAAGTCTCAAGTGATTGAGCTTTCATGACCCGTCCTTGCCCTGATGGCCGTTCGGAAGACCGTCACTTGGCCTAACCTTACGACGCTGGAGGACTATCACACCGCAATTTTTGCCCAACAGTGGAGCATTTTTAACTCTCACCGGCGATTGTGCACCGTGAGGGTCCCTTTTGACTACCGGGCGACGGTGGCTTCCGAGGCCCGGGTGCTCAACCGAAACGACCGTTGACGTAGTCCACCGTGCGCGGATCCGAGGGATCGTGAAAAATCTTGGACGTCGGGGCGAATTCGATGAGTTCTCCGGCCCGGTCCTCGGCCATCAGCAGAAATGCGCAATTGTCGGACACTCGCGCGGCCTGTTGCATGTTGTGCGTGACGATAATCATCGTCACTCGGTTCTTGAGTTCCGTCATCAATTCCTCGATTCTTTGCGTCGAGACGGGATCGAGTGACGAAGTGGGCTCATCCATCAAGAGAATCTCGGGCTCTACCGCCAGGGCCCGGGCGATGCACAGTCGTTGTTGCTCGCCGCCCGACAACGTCGACGCGTGGGCCTTCATCCGCGACGAGACGCTGTCCCATAGCGCGGCTGAAATGAGGGCTGACTCCGCGGCTTCGTCGAGCAATGACTTCTTTCGTATCCCGTTGAATCGAAGTCCCGAGACCACGTTGTCGTAGATACTGAGGGTGGGAAAGGGGTTCGGGCGCTGAAAGACCATGCCGATGCGACTGCGCAACAGCATCGTGGCGATGCCGCCCTTGTAGATGTCGACGCCGCCCAAAAGGAGATCACCTTCGACCTTGGCTCCCTTGGTCAAGTCGTGCAGGCGGTTCAGCGAACGAAGGATGGTGGTCTTGCCCGAGCCCGACGGTCCAATGAGCGCGGTGATCTTGTTGGGGGCGACGTCAAAGGACACGTCACGCACCGCCACGCGGCCCGAAAACGAGACGTTGACCTTGCGCAATTGCAGTAGGGGATCGGTGACGAACTCGCCCACCACTGCGCCGTCTTGAATGGCGGCGTCGAGGCTATCGTTCACGCTTGAGCCCTTCTGCTCAGTCGAGCGGAAATCAGTCGACTCGTGACATTCAGTATGAGGACCAGGACGACGAGGACCAGTGCCACTCCCCACGCGGCACGGTGCTGGCTGGGAAACGAAGAATTGGAGTAGAAGTAGGTCAGGGTCGGCAGAGCTGACATGGAGTGGAAGGGATTGAGGTCCCACGTCGACGAATCGGTGGCGCCGATGATGAGCAGCAATGGTGCCGTCTCACCCATGGCGCGCGCCAGTGCGAGCAGGGTTCCGGTAATGATTCCCGGTCGCGCCGCTGGAAGGACGACCCGGCGCGCCACCACCGAGCGGCGCGCTCCTAGCGCCAAGCCCGCCTCGGTCACGGCGTCGGGAACCCCCCGGATCGCTGTCTCGACGGCCTTGGTGATCACCGGCGTCATCAGCAAGGCCAGCGCCACCGAGGCGGCGAACGCCGAAAAATGATGCTGCGGGATGACAATGAAGATGTAGGCGAAGACTCCCAGAAGAATGGAGGGAATGCCCGAGAGGATCTCGACTCCTCCGCGAAAGATTCGGGCGAGTCGCGTGTTCATCTCCACGAGGTACAGCCCCAAAATCAGGCTGAGTGGGATCGCCATGGCCGCCGCCATCGCGGCCACAATCAACGTTCCGACAATTGCGTTGCCGATACCACCGATGGCGTTCTGCTGGCCAATAGTGGGCACCTGAGGCAACTTGGTGACGAAGGCCAGCGTCAGGTCACTCCCTCCGCGCTGCACGATGGTGTAAAGAACGAGGACTAGCGGAACCAGCGCGATGACGAGGGTTGTCGAAATGGCCCCCACGAACAACTGCGACAATCGGGTTCGCCGCCGCAGCGTTTTGGCGGTGATGGCGCGAATTTTCTCGCGACGATCGTAAATGGGGTCGGGGGGCAGGGTGTTCAAGAGGTCGCTCACGAGCTGAGTGCACCCGTTCGTCGCACGAGTCGTCGCGCGAAGGCGTTTACCGCGGCGGTGAGGACCATCAAGATGACGGCGAGGGCCCCCAGGGCCGCTACGTTCCCCGGTGACGCCTCGGTGTATTCAGTAGCGATAGTGGAGGCGAGGGTGGCGCCTACGGAGAAGAGCGAACGGGGCATCTGCGCATTGCCGCCAATGACCATGAGCACGGCCACCGTCTCGCCCAGGGCGCGGCCGGCGCCCAGCGAGATGGCACCAAGGATTCCGGACTTGGCGCTGGGCAGAATCACCTTGCGCAACACCTGGCTTCGCGAGGCCCCGAGAGACAGGGCCCCCTCGTTGAGGTCCTTGGGGAGAGCGGCGATGACGTCGCGCGAAATGGCGACGATGGTGGGCAGAATCATCACTGCGAGGACCGTGCTGGCGAGCATGATGCCCGCGCCCAGGGGGTCGCCGCTGAAGGGCCACGCGCCGCCGGATAGACGGCCCAACCAGGGTTGAATGGTGGTGGACATCCACGGGACCAGAACGTAGAGGCCCCAGAGTCCGTACACGACGGAGGGGATGGCGGCGAGGAGTTCCACCATTGAAGCGGTGATGGTCTGAAGCCGTCGCGGCAGCACGAAATTGAGGACGAGGGCAGTCCCGAGTCCGACGGGGACGGCGAAGAGCAGTGCGACGAGGGTGCTGATCACGGTATCGAGAATGAGGGGAAGTCCCCCGTAGACCGAGTTGGCTGGATTCCACGTCGTCCCGGTGAGCAGGGTGAGGCCCTCGTGCGTCCACGCCGGCCACGACTGGTGAACGATGCTGTACACGAATTCAAGGAGAATTGCCGAAAATAGCGCGGCGAAGCCCCGAAGGGTCCACACGTAGAAGCGATCTGACTCACCTCGGGCCCCTTTGGCCCGAGGTGAGTCAGATGCGTTGCGACGAGAGAGAAGACTCTTGGTCGACTGATTCATTGCTGGTTAACTTTCGACTGAAGGACAGCCCTTACAGAAGGGGCGTGCCGCCGTAGGTTACCTTCAACAGCTGAGTGTGAGCCAGTGCCTGGATGTTCGCGGGCAACTTGACGTAGGCCTGCTCGGCGGCGACATCCTGGCCCGCGAGAACGCCACTGACGCCACTCGAGTGCGACAGCCAGTCAAGGTACTTGACCAACAAGGTGGCCTGTAGTTCGCTGGATGCGACACCCTGCTGCTCCTTGCGTACGATCGCCCAGCTGTAGGTCGAGATCGGGTAGGAATTCTTTCCCGGCTCGTCCACGATGGCGAAGTTCGTCCAGGAAATGTTCGGCACCTGAGCGGCGGCGGCCGCGACGGTCGCAACCGATGGCTGAACGTAGAGGCCCTTGGCGTTCTGTACGTAGGCGGCGGTGATTCCCTGGTTCAGCAACAGGTAGGAGTACTCGATGTAGCCGAGCGTGTAGCCGTTGTTCGCGACTTCTGTAGCGACACCAGCATTGCCCGGTTCGTTGACACCGTTCGACGGCAACGAG
>PLEI01000059.1 GCA_003136415.1 Acidimicrobiaceae bacterium | reverse complement strand
GTGGTTCGTTGACGCGTTGGCGTTACGCCGCCGCCACGGACGTTGGACTGGTTCGCGAGACGAACCAGGATGCCGTCTTCGCTGACGACTCACTCGCCATCGTGGCCGACGGGATGGGCGGCCACGCCGCCGGTGAGGTCGCCTCGGCGATGACCGTCGAAGCGGTCTACAACGGGTTTCTGCGACGCCCGACCATTGAAGGACTGCTGGGCGCGGTGGAGACCGCGAATCGCGACGTGCTCGCGGACGCGAAGGCCAATCCTGATCGATTCGGCATGGGCACGACCGTCATCGCGGTGGGCCTGACCCAGGACAGCGCGGGTGTCACCACGCCGACGATGTTGCACGTCGGTGACAGCCGCGCGTACCAATTGCGCGACGGTGCACTTCGCCAACTCAGTGCTGATCACTCCGTCGCGGAGGAGTGGGTGCGCATGGGTCGCCTGACTCCCGAAGAGGCGCTCACGCATCCCCGTCGCCACCAACTCACCCGCGCCATTGGCGTGGACGACAACATCGAGATCGACGTCATGACGCTGCACGTGCAGTCCGGAGACCGGATCCTGCTCTGCAGCGACGGCCTCTCCAATGAGCTCGAGCCCGATCACTTGGCGCAATTGGCGGGCGCCACGGGCTCACTCGATGACGCGGTGACCAATCTCATCAACGCCGCTCGGGTGGCGGGCGGACGCGACAATATCTCGGCGGTCCTGCTCGAGTTCGATGAGGCGGACGTACCTTCGCGGATCATCAATACGACGATGGCACCGGCCCCTCCCCCGATCGCGCCGACCATATCCAGCCGGCCCAAGAAGAAGGGGCCGAGGTTCACGTGGCGAGTCGCCGCGGGACTTGTCATCGTGGGAGCCGTCGCGGGCGCGTTCTTCTTCATCATGCACTGGTACGCCTATTCGACCTTCTACCTCGCGCCCGACGGCAAGTACATTGGAATTTATGAAGGGCAGCCCAATGGTGTTCTCTGGTACAAGCCGAAACTACTGTCCCCGACGACTTATCTGATGAAGCATCTGGAGCCACTCGCACAGACATCGGTCACGAAGACGATTTCTGAGCCGTCGGCGGAGTCGGCGAAGAACTACGCCCACTCCCTGTACAACTTGTGGGCGGCCAGCCAAGTTGTGGGCACGACCACCACCACTACCACGACAACTTCGACCATAACGACGGCGCACCATTCGACGACCACCGTGAAGTCGAAGGGTTAACGATGTCGCGACGCCTCTCGATGCTCGCATCGTTCATCCTGCTGCTCTTTGTCGTTGTTGCCGCCCAGTCGGCGTACATTCAGTATTTTCGTGCGTCGGCTCTCGACGCGTCGCCCTTGAATCCTCGCATCAGCTCGGTGTCGAACACCGCGCCCCGGGGGAAGATTCTGGCCGCGGACGGGACTATTTTGGCGGACTCGTTGCCCATCGGAGCCTCGGGAACGGCCTATCAGCGCGAGTACCCGTTAGGCGCGTTGACCGCGGGAGTGGTGGGTTTCGTCGCGCCAGCGCTCGGCACGACGTGGGGCCTGGAAGAGGAATACAACTCACAACTCACGGCGCACTCACAGCCGGCCCAAAACTTCGAACAAGTGCTGGCGCCCACGTCAGCCTCCGACAGCATCCAAACGACGTTGTACCCGGCGTTGCAGAAGATCGCTCAAGTGGCATTGGGCGGCGAAGATGGCGCGGCGGTCGTGATACAGCCCCAAACGGGCAACGTGATGGCGATGTATTCCAACCCGACGTTTGAGCCGGAGTACTTGGCGTCGCCCAGTTACAAGAGCGCCTTGGCGTATTACAACAAGATGGCGAAGAACGACGCCAAGGGATTCCCCCCCTTGGGATTGTTAGCGACTCAGCAGACCTTCCCGCCGGGCTCGACTTTTAAAGTAATCACCACCGCGGCGGCGGCCGTTTTCAAGCCCGCGTTGTTGACCAAGAGCTACCCGAACGTTGCGTTCTACATCCCTCCTGACACGCAATCAAAATTGTTCAATGACGGTGGTTATAGTTGCGGCGGGAACGTGCAGCTGATGCTGCCCTTGTCGTGTGACCCGGGCTACGGCCACATGGGTGTTGACATCGGCGCACTCGACCTCGCCAAAGAGGCTGACGCGTTCGGCTTCAATTCGAATCCTCCCATTGACCTTCCGCTGGGTCGGCCCGCCGTCTCGACCGCGTTCTTTCCGTCCGCCAGCAGCCTGAAGTACAACGTTCCTTTCGTGGCGTATTCCGCCATTGGACAGGGGAACGTCCGGTCCACCACTCTGCAGCAGGCCCTCGTGGCCTCCGCCATCGCCGACGGGGGCACGATCATGACTCCTCACCTGATGGAGTCCATTGTGGGCCCCGATGGCACCGTGATGAGCAAGTACCGGGATTCGGTGTGGAAGACGCCGTTGACGGCCGCTCAAGCCAATTTCATCGTGCCACTCATGAGGAAAGTGGTGACATTCGGCACCGCTTCCGGGGTCGGCTTCCTATCTCAAGATGAGGTGGCCGCCAAGACCGGGACCGCCCAGACGGGAGTGGGCAACACCAACACAGACGACTGGATGATCGCCTTCGCCCCCGCGTCGCACCCCACGGTCGCCGTGGCCGTGGTGAAGCCGTTTCAGGCAAAAGGGAATTACGGTGCCCCGATCGCTGGACCGATCGTCAAGTGCCTCATCGAGGGAGCCTTGGCCATTCAAGCCGGTCAGCCGTCCACGGGCACCTCTTCTACCTGCGCTAGTTAGATAAGAACGCGATGAGAGCCCAAGAGGACGGCGTAGGCTAGTAGGCGTATGGAGCCCGTCAACGACGCCCGCCTTTATTCTCATCGCTATCAGGTCACTCACCTCATCGCGCGCGGTGGGATGGCGATGGTCTATCGGGCTGAAGACTTATTGCTGAATCGGCCCGTTGCACTCAAAATACTTTACCCCGAGCTCAGCGCCGATCCCCTCTTCGTCGAGCGATTTCGTCGCGAGGCCCAGGCGGCCGCGAAGCTGTCACACCCCAACATCGTTCCAGTATTCGACTGGGGTGAGGACGAGGGCACCTACTTCATCGTGATGGAATTGGTCGAAGGCCGTTCTCTCGCCGAGGTGCTGCGCGGTGGCAGTGTTCTGACCGCGTCGCGCACCGCGCAACTGGCCGCTCAGGTCGCCGCCGCCCTGAATTACGCGCACCGCAATGGCATGGTTCACCGTGACGTGAAGCCCGGCAACATCTTGATCACCGCCGACGCCCAGGTGAAGGTGACTGACTTCGGTATCGCCCAGGCAATGTCGAGCGAGGACCACTTGGCCGAAGACGGTCTGGTCATGGGAACTGCGACGTATTTCTCACCCGAACAAGCCGAGGGCGCCGCAGTAGACGGACGTTCGGACGTCTACGCACTTGGCGTCGTGATGTACGAGATGCTGGTCGGCCGTCCGCCATTCATCGGCGACACGCCCCTCGAGGTGTCGACCCAGCACGTGCACGGTAGCGTGACGCCACCCACGCAGATCAACTCGTCCGTGCCGCGCGACCTCGAGGCCATCGTCATGAAGGCGCTATCGAAGTCACCCGACCTTCGCTACCCCACCGCGGACGAACTTCGCGCCGACCTGCTTCGCTTCGTCGATGGCCAACCCGTTCACGCTGCGGGGGCCGTGGGGGCTTTCTTCGGTAGTGACTCCACTCAGATGGTCCAAAAGGTGGAGGCGGGGGAACGTACTCAGGCGGTGCCCGTTCTGACCGGACCGCGTCTTGACGTCAAGCGTCGCCGCCGTGGGCTCAACAAGGGGTTGATCTGGGGTCTGGTAGTGGCACTCGTCGTCATCGGTGGCACCATTGCTGCGTTCGCGTTGACGTCGAAGCACATGATTTCGGTGATGCCGGCCCTGACGGGTGAAGATACGGCTGCCGCCACGTTAAAACTAACGGGGGGTGGAGTCAGCGCAAGCAACATAAAGACATCTCAAGTGAACTCGGCCACTGTGGCCAAAGGTTTGGTCGTGAGCACGACGCCCGCGTTTGGCGCAAAGATCACTTCGAGTACTCAGATCAAGTTATTCATTTCCAAGGGAGTCAGCATCCCTCCCGTCACGGTGCCCAGCGTGACCAACATGTCGGTGGGTAACGCGGATGCGACGTTGCATGCCGTGAACCTCAACCCTACGGTTCAATTCGCCACTTCCGCTTGCAACGCAATACCGGCGCCTAACGTCGTGTTGTGTCAGTTGCCGTTGGCCTTAGCGAAAGCCAAGCCCGGATCACAAGTAATCCTTTACATACTGTCACCAACGGGCACCTTCGGAGTACCGAACGTGGCTGGAGACACTCCCACCGCCGCGAGCAATACCCTCGGGGCCTATCAGCTCACGGTCAGCGCGACCCAGCCGACCCAGTGCTCGAATACGGTGGCTCAGGGACTGGTCGTGAGCACCAATCCGGCCGCCGGATTTATGGTTAAGATCCAAACGCCAATCCAACTCGTGACGTCAAAGGGCGGCTGTCAGGTGACGGTGCCGCAACTAACGGGTCGTCTTGTCGGCACGGCGCAGGGGCTCTTGCACAACATCGGTCTCTTAGTGACCGAAGACATCGCCCCCGTCAACCTCTGCACTGACAAACAAGTAAATGAGGTCGTGTACCAGAGCGTGCGGCAGGGACAGTTTGCCACCTTTGGCTCGACCGTAACTTTGCAGTATTGCCAGACCGCTGGACCGACCGGCACTCCGGGCACTACCGGGACTACCGGAACGACCGGGACTACCGGAACGACCGGAACAACTGGGGTCACCGGTACGACCGGTACGACCGGGCCTACCGGCGCGACTGGGGTGACCAGTACGACCGGGGTGACGACTACGACGGCCAACCCGGGCCACGGCAACGGCAACGGTTAGAGCTCCTTCAACCGTTCGCTAACATCGCTCTGATGGCTAAATCCGGATCCAAGAAGGCTGCCAAGACGGTCGGGCGCTACGTCGACCCTCAGTCGCGAGGCCGGACTACCGCCAAGCGCGAGCGTTCACAGGACCACTCGCCACACTGGTTCGGCTGGGTGCTACTTGACCTGATGCTCTTCGGCGTCCTGGTGATCATTCTCAATTACCTGCAAGTGCTGCCGGGTTCGACGTCGTCATGGTACTTGGCCCTGGGGCTGGCGTCACTCTTTGGCGCGTTCTACCTCGCCACGCGTTATCGCTAGGCGCTGACTTAGATGTGGTCCGCGGGAATCTGTCCGAGGCGACCCGCCTGGTAGTCCTCGAAGGCCTGTTGCAACTCGGCCTGGGTGTTCATCACGAACGGGCCGTAGGTGGCGACGGGTTCGCGAATAGCCTCGCCACCCAGGATGAGGACCTCGAAGGCCTGCGTGCGCGAGTCCTGCTTCTCGTCCGCCGAGAGCACCAGCACGTCGCCGTCGACGTGCACCGCCATCTGACCCGTCTCAATGGACAGCCGATCGCTGCCCACCGTGCCGCTGCCGGCGAGCACGTAGGTCAAGGCGTTGAATTCGGAGTTCCACGGTAGCACCAGTTGTCCGCCGGGTAGTAGCGACACGTGCACGAGCGTGATGGCCGTATGGGTGGATCCAGGTCCGGCGTGCTCGCCGAGTGATCCGGCGATGACGCGGATGATGGCGTCGCCATTCTCATTCGTCACGAGGGCCACCGCGTGTGAGCCAATGTCCTGGTAGCGCGGAGTGGTCATTTTGAGCTTGGCGGGGAGGTTCACCCAGAGTTGAATGCCGTGAAAGAGGCCGCCCGAGTCAATCAGCGCGTCCGGCGGACGTTCAATGTGCAAGATGCCCGCGCCCGCGGTCATCCACTGGGTGGCGCCGTCTTGAATGACGCCACCACCACCGATGGAGTCCTGGTGTAGGAAGGTGCCCTCGATCATGTAGGTCACGGTCTCAAAACCGCGGTGCGGGTGCCACGGGGTCCCCTTGGGCTCACCTGGACCATAGTCAATCTCACCCATCTGATCCATGTGGATGAAGGGGTCGAGATCGATCTGGTCGACGCCGGCGAAGGCTCGACGCACCGGGAATCCCTCGCCTTCGAGGCCCCGCGGCGCGGTGGTGATCGACTTCACCCGACGCGGGCGACTCGACCCGTGGGCGACGACCACCTTGGGCAGCTCGAGCGGGTTTTCAACGGAAATGGCGGGCATGGGATCAGCCTATCGGCGGCGACGGGCGGCGCGACCTCTCGGCGCGTCCCAGTAGGGCGACGCCCACCACAATGGCGAGAGTGAACATCAAGGCGACGTTGCCCGGGCCCCAATTGAGGCCCCCGCGCGCCAGCGAGACGCCGAGCCAGTCGGCGTACGAGGCGCCGAGCGGTCGGGTCAAGACGTAGCTGATCCAGAACGCCGCGACGGCGTTGAGTCCGGCGAAGCGATAGAGGAGTCCCGGAACAACGAAAATCGCCGTGAAGATGAGCCCGGAGGAGAAGTAGCCCCGGTGCAGGGTGACGGCGGTCATGTCGCCCGTCGCGGTGCCGAGGGCGAAGGTGGCCGTCACCGCGGCCCAGTAGAACAACTCGCGGCGCGCGGTAGTGATCGAGTGGATCGACAGGGTGTGCTCCACGCGGTACCAGAGGAGGAACACCAGTGCGAGCACCACCGCGAAGACGGTGGTGGACACGGTGTAGGCAATGCCCAAGCCCACGTGGGCCACGTCGGCGCACATGGTGCCAAAGACGCTGACCATCACCACGGCGAACCAGTAGGGCAGCGTTTGATAGTCCGGGCGAGTGAATTGCCACGTCAGACTCACGAGAAAGACCAGTCCCGCCACGACCACTACCACCGGCGGTGAGAAGTGGTGCACGAAATAGTCCGACGTCGCCTCGCCCATGGCGGTCGAGAGGAGCTTGATGCTCCAAAAGCCCACGCCGATGGTCGGTACCTTGGACGCGCGAAAACGATGCGTCGCGAAGAAGTGCAGCATGGATGACCAATCTACGACGAGGTCACTTTTCTCACGATCGACTCAGCCCTCGTAGTACTTCGCGACCGAGTCGAATGCGCGGTCCAGTCGCGCCAGTCCCTCGCGGGCCTCATCGTCGGTGATGGTGCACGGGGGAACCACGTGGATGCGGTTGAAGTTGTTGAAGATGAGAAGCCTCTCGGCCTTGCAGGCGGCCACGAATTCGTTCATCGCCGGCGAACTTGATCCGTAGGGGGCGAGTGGCGCGCGGGTATCGCGGTTCGTCACGAGTTCGAGCGCGAAGAAGACGCCCACGCCGCGCACGTCGCCAATCACCTGGTGCTTGGCCGCGAGCGCTTCGATGCCGGGGCGCAGCACCTCGTCGCCGATGCGCCGGGCGTTGTCGACGATTCCCTCATTCTCCATGGCCTCCATGGACGCGACCGCCGAGGCGCAGGCCAGTGGGTGACCGGAGTACGTCAACCCACCGGGGTAGACCCGGTCGGCGAAGGTGTGGCAGATGGCCTCGTTGATCACCACGCCGCCCAAGGGGACGTAGCCCGAGTTGACGCCCTTGGCGAAAGTGACGAGGTCCGGCGTGATCCCGTGCTGCTGATAGGCGAACCACGAGCCGGTGCGACCGAATCCGCACATCACCTCGTCGGCGATGTAGACCATGCCGTAGCGGTCGCAGAGTTCGCGTACACCTTGTAGGTATCCGGGGGGCGGAACCATGATGCCCGCGGTGCCGGGCACGGTCTCGAGGATGATGGCGGCGATGGTTGACGGACCCTCGAATTGGATCGTCGACTCGAGGTGTTCCAGGGCGCGCTCGCACTCTTGTGCTTCGCTGTTCGAGTGGAACTGCGAACGGTACAAGTATGGTCCGAAGAAGTGCACGACGCCCGCAGTGCCGTGGTCGTTGGCCCAGCGGCGCGGGTCACCGGTCAAGTTGATCGACGTGGACGTGGCCCCGTGATAGCTCCGGTAGCGCGACAGTACCTTGTGGCGTCCGGTGTGCAGTCGCGCCATACGCACGGCGTGCTCGACCGCTTCGGTTCCGCCATTGGTGAAGAACACCTTTTGCGCACCTTTGAAGGAGTGATCGACAACGAGCTCGGCGGCGCGGGTGCGCGCCACGTTGCCGTGCTGGGGTGCGACGGTGCACAACAGGTCGGCTTGCGCCTTGATCGCCGCCACGACGGCGGGGTGCTGGTGTCCGATGTTGATGTTCACCAGTTGCGAGGAGAAGTCGAGATAGGTGTTGTCGTCCATGTCGGTGACGTAGACGCCCTTGGCGTCTTTCACCATGAGCGGATTGATGGCGTTCTGGGCGGACCAGGAATGAAAGACTGCCGCCTTCTCACGTTCGAGGGCGGATAGGGCTGAACGGTCGACGGACATGTTAATTCCTTTGAGTGTCTACGCCCACGCTAACTCAACGTCACTCCCGGGCACGAGGGCGTACGCGAGGGGAGAAAGTGTGTCGAGGAATTCGTCGATGACGCACTGTGGCGTAGTCACCACGCCGCTGACTTTGGTCCCGAGTCCCTCGGACATCTTTTGCGGAACGAGATTGGTGATCGGCACGTCGAACGGGATGAGATCACCACCGCCGAACGAAGTGCGGGTGAATGTCAAAGTCCGCTACGGTCTCTCACGTGGACGACGAGGAACTCCTAGGTCGATTTCTAGGCGGTGACCGGGACGCTTTTCGTACCCTGGTCGTTCGTTACCAACCCACGGTGTTGCAGATTGCGCGCTATTACGTCAACTCCGCCGCCACGGCCGAGGACGTCGCTCAAGACACGTGGATCGCGGTCCTCAAGGGAGCTGAGCGGTTCGAGGGGCGCGCCACTTTCAAGACCTGGCTCTTTCGCATCGTGGCGAATCGGGCGCGCACGACCGGCACCCGCGAGAAGCGCCAGGTACCCGTCGACCCCACTGATCCGGTTTCGGGGGATCGGTTCAACACCGAGGGAATGTGGAAGGAGCCACCCGCATCCTTCACGGATCTCTTGGCCGATGGCGAAGCCAACGTCCAACTGGCGGCGGCCGTCCGGACGGCGATCGCCGAATTACCGGAGATGCAACGTTCAGTCGTAACGTTGCATGATGTTGAGGGACTATCTACTAGTGAGGTCGCGTCCTTACTGGAGCTGTCGGAGGCGAACGCACGGGTAGTGCTGCACCGGGCACGGGCTCACATTCGAGAAGTTGTGGAACGAGTTGCGAAGGGAGGCAGCTAGTGGTGCTGGTGAAGGACATCAATTGTCATCACGCGGTCGGCCTCATCGGGGAGTACCTCGAGGGCAAATTGCCGCGCCGCGACCGTCGCCGTCTCGAAAAGCACCTCGCCGGCTGCGACGCCTGCAGCGCCTACCTCGAGCAGATGCGCGCCACCATTGCGCTCGCCGGCTCGGTGGGCCCCGACGATCTCAGCACCGAAGCCCTCGATGCGCTGCTCAACGTCTTTGATAACTATCAACGTGAAAACCGTGAGAACGGCGAGGACGTTTCCGGCGCGTCGTAGATCGTTCAGGTCAGGTGCTGGGCGAAGAACTCCTCGATGCGACGCCAGGCGTCGGCGGCCGCTGCGGGCTGGGGTCCCATCCCGGCGATCTTTAAGAGCGGGCGCAGGAGCCGAGGACCAACGGGTGCGTCGTTCATGAACGAGTGACCGGCACCGTCGTATTCCTTGACGTCGTGAGTGATACCGGCGACGCGGAGGGCGTCGTCGAGTTTCTGGGCGACGTTCTTGAGTGATTTGTCCTTGGCGCCGTAGGAACCAACGATGGGACACGCGCGAGCGAGGACGTCCCCGTAATCCTTCGGCAACTGTCCGTAGTTGGCGGCCGCGGCGTCGAAACCGGTGCCGGCACTCACGAGCGCGAAGCCGCCGCCCATGCAAAATCCAATAACACCGACCTTGGAGGTGCAGTCAGTTGAAGCGAGTAGCCACTGGCGCGCCGTCTCGATGTCGGTGTAGGCGCGTCCCGTCGCGCTGAAGAGTGAACGCATTGTTGAGACGACGCAGCGCTTCGCGCCCCCCGCGGAATAGAGATCCACGGCGAGAGTGAGATAACCCGCTCGGGCCATACGTTCGGTCTGTCGACGCATCACGGCGTCGACCCCGAAGATCTCGTGGATGAGGACCACGCCCGGCCACGGGCCTTCGCCCTCGGGTTTCACGAGGTACCCGCGCAGGGGAAACGATCCGTGTCGCGAGGCGGAGAGGACACTGAGATCGACGTCGGGCATGGAGGTACCGTACCGTGACGATGAAACCTCTCGCGTCATGGGCGAGGCGATCGCGGCCACGGCGCAAGGTCCATGAGCACCCGGGGGTGTTGGTCGTCCCCGGGAATCTCGGCTCCTTCGTGATGTGGGCGATCGAGAAATCCGCGCGAGCAATACCGCGGGCGCGTCGGTCATCAACCGAGCCGAGTCGAGTCGGACCACGCCCCTACTCTGGGGGTGCTTCGTCGATCGCGCGGTCGAACCTCGCTGAGCCGAGACCAGCCCGACGCCATCGCGGCGCGACGTACATTCGCGTTACTTCGACGAGTCCGACGCCAACCACCGCAGCGCCGTGACGCCGGCAATCCCTTCGTCATGATCCGCCACCTTGTCGCGAACTGCGCCGGGGCCGACCACGAAATCCCTGGTGGTTAGGGAGCATCAGCCCATGGTGACCTCAACATCGACCCTAGGGACCGCTTGGTGGACAGTGACATCAATTGTTCACCCCCACCGCCCTCGCCGTCGTGGTCAAAGTAGCTCCACAACCGTTGTCAAGTGCGCTGAACAGGAAATCTGAGGCTCCAAAGGCCAGACCGCCACCATGACGAAGTGCACCGGGCCTGGTCGGTCCCGCATCAAGTCCTGAGGATGTCACCCCTTGCGCGGGCTACGAGGTGGCGTTAAGGTCTCCCGCAAAGGCGTATCCGACCGACTGCCACTGCATCATTCTGATCAGGGATTTGTCAGGCTGAGGTTTCGTATACCGGCGGTGGCACGGGAAATTCCTGGATAGAAGTTTCGACGATGGACGGAGAATCACGTGCGAAAGAACAAGTTGTGGTCAGTAGCGGCCGCGGTACCACTGTTGGCCGCTGGGCTGTGGGTGGCACCATCGGGGGCGGCCCAGTCCGCCGGATCAGTTTCCTCGGTGCGTACGGTGCAAGCGGCCCTGACCGCGACCCAGGCTCGTGCCCTGTCGGTCCACGTGAATCAGAAGATAATCGTGGTGCTGAAGAACCAACTCTCGAACGCGCCAGCGTCGAGCAAGTTCATTACGACTCGTCGCCACGCCGAGGCGGCTCTACAGAGTCCCGTTCTCAGTGAACTGCACCTGAGCAAGTCACGCGCGATTCACTCCTACACCGTCATCAATGCCATTTCTGCCACGGTGTCGGTTGGCGAAAGGGCACGACTCGCGTCCAACCCGGCGGTGGCGAAGGTCATCCCCGATCAAATCATCCACCTCGCCCCCATCGCGCAGGCACCGTCGAACGCGCCAGTCAACAGTCACGCTCTCGGCACGACGCCGGTGCCCGGGACGTGTTCGACCAACCCCAGTAGCCCGGCCCTTGAACCACAGGCCATCTCGGACATTCACGCCGATTCGAGCAACCCCACTGCCCAGACCGCTCGCTCGCTCGGCATCACCGGCGCGGGCGTGACCGTCGCGTTCATCGCCGACGGGCTCGACACCGCTAACGCCGATTTCCAGCGAAACCCCGCCTACGCCAGTGCCGCTTCGACTGCGGGGAGCCCGGTGTTCGTGGACTACAAGGACTTCAGCGGTGAGGGCACCGCGGTACCCACTGGTGGCGGCGAGGCCTTCCTCGACGCCAGCTCCATCGCGGCTCAGGGGAACCAGACTTACGACGTCAGCAACTACAGTGCCCTGCCGCTCAATCAGCAGTGCTACATCAAGATTGAGGGCGTCGCGCCGGGCGCCAGCCTCGTCGGCCTCGACATCTTCGGAGCCGAGGACGCCGGGTTCAACTCATCGTTCATTCAGGCGATTGACTACGCGGTGAGCGATCACGTCAATGTCCTGAATGAGTCACTGGGCAACAACTACTACCCCGACGCGCAGGCCAGCCTCGATGTGATCAAGCAGGCCAACGACGCGGCCGTGGCCGCGGGCGTCACCGTGACGGTGTCGAGCGGCGACGCGGGTGTCACCAGCACCATCGGCACCCCGGCATCTGACCCGAACGTCATCTCGGCGGGCGCCTCGACCACCTACGAGGCTCCCTCGCAGTTCGGCTATGGCGGCTTCCAGTTCCCGGGAGTGACGGGCTTTCTCAACGACAACATCAGCGCTCTGAGCTCGAGCGGCTTCCAGCAGAGCGGGGCAACGATCTCCTTGGTGGCGCCGGGCGAACTCAATTGGGCGTTGTGCTCCACGGATACTGCGGCGTACGGCGAATGCACTGATCTGAACGGCAATCCCTCCCCGATCCAGGAGAGCGGCGGAACCAGTGAGTCGGCACCGCTGACCGCCGGCGCGGCGGCCCTGGTGATCCAGGCCTACGCCAAGACGCACGGCGGCGCGTTTCCCACCCCGGCGCTGGTGAAGCAAATTCTCACCAGCACCGCTGATGACATCAGTGCTCCCGGCGATCTCCAGGGTTCGGGTCTCCTCGACGCCTACCGGGCCGTCGTGGCGGCCGAGTCCTATCAGGTCCCGGCTCCGGCGAATACGCCCGCCACGCTGCTCGAGAGCACGTCGCAGTTCAACTCAGTGGCGCCGGAGGGCACGCAGCACAACTTCACCGAGCAACTGACCAACGTCGGCTCCTCCTCCGAGACCGTCAACCTGTCCAGTCGCACCCTCGGCGCCTACTCTGTCGTCAAGACGTCCACGGTGAAGTTGAGTGATACCGCCAGCCCCCAAAGTCTCGATTATCAGGGCTACACCGACAACTACGAGGTGGTGCACTTCAACGTCCCCAGCGGAGTGGACCGACTCAATGGCGCTATTACCTACCAGGGTGCGTCAAGCGCCCTGTCGTCACGGGTCCGCTTGGCCCTGATTACTCCGTCCGGCCAGTTGGCGGACTACTCCTTGCCCCAGGGTGTGGGTAATTATGGCGATGCTCAGGTCGCTCATCCGGTGCCCGGGCAGTGGACGGCCTACATCTGGAGTCGTGACACCGCCGGTGGCGGCACGACCGGACCCGTCGTGTTCGGCGCCAGCGTCGCCAACTATGGCAACTTCGGTCACGTCAGCCCATCACAGCTCACCATCGCGGCCGGAGCCACGCGTAGCGTGACTTTGTCAGTCCCGACGCCCTCGTCACCGGGCGACACCGCGGGGTCGCTCGTGGTGTCCTCCAACTCGCAGGCGGCACTGGCCATTCCCGTGACGCTGCGTGCACTGGCGCCGACCGGCACGACCAACTTCTCTGGCGTGTTGACGGGTGGCAACGGTCGTGCGTCGTACACCGGCGTCACGGATTACTACCAGGTCAAAGTGCCGGCCGGGGCGCCCGCGCTCAATGGCTCGGTGACGCTGGGCGATAATCCCAACAACCAGCTCTACGTGTGGCTGGTGGATCCCAGCGGACAGGCCCAGGCCTTTCAGAGCAACGCACTCATCACCCAGGACAGTGGGGGAAATCTGAGCCTCACTCCCACCTTGGGCGCCAATGTGCACGTCATTGCTCCCGCCGCGGGACTCTGGACAGTAATCGTCACGTTCGCTCCCACCGTTTCGGGAAAAGCATTGAGCGAGCCCTTCAGCGTGTCGCTGGATCAGAGCGCGCCCGACGTGACGGTGCGCGGTTTGCCAATTGACAAACGAGTCAGTGCCAGCCATCCGGCGGTGGTGTACGTCAAGGTGAGAAACACGGGTACCGCGCCCGAGGCCTACTTCGTCGACGGTCGCCTCAACGCGATGACTCATTACAACTTGCCGTCAATTACGTCGAGTGGAACGACGGTTCCGCTCAGTGTCACTGAGAACATTCCGTACTACCTGATACCGAGCGAGACGTCGTCTCTCGTGGGAACCGCTGCCACTACCGGAACCGAACCAATCCAGTTCGACCTGGGCGCCCCCACGGGTGACCCCGACATCGCGTCCGGGCAGGGACTGAGCGCCGCCGCTCAGGTGACGGGCAGTCCGGTCACCGCCGGAGTGTGGGACCTCGCACCCGACGTGGTCGGACCGTTCGCAACGACGGGAGCGACCCCCGAGGTAGTGGACACGTCGCTCACTGCCACCACCCAGACCTTTGATCCGGCCGTCTCGTCCGGCACCGGCGACCTGTGGCAGGCCGCCATTGGCGCTCCCCTCACGGTGAGCCCGGTGGTGGTCCCGCCCGGACACAGTGCGACCATTCCGGTGACTTTCACGCCGACGGGTACCCCTGGCAGCAAGGTCTCGGGAGTGTTGTACCTCGATGATGACAGTCTGTACTCCCTCTACGGTGGATTGTCGCCCAATGCCAACACCGTCGCGGCGATTCCCTACACCTACCGCATCGGCGGTTAGCCGGACGCTCGTGTCCACCCCGCGCATCAGCGCGGGGTGGACACGAGCGTCGCCCTGACGTTCCGCGAATGGTCCCGGTTGAACGGTCCTTTGCTGGAGCGAACGAACGTCATGTGATCGTCGTGAGCGCAAGTCGAAACGCGGGTTCTCGGAAAATGAATATCCGGTCGGAAGAATTGAAGTATCGAGTGCTCACGACGAGCGAAATGCCACCTCGGTTCGACGCAATCAACGACCACGCCGCCCTACGTCGGTTTCCTTCGTCGCACCTGATGGCCCGGGCGGGGCGATCGCCAGTGGAGGCGGTTCTGAGCGAGTGCGGCTCCGGCGAGGATCAGCACCGCACCCACCGGCTCGTTCCAACTCAATGATTCGCCGAGAAACGCGACGCCAACAACAACGGCGAAGACGGGAGTGAGGTACGTCACGCTGCTGGCGATGGTCGCCGGAGCGTGGCGCACAATGTGGAAATTGAGGATATAGGCGACGCCGGTGCCGAGGATCCCGAGAGCACCTAGTGCTAGCAGCGAGGACAGTGGGCGATGGGTCTGGACGTGTCCGAACGCGAGAGCGAATGGTAGCAACTGCGCGGTTCCCCACAAGACTTGGCCGGCCGCCAAGGCGACTGGCTTGTCGGGGAGCGTGCTCAGATGGCGCCGGGCGTACGAGAATCCGAAGCCGTAGCAGATGACCGCCGCGAAGCAGGCGCCGATTCCCAGTACTTGGTTCTCGCCAAAGCCGTTCCACACCCCGATGACCACCACGACGCCAATAAGCCCGATCACCAGCCCACCAATGATCTGGGGGCTGAACTGCTCCTGGCGCAGAACGAACAAGACGACGATCACCGTGGCAAGCGGGGTGAAGGCATTGATAAGGCCCGCCAATACCGCCGAGATATGAGTCTCACCGTAGGAGAAGAGAGTGAAGGGGGCGCTGTTCAGCAGCGCTGAGAGCACGAACAGGTGCCCCCACGTCGTTAACTTCTGAGGCAGTGGCGTTCGGGTGAACACCGCGATGATGAGCAGCGTCGCGGCGCCGGCGACAAGCCTCGCACAGGCGACATCGACGGGCGACATCGCTTGCAGCCCGAGTTTGATCCACCAGAATGAGCAGCCCCAGATCGCTCCGAGAAGAACAAACCACGCTTGCCACGCAACTAGCGTTGTCCGACGGCTCCCGACATTGGATGTCGCGACGAATTCCTTCACGGGTACTGGCCGCCGCTTTCCACCTTGAGCAAGCTTGCCTTCACCTCCAACCCCCATCGGTAACCGCCCAGTGATCCGTCATGACGGACTATCCGATGGCACGGCACGATGAGCGCCACGGGATTCGCCGCACAGGCGGAACCTACTGCGCGCGCCGCTCGCGGCGCACCGATTCGTTCGGCGACCTCGGAATACGTCAGTGTGGAGCCCGAGGAGACCCCCCGCAGTGCTTCCCATACGCGCATCTGGAATGCGGTGCCTTCTAAGTCCAGGGGGAGCAGAGCTGCCTCGGCCTCCCCGCGGACGGCTCCGGCGAGTATCCGCGCCAGCTCGGCGAGACCTTCGTCGTCGCGCTCCAGGACCGCGCGTGGGAATTCGGCCACGAGCTCCTTCTCGAGCGCCAACTCGTCTGTCCCGATCCGCACGGCGCAAACACCTCGCGCGGTGCTCGCCGCCATGATCACGCCGATTGGCGTCACGAGGGAGGTGAAGCCAATTCTGATCCCGAGGCCGCCCGCCCGGTACGCCCGGGGCGCCATACCGAGCCGCGGGGCACCATGTTCGTAGAAAGCCCGACTCGATCCGTACCCCGCTTCGTAGAGGGCTTGGGTCACGGGTACATTCGACTGCAATTTCGACCGCACTCTGTTGACTTGCTGTGCTCTGACGTAATTGGAGACCGAAACACCGACCACTTCGGAGAATCGTCGACGAAGGTGGCCCTCGCTGTACCCGAACTCCGCTGCGAACGCTCCGACATCGACGACGAGG
Organism: Acidimicrobiaceae bacterium; assembly: GCA_003136415.1. Taxonomy (GTDB): domain Bacteria; phylum Actinomycetota; class Acidimicrobiia; order Acidimicrobiales; family RAAP-2; genus RAAP-2. The sequence continues at coordinate 40,111 of PLEI01000059.1, read as the reverse complement.
TCGGTTTGCTCGATGCGACGACACAGCGAGGTGACGGCGGCGAGAGAGGGGTCGGCGACGGGACTTTGATCGGGCTTGCATCGTCGGCAGGCCCGGTAGCCGGCACCGGCGGCGTCGGAGGGTGTGGCGAAGAATTCGACNNCGCCACCGGCTGTCATTGAGATTGTCCATACCGCAGAATCTAGGAGAGGCGAGTTCCTGCCACACTCCGTTCCACGACATCTAATTCCGTTAGTTTCGTCGCCTGCCCCACTGGTGGAGACGAGCTGAAGATACGCGCCTTCGTGGGCACTACTGAGCCAACTATTTCGAGAGGGGCCGGCATCGATTTTCGCCGCTGCGCAGAACGGATAATTCTCATTGTCACGTGGTGGGGCATTCGGACAAATGGAAAGACCAGTAGATCAAAGGTCTTTCGGAGGCGATTTGAGGACCGATTCCGAGGCTTCACCAGCTCATTTGACCTTGCTCACCAAGAATCGGCCTCCTTGCCACCAGCGCCATGAGGGATGCCTGACTAGTTTCGAAGCTCTAAGTTCGGTGGAGTTTTGAGTTGATGTGGTGGCCTTAAGGTGCCTTGTAGGGACATTTAGATAGGTGAATCTGTTTGTACAGTTGGGATCACTGGAGGTATCGCGATGATCGAGACGCAGTCCGCCGGCAATGATGTGAACACGGAAGTTGGCAAAAAGAACCAAGCGGCCACCGTCTGGCGGTTTATCCTTGTTGTGCTCGGCGTCGTTGTCATCGCCACCCTCGGCCTCTTGATAGCACCACATCCGACGGGCAATTCGACCGTGTGGATTCAGTTCCTTGGGCATCACGTCATCGTGGCGCGCGGACGAATCTTGGCCACCGTCGCCCCGATAGTGTTGCTCCCCATTTTTATCTTGTTGCCCGCTTGGACGATCATTGACGCATCCCGAACTCCGAAGTCCGCCTTCACATCACTTGGCAGGTCCAAAGGTAGGTGGGTCGTATCGATGATCATCTTGTTCTTTGTTGGTGACGTTTCGGTCTTGCTACTCCCGATCTACTACCTAGTCCGAATTCGACCTCAGCTGCATCGCAAACAGGCGACCACACTCGTTTGACTCACCCAGGGTTCTGGTCTGGCTTGTGTCCGTTCGGACGCGTTTGCGCCACGAGTTTCGTTGAATCGCCGACCTTGACCAAGCCGTTCTTCCCTAAATCGACGAAACGGTAGCGGCTGCAGTCGGCTGCCATGGAGTCTCCTAGCCGAGTCTGACTTTTGTCCGAATGTTTACCCGAACGGATTTGGGTTATTTGTCCAAATCCCTCGTGGTGAGGGTTTCCCATAAATACGGAAGGCTCGGTGATTAAAGACCTTTGGTGACATCAGGAAAGGCCGAAACAGGGTCTAAAGCCAGACCTTTTCGTTACGCTCACCACGAATTGCGCCTTTTCTCACCAGCGCCCCTGGCTGGCTCAGCACTGATGAACACCGAATCTGTCACCACAATCAATGGTGACCAGACGTGTACAAGTTCAGCGAATATATCCCAACTAGGCGCCGTGTTGGAGTGAGGGTTCACGTCGAACCAAAACCCGCATCGCAAATTGCCTGACTAATTGAGCTAACCCAGAGACTCGCTGACCCGATGCCATTGGTGTTGAGCCACATTGAGTTCGTACAAGGCAAAGCTGTTCTTCGGCGGAATATACGCAAACGAGGCGGGCCCGATGCGAAGTCCAATACGGCCGCCCGCGAAATTGTGCCGCGTCATGTTCCACGAGTCTGCTGAGTAGAGGTACTGAAACCAGTGGTGGCCGGAGTCGGTCGTCACGTCGATAATCGAGTTGCTGACCATAACGACCGCCGACGGACTCTCGGCGAGCACCCGCGAGACGTAAAAGAGCGACCCACCAGCCCAGTCGGAGGCGAGTTGCGGTCCGGCAGCCGTCCATGTCGCGCCACCGTCGGTGCTGCGCACTGGGAACGTCTGTGGCAATCCGTTGGGGCGCCACACCCCCCAGCGATACGTCGACCCGAATGAAGAAAGTGTGACCCAACGAGCCTGTGCCGTACTGAGGCGAGTTCCCCAATGAAGAGTCTGGGGGCTATCTGATGACTGCGAGAGTCCTGGTGTCATCTGCAACGTGGCGGGGTAGGGCGACGGGACTACATTTTGAGGCGTTGCGGCGAGGGCTTTCGTGCCCGGATCGTGATGAGCGGTTGCACCCAAATCAGTGATCCGCCGACTCCCGTAATAAGCGAGACCCAGCCCTACGATCACCACGATGATGACCAGCACCACGACGAACCGGCGCTGGCGAGTCCGACGTCTGGCCTCTTTGATCAGTACTTCAATATCGCCGGGGACGGTCGTTTCCACGACCTCTCGTGAGCGAACAATCGTCATCAGTACTCCTTGCCACACGGTCAGATGATGGTACTATTCGAGATAGTACTATGAAATTCTCCCAAGTCAACAGGAATGAACCGGTGTCTCTGCACCACCAAGTTGCCGCAGAGATCCGGCGTGCGATTGCAGATGGTGAAGCGGCTGAAGGCGAACGCCTCCCGCCTGCGGTTGACCTTGCCGCCGTCCTGGAAGTGAACAAGAACACCGTTATTCGGGCGCTACACATACTGCGAGACGAGGGCGTCCTTGATTTCACGAGAGGCCGTGGCATCCGGGTGGTCGGAACTCCCGCGCGCAGTGCACTTCTGACCAAGATCAACGAACTCGTCTTACTCGCGCGCGAGCAGGGATACCGCAAGGACGAACTCGCATCCATGATCCTGTCGGTCCAGTAACGGAGGGCGATCATGACACTCTTGGACGAACCTAAGGCAGCCGCTCAACCCGAGGACATCTCGGTCCTGATTCCCGAGGCGCGACGTCGCACGAGACTCCGACGCCTCGTCATTGCAACGGTAGTCATCGCCGTCATAGCCGGAGGTGTCGCCACCACTACGCAGTCGGTGTACCGCACCCCTCCTGTCGCCAAGCAAACCACTGCACCCAAACTCCCCCCGCTCATTCCCGTGGCCGACGGCGAGACTCTGTCGTCGTCGACCGTGATGGGGTTGTCGATGCTGACCCCGCATAGTGGTTATGGCGTCTCCAGCACCCAGTGGGATAGTTGGAGTGGTCGGCCGCGCAACAGCTTCATCACCTTCACGAGCAACGCCGGCTCGTCGTGGAGGGTGGTCGCACCCCTGCCAACCGTGCTCTGGGGTCCGATGGTGACGTTCGTCTCGCCGACGGTGGGTTACGTGGCGGGGACTCAGCAGTCCCACTCACTTTTCGTCACCACGGACGGTGGCCATCGTTGGCGCGCCGCCCACATCACTGGCCAACCGCTCACGTTGACATCGTCGGGTTCGACGGTGTGGGTGACGGCCCAGGTCTGTCTTCCTTCGGACAAAGGGAACACCTCGCTGTGCCCTACCACCTTGAGTGCGTTCCGAGCCGGTGCTTCATCACCGTCGAACGCCGCGGTGATCCCCACTGACACAACTGTCCTACTCTCTCTCAAGAAGATCGATGGTGCTCTCAACCTCAAGGTCATCAGCACGCAATTGCTAGCCCAGTACGGGCCGATGAGCGGACTGGCCAGCCAAGGCGGCGATACACCAGAGGTCCTCGTCCAGACGACGAACGGTGGGCAGACGTGGAGCACGATTGCTACACCTTGTTGGGGCCAAGGTCAGATTCGCGCGCGCGCCGTGACGTCTTCCACGTGGTACCTGTTCTGCTCCCTCGACGGTGGTATGGAACAGGGTAACGACTACATCTACCGCACCACCAACGGAGGGCAGGCATGGCACCTGCTCGCCCAAGGACACATCCAAGGCCTTAATACCAATGGTCTGCGCGACAGCGTTCCCGCAATAGTGGGATCCAACACGTCGGGTTCGGTCGTGTGGTTCTCCGACATCACCGGTGTCATCGTCACCAGCGCCAATGGTGGTCAGACTTGGCACTACCGCGACGAGGGGCGTCTGCTCGCTCCTCAGTGGACTTCGCAAGGCTTCGATACCGTTGGTAACGCTGTCTTCGAGGCCAGCCCGTATGGCGGCGTGCTTCACTCCACCAACGGGTTGACCTGGTCGTACGTTGGCAAGGTTCGTCTAGTCCCGTGACAAGTCACCTATTGCGGCAATTCCATCAATGAAGAGCCCCGGTTGCTCGTTAAGGTGATGAAGCTGTTGCGCGGCCGACCACCCCAACTATCCCACTGGTTGCTGGAGACGCCGTAACCCCACCGAGAGTGTGTGGCCGGACGCCCGATTTATCGAATCATTTATCGGAAAGATTTCCGCCAATTATGGGAAACCCTCGTGGTGGGGCTAGCAGGTTGCGAACCCGCGGAAGCAGTTTCCGTTGTTCCTGCTCACGGTACTCCTGCAGAGGGTTTGCGGAAGGGTCGAACGAGGCTGTGGTGAGTGTCAATTGGCGAAATAGGTTAGGTGAGTGGCGAAAGGTCTTGGATCGCGTCGAGAAATTCCTGTGACCGCTGCGTAGGCGCCCAAGCGCACTTGTGGTGCCACCTGCAAGAGCGAAACACGCGGCGGTGATTTCGCGCACGCGGCGATGGCCCTGGTCTGAGACAGTGTGCGCAAGGGCCGCGTAGGCACGACTTTGGCGATTGGTGTGCGGCAAGTGGCGAAATGCGCGCTTCATAGGTGCAATGGAAGTGGTTCGTTCCTGGGTGCTGGTCTGACTGATGGTCATCACAGCCCTGAGTATTACTCATGGCGGTGATGAACTTCAATTCGACGCATTTTGGGTTCTACTCCATTGGCCTTTTACGAGCGAGTTGCGGTAACGACACGGTTCGCAGCAGTATGTCGCCCCTGTCGTTGAACGCCATTTCTGAATTCGCCCGGTAAGGACTCGCGCCCTTGACTGGCGGGAGGTGCGCTGTACTGGCGTAGTACGGGCCCCGTGGCACAGTAGTTGGCATGGCTCGCTCGTCTCGTGACCCACGCTTGGTCGCTGTTCGCCGTGGAGGGTCGTTGGCCCCCACTGACCACCGCCTGCTGGCGGCGTGGGCGGCTGACTGCGCCGAACGGGTCTTGCCGATGTTCGAGGCTGAGCGCCCGGGCGATTCCAGGCCCGCTGATGCTGTGGCAGCTGCCCGGGCGTGGGCCACCGGTCAATGTTCCATGGCACAAGCGCGGGCCGCTGCGGTTGCCGCACATGCGGCGGCCCGGGAGGTGCAAGGGTCAGCGGCCCTAGCTGCACGCGCGTGCGGTCACGCCGCAGCTACGGCCCACATGGCCGACCATGAGCTGGGTGCTGCCTTCTACGCACTACGGGCCGTGGCCTCCGCCTCACCGGACGACCTGGATGCTGAGCGTGCATGGCAACTGCAGTCGTTGCCGCAACCTGTGGCCGACCTGGTGCGTTCAGACATGCACCTACGCACCGAGAAGTTCCGGGGCGTATTCGAGTGGGCCTAGCGGCGCAACGGTCACGCGAAGTCGAGAGAAAGCGGGCGCCACTCAACGCAGCAACTTTTTCACACCGCTAAGCGAAAGGGGCGTGGGCCGCAGTCCTCACCTACCGCCAGAGGAACTCATAGGCAGGCAGGCCGCCGACCGGGAGCGCACGTCCGAAGTTGAGTTGTGCATCAAGTCGTTAGTCTGTGGTTCTAACTAACATCCGTCAACCCCGTCACGTAAGTGAAATCGTTGGGGGCTTCGAGTATGCGGGGTGGTCTTCTGATTCTCTGGGATCCTCGCATCAGCCAAGTTCTCCGGTCCAATGCTCCTTGCCCAATCGTGTAAGTAGTCAAGCCCACTGCCACCGTCCACTCATTCGTTGTGACAATTGTCACAATAACGACCCCCACTCGACAAACGCCGACACCTGCGTGCGCGCCATCCTCGCCTCTACACCATTGCCACCATGTCCGCCAGACCCACCTCTACCAGTACACGCCGCCGGGGCTTCACCCTCCTCGAGCTCATTATCGCCATCGTCATCTTGGCCGTGCTGGCCACCATCGCGATCCCGACCTTCGCGCACGAAATCGCGGCCGCGTCGGTCCAGCGTGACGCCACGTCGCTCACGGCCGCCGCGAACGACGTGCGTTCGATCACCACGTCCACCGGTGCACCACCAACGGCTATGCCGAGTAGCGCCAACATCACGGCCGGACTCGCTGAGGTGACGCTGGTCGGCGTCGGCGCGATGACCGGTGTCGCCTCTACTACCGCGTCTCCCGTGTCTTCCACCAGCTACGGCACCGTCTCCTACGACAACGCCGACTCGTTGACCCAGGTCGGCTACGCGATGCAGACCCAGAACGGCGACTGCACGATGGACCTCACCACCGGCAACACCACCCAATCGTGGAGATACACCACCAGCCTCGGTACCAACTGCAATGGGTCGCTGGCCCTCGCCGGCCCGGGCCAGAGCACGCCAGCGTACGTTGCTTCTTACGACCAGCTCGTGTCGTCACTCTCGCCCGCCGCCTGGTGGAAGTTGAGCGACGCCTCCGGCTCCACGACCGCGGTCGACTCCTCGGGCAACGGCTACACCGGCACGGTCAACGGCGGAGTCACGTTAGGCCAGACCGGACCGATCACTGGCACACCGTCAGACACGGCGGCGCTGTTCGATGGAAGCGCGGGGAGTAGTATCACTAGCACTGCGTCTGGTTCCTTAGCCCCATTTCAAAATCATGATTCTACGGTCGTAGGGTGGATCAATCCAAGCAATATGGGTAACAACATGTGGTTTTCGACGGGACCTGCCGGTCTCGACGGACAACTTGAACTATGGGACAACTGGAACTCAGGATCACCAGTTGTTTCAGCAAGTGTTTATGGTGACTACGGCACTCCTGCCACAGTAATACCGGCTTCGGGCTGGTCGATGGTGGCCGTCACTTATACGGCGGCTACAAAAGTCCTGACTATTAGTGCAAATGGTGGCGCTACCCAGTCGGGCGGAATCGCAAATTCGTTGAATGTCCCTAATGGGTCGATGGTTGTAATCGGTGCCAGAGGTGACAACGCCGGGAGATGGTTCCCAGGTGACATTTCGCAAGTCGCCGTCTTCCCCACTGTCCTCACCACCACGCAGATCGCCTCCCTCTACGCCGCGGGTAGGTAACGCCGGGCAACCTTGCCGCCTTCACGATCACCTAGCGGTCGATCACCTCGGTCACCTTTATCGTGCCGACTCCGACGGGCCCACTATGGCCGTCGGGCCCCATCTGGGTGGTCGTGTCCACCGTGCCGGGGCCGTCACCGCAATCGGGAGATTTATCTGTGTGCGTTCGTGTATCACCGTCGGTGAGTAGGTTCACCATTATGCAAACGCGTCTCTTCGCGGCAACGTTCGTTCTCAAGACGGATTCGCTTGGTGTGCGGCTGGCAGTCCTAGGAATCATCGCGTCGTTTGCCGTGGCAGGGGCCACGTTGTGGATGGCGAAGAAGACGAAGGACTTAGCGGTGGACGCCGCCGCAGAGATTGAAACTGGACGCCGCCAAGCCGCTGCCGCTGAGAAGGCGGTGACCTCATCAACCCGTCCGTGGATTGTCCCAAACGACCTTAGCGCGGTTGAAATTCGCTCGATCCCGAGAGACACTGTGAACTCGGTTTTCGTGGAAGCGAGGCTAAAGAACGTCGGACCGGGACTCGCGCTCATCAAGTCCGCCGACAGTTGGATCTGCGGTTATGGGCATCTAAACGACAGCAACACCATCAATCAGTACAGCAACGTCTTTACAGAGACGCCGATTGTGCCGTCCGGTGATGAGTTCGTTATGTCGGGAACAGTCCGTCATTCGTCGGCCAATTGGTCGGGCGCTACGCCCGAATCGATCGGCTTTCAGAAGACGCCCGACGGCGGGTATCCCCAAACTGGAGAGTACGTAGTTGAAGTGGCTTACACCGACGCCGCCGGGGAGGATGAAGTGGTGGCCAAGGTTCGGGTCATCATTGAGAAACTTCACACAGACTCTGGTGGCTGGACGACCTACTCAAGCCGAGTTCACCGAGTGGACTATTTCAGAGGTGAAGACCAAGATCCATTCCTGAGCACCAAAATCGGATCGCCTGGATAAGTAGATTTCAACGACTTACTAACGATTTGGTGCACAACTCATAACTGTGGTGCGTTGTACCTACAGCAAGTGCGGTTCAATGCGGTAATCAGCACACCAGTGAGACTTGGCAAGCGTAATCGGGACATCACGGATCCAAAAGTGGGACGTGCTGCATAACACCCGGCTAGGGGAGCTCGCTGAGGGCCTTCTTCACGGGAACCTTCTGCATGTATGCGGCAAATTCACTTTGACGGTTCACTGACATGCGAAGTGGACCAGTTTTTGGGGGGCCACACAGCCCGTAAACGCGAGAGGACGGGTTGCGACGGGCACGAGTGTATTAGTACACTATGACACATGACAATTGAACCTACGATTCACTTTCGACTGGACCTACGAAGTGGCATCGCACCGTATCGCCAACTCGTCGAACAAGTCTTGCGCGCGGTCGAGAGTGGTCGGCTGCGCGGGGGCGATCAACTTCCGTCAGTCCGAGACGTTGTCGGGCAGGTCACTATCAATCCCAACACCGTGCATCGGGCCTATCGAGAGCTCGAGCACCTGGGCCTGGTAGAAGGGCGGTCGGGACTCGGAACCTTCGTATGCGAGCACGTGACGGCGGGGGACTCATTGAGTGAGCTTCGCGCGGGCCTGCAGCGCTGGATCCGTGACGCTCGCGACCGCGGGATCTCCGACGCGACGCTGCAGGCGATGTGGCGCGACGCAATCGCGGCTCGCGAGGCGAGTCGATGACCTCGCACGCGGTGGTCGAACTGCATGACGTGACCAAGGTGTATCGGCGTAGGACCGCGCTACGCGAGTGCACCCTGATGATTCCCCAGGGACGCGTCGTCGCACTCGTCGGCTCCAACGGGGCGGGCAAGTCGACGATGTTGCGCATCATGGCGGGACTGACTGCCCCCTCGTCGGGTGAGGTGTCGGTCTTGGGTCACACGGGGCCGCTGGACGTCGCTTCGCAATTGTCGAGAGTGGGGTACCTCGATCAGGACCGGCCGCTTTATCGGGGTTTTCGAGTCGGTGAGATGCTCACCGCCGCCGCTCGCACCAACCAACACTGGAATGAGAGTCTCGCTAAGGACTACTTGGCCCAGTTGGGGATCGGTCTCGATCAACGCGTTCGTCACTTGTCCGGGGGGCAGAACGCGCAGGTCGCCCTGACGCTTTGTCTCGCCACCGAGCCGGAGTTATTGATTCTCGACGAACCGGCCGCCGCCCTGGACCCGGCCGCGCGCCAGGACCTGCTGCAACTGCTGATGCAACAGGTCAGCGAAGGTGACGTCACCGTGGTTCTGTCGACCCACGCCCTCGACGACGTGGTCGCCATCTGCGACTACCTGGTCGTCGTCGCCCACGGTCGCGTAGTGGTCGCCGACGATCTCGATTTCATCCTTCAGAGCCATCGACTCTTGCGTGCGACGATGGCCGACGAGAAGTGGCCCGACGGTGCAGTCGTCATTGAGGATCGCCGCGGCACCCGTGACGGGATGGTGCTTCTGCGCCTGGAACTCCCGGTGACCGACGAGCAATGGGAACTCGAGGAGCCGACGCTCGACGAGATCGTGTTGGCCTACATGCGCCGCGGTGCGACGGTAGATGCACAGTCATGATGTGGATCGCCTGGCGTCGGCTGCGCTCAATCCTCGTCGGCGGTGCGCTCGCCGTCGCGATCATCATCGCAATCGCCGTGTGGACAGGCCGCACCGCACAACACCTCGCCCGCCAGTATTACGGTGCACCGTGCCACGGCGGAGGATGGAGCACCGCGAACAGCACGTTCTGCAATCGGGTCTCCCAGCAGTACTTCAGCCTCCAAGGTGGCCAGGGCAACTACTTGCTGGTGGTCATCGTGGTGACGCTGGTCATCGCCTCCGTGATCGGCGCCGCAACGGTCGCCGCAGAGTTCGACCGTGGCACCGTGCGCTGGGCCTGGACCCAGTCGCGTTCTCGTCGGCGATGGTGGAGCGAGTCGTCGGCGGTGGCGCTGCTCGGCACCGCGGTGTTGATCATACCGGTGGCGGTCACGATGTCGTGGTGGGAGGGAGCAGTCCACTACCAGACTCGTTTCGATTCGCAGGTCTTCTTGGCGGATGGTTGGATTCTTGTCGCCTACGCCATGTTGGCGACGTCGTTGACGTTGATCCTCGGTCTGTTCGTACGCCACCCGGGGTGGTTGGTGGTGGTCGGTCTACTCGCGGGCTACGGCGCCAACTACGTCGTCAATAAAGACTGGCGTACCGACATCGTCGCCACCCGGACGTCGATCATCGTCAATAAGGTCGCCCACGGCCAATTGGAGCAACTCCCCATCATCTCCCCGGAGACCGACTACTACTACGGCGGATACCGTCAGATCGGACAGCCGGGTATCCCCTCAGCGTCCGCCAGCAATTCCTACTACGCGGAGATAAATACCTGCACGACGGCACTGGCCAAGGTGGTCTTGGGCAAGACGCAGCTGCAGAACGCAAGCCCTCGACAGAGCGTTGAGATCTCCAATGGCTGCAAGACGAAGCTCGGGCTCGAACTCATCGAGGTCTACATCCCCGAGAGCGAGTTCTGGACACTGCAGGACCGTGAAGGCGCCCTGGTGCTCGGGGCGAGCGCATTGCTCTGGTGGGGTGGCTGGTGGTGGGTACGTCGCACCCGCGCGTAGGTCTTTCACTTCGCCGCTCACGGTGATTCTCCACGTACCAGTTGCTCAGTTGCTCTCATCGCTAAGCGAATGTCCGGGTGGGAGGAATCCCTTCCCACCTGTCGGAGCGAAACACGCGGCGGTGGTTTCGCCGACGCGGTGATGACCCTGGTCTGAGACGGTGCGCGCAAGGCCCGCGTAGGCACGACTTTGGCGATTGGTGTGCGCTAAGTGGCGAAATGCGGGCTTCATAGGTGCAATGGAAGTGGTTCGTTCCTGTGTGCTGGTCTGACTGATGGTCATCACAGCCCTGAGTATTGCTCATGGCGGTGATGAACTTCAATTCGACGCATTTTGGGTTCGGCAGCAAGGTGAGATAGATGGTGTGAAAGTTAAGCGTAATTGCGCAGGGGCGTTACATCTCAACACCTACTTTTGATTGAGGAGAGATGAACCTATGGTGAGTTGCATGACACATTCTGTCGAAGTCAGCTGGTCGCTGGATGGCATCACTATGCGTGGAACGCTGACGCTCCCAGCCGGTAAGGGTCCATTCCCGGCCGTCGTCTTGGTCGCTGGAAGCGGGCCCACCGACCGTGACTGGTGCTCAACCCTGCTCCCCGGCACTAACGGCAGTGCCAGACTCTTCGCCGAGGCGTTTGCGGACGCCGGCATCGCGTCGCTCCGCTACGACAAGCGGGCCTCCGGCCCTGACTGGTCGAAAGTGCCCGCGTCCTCTTCGGCAAGTGGAGCATGCGATCACACCTCGACGAGCTCGTGGCGGCCGTCGCCGTCCTGGCCGGTCACGACGGCATCGACGCTGCACGCATCGCCGGGCTCGGCAACAGCGAGGGTACGCTCCACGTGCTCCATTACGCAACCAACCAGCAGGAGGTGCCTTTCGCTGGCATCGTGCTCGCCGCGCCTCCCGGACGGCCCGTCGGCGAGGTCCTGCTGTCCCAACTCGCACTGCAGGCGGCGCAGGTCCCCGGCGGCGCCGAGTTCATGTCCGAGGTGAAGGCCGCGGCCGCACGCTATGAGGCCGGAGAGCCCATGAACCCGGATCCGCGACTCTCCGACAGCGTGAAGATGGTGCTCGCCAGTTTCGAGTCACCGGGCAACCTCCCGCTGGCCCGCGAACTATGGTCCGAGGACGCCGCCGACTTCCTTCCCGAGGTGGAAATCCCCACACTCATACTCATCGGCCGAAAGGATCTCCAGGTCGACGTCACTCTCGACGGCACCCCGCTTCAACGCGCCGCTGCCGGGAAGGACAAAATCACCTTCGCCTATCCGGCGCACGCCAACCACGTTTTCAAGGGGAGATGCGCTCCACTGCCGAGGTGATGACGACACCTGGCAACGGCTACAACGAGGACGGCACTCATCTCGACCCCGAGGTCCTTGCAACGATCCTCGGCTGGCTCCACGGAGTCCTCGCTTAACCGGATTACTGGGGTTGCGCGAACTTAACCGTTGCTTGCGGCCGGAGCACGGTTGCCACCCGGACGGATGCGCCGATCGTCGGCACTCGGTATTCGTGATTTCGTCATGCTCTTGTGGTGACATTGACCAGCGGCGACTGAGAATTGTCTCAATGGGGTATACCCCAACGTGACGTAACACGACGAGTTGTCGGCCTGTCACAGTAGGGTCGATATCAGTATTTTGTGACACTTCTAGGCGAAGGTCTAAACCCTAAAGTGACACATTCACGGAGGAACGAGAATGCCCGGCCAACGCGTCGGTTACGTTCGGGTGAGCACGGCAGAGGTGAGGTAGCTGGTGGTCCGACTCCGCTGGATTCGGCGTCCATCGGCCCCGGGAGGCGTGCCAGGCGTTCTGCCGTGGAATCGCAGAGGACACCTGATGTCATTCCGCCAGGATGCCCTTTACCTCAAAGATTGCCGCCATCAGTTCTCCGCTGGCCTTGTTGAACTCCTCCGCCAGTCCCTCGATCTCTCCGACCTGCACCTCAACCGCGAACGCCTGAGGTTGGCGCCACTTGCTCCTCAGTTGAGTCAACGCTGCGTCGCCGTCGAACCAGGCCCCGTGGATCAGCTGGTTTCTTCTCTTGTAAAGGTCACCGCATTGCTTGATCGCCGCACGGAAGCGTGCCACCTTTTCGGGATCGCCAAGTGACGGGCCTCGAACCTCATCGTTGGTATCGATGATTGCCAGCGCATTAATCGTTAGCCAGGTCATATTTTGCCCGGCGGCAACGACAGTGGCCCGCGGAGAGCCAAGTAGCGAAGCGAACACCCCCCGCAGTAGGGATTCCAGCCCAGCGGACTCCTCAGCGATAGCGCCGAGGTGGTAGCGGCGCATCAGACGAATTTCGTCGTCGGCATTGTTCTCGGACTCACCTCCGTCTTCCAGTTCGTTCACTGCGTCGTTCATCCTTCGAGCATCCCACCATTGGGGAGGGTATTCAACCCTGTCCCACTCGTGTTGGTCGAGGGCGAACTGGCGAAGCGTGACTACGGCAAGAAGACGTACGCCGCCTGGTTCGCCTACGGACGCACCCAGGGCCCGGGTGAGGATAATTCCGAAATGAACGTTGTACCTGAATGGTACTGGAGGGATGCGTGGGTACTCTCTTCAGCGCTCTTAGCTGGAAACGGACTGGACGTGGATCTCCCAAGTATTCTCGGAGCCACTCGACGCACGAGTAATCCGTCAGTGTTCATTGATCGCGATGAACTGTGCTGGGCAATATCTCGATTAGTGCCAGGAGGCTTGCTACAAAACACTGACATGACCTTCGAGCCAAGCGATCGAGCGCGCGAACTGTGGCAGCGCGCTATTGAGGGAAACCCCAATCTTGCCGGACGCGGGTTTACAAATAGTCTTCTTGAAGAGATGCAATCGGATGGACCAGCGGATTCGAGTCACGTACGGGGTCCGCAAAGTTGGAGAATCTCCGAGTCCACGTATCTAAAAGCAATCCAGACGTATGTCGAACGAGTTCAACGATCCAACGAGAACTGACAGTTCACATTTGCGTCGAAGGGCCGACGTGCCCAATCTAAGACTGGCGTATCAACTCTTGGCACGCGGGAAAGCGTCACAGCGGCGATACATGGTGACGCGGGAAACCGCGCCTCCAGGCTTCGGGTGGCTAGAGTGATCGTCGCTGGCTTACGCATTTTTGACCCGTTGGCGCACTAGCGCGAGGGGAGCCTGTTAGTCGGAGGGCGGCATACGTGGATAAGCGACCACCAATTCCAAGTGGAATGAAACGAAGCATTAGGCAGAGATGTGGTTTCGGTTGTGTGGTATGTGGACTGCCCATATATGAGTATGAACATATCGACGGATGGGCCAATACAAAGCAGCACGAAGAGGACAGGATCGTATTGCTGTGCAAGCGACATCATCACGAAAAGACGAATGGATTATTACCTGGTCACTTAGTAGAGGAATTTAGCGAATCCCCTCTGAATCTTCGAAGCGGAGAGTCAACGCCGTATTCGCTTTGGTTCTCAGGTGAGAGGTACGAATTCGATGTCGGGACGAATACCTTTACAGGACTGTTGTCAAGTTACGGCATCGTTCAGCCAGTACGAATAGACGGGACGGGATTGCTGAGTGCCCGACTCGAAGATAACCACTACATGCTAACTCTGCACATTGCAGATGAAGGTGGACGCGAAGTTCTTACCATCGTCGATAATGAACTTACGTTCTCCGCATTGGTTTACGACGTCGAACTCGTCGGTCATAGACTCATTCTGAGAGACGGCTACCGAAAGATCTTGATTGACATCGAGTTCCAACCACCAGCAGGAGTCAAAATTAGACGTGGGCGCTTCTTACGGAATGGAATCGAGTTGCTTGTGACCGAGAATTGGTCAAGCATTCTAAATAGTCGAACGTTGTTGAGCGGAAATAGTGCCGAAAACTGTTGGATTGGCCTCGCAATTGGCAGAGATAGTAAACACATCGTTTCCGCATACCGGAGTGGAGATGTGACTCGCGAAGGATGGGATCGACGGGGCGCGATTCGATGGGCACGAGAACGGGCACGCGAGATGCAAGACGAGACGATTGATGAGATTGCAGGGTTGGGTCCACTGGAGTGACTCCGGGGGGCCGACTTGCACATTATCCGAGTGGAGGATTCAAAGATGGAATAATTGAAACGAGATCCGTATGCCCACTCCATCTTCTGACTCAACGGTTGGTCATGATGAAAACAGTTCTAGGAGGTTTCAATGAAGCGCAGGATTGTCGTCAGTGTCACGACTGCTGCGCTTTGTCTAGGCGGCCTCATCGCCACACAGGCGGGCGCTGCCACGAAGACAGTTAGAGCTTCAGGTGGCTCAGTCACTTTCGCCGTCTCGGTGAGGAATGCCAAGACATGTGGTTGGTCGTCAAGTCCGAAGATTGCGGGATTCACAAAGACCGTGAAGTGCAAGACCGGCCATGTCGTTCGCTTGGCCAGGTTCACGGAGAACGCATCGACTAAGGCGAAGCCGTACGAGATCACACTGACCGTGCGCGGTAAGACCGCAACTGTCCATCGCTGGAAGGTTACTCAGGCTGGAAAGACCATTAACACCACCACGACAACCACGACTACCACGACGGTTGCAAACTTGGGTCCTCCGCCGCCAACCGTGGGTACCATGCCATGGAGGCCGTTCTTAAATTTGGGCAATTGGATTCTTCCCGAAGTCAGTCAGGTGTCTGGTTTGACAGGACTCCAATGGGCAGAGCAGGGTAGTAGCAATTGGCAGGCCGTTGCCTACACCAGTCAACCTGACCCTGCTGTGCCAGGAACAATCGACTGGGTCGTACCCGCCATTCACAACGGAATTAATTATGAATTCCGTGCGATAAGTCAGACCATGATTAACGGGCAATTGGTGACAACAGCAATTTGGAATTTTCCGCCCTCCAGCGGGTGGTGAAAACGATGGGAATCTGTTCTCGCCGAATGACAAACTTGCATTCAACAATTTTGGATTACCGGGCCCGACATGAACCCGCACGTAATTACCGCACCTCGTGAAGTCCTTCAGTGTTTGCCGAAGGGTCGACCGCGGTTCTGGCATTCGCGAAGTCCTCGCCAACTAAATCGGTCGATTTGGATCCCAATTGGTCTTTATCAACCAGAATCTCCACTAAACGCCGAACCTTGCTGTGATGAGATCACTGGGGAGGCGCCAACTTTGGAGACTTCACGACTCGAGCGCTTGATTGCTAACGCGGTGCGAGCCAGGTGATGAGAGAGCTCTGCAGTCGCCGGAGAGAGCGGTCGGTGCGGCGGGCGCGTACGCGGGATTCTGGGTCACAGTGTGCGGCAAGTGGCGAAATGCGGGCTTCATAGGTGAAATGGAAGTGGTTCGTTCCTGTGTGCTGGCCTGACTGATAGTCATCACAGCCCTGAGTATTACTCATGGCTGTGATGACTATCAATTCGACGCATTTTGGGTCCTAGTCCACTTGTATTTTACGAGCGAGTTGCGGTAACGACACGGTTCGCAGCAGTATGTCGCCCCTGTCGTTGAACCCCATTTTTGAATTCAGGTGTATCGGGGAGCAAGGCTAGAGGGGTATGCACGTAAGTCCAGAGCAGGTTGCCACTGGGGTCTGGATGGTGAGGCAGACGACTCCTAACAAAAAGTCGGGCATTTTCTAACTCGAGATTTCTAAGCAATCCTGGGGATTCCAGCACTAGCGTGCCAATAAACGCTTGCGCCGCGCCAATAGTGTGACACAGTCCTCGTATAGTTGTTCTAGCGAAGGGGGAGTGTTCATGGCCAGTTTGAATGACGTCGCCGCCTACATCGTTGAGAAGGCGGGACCCATGACAGCCATGAAGTTCCAGAAGTTGGCCTACTACTCGCAAGCGTGGCACGCGGTCTGGGACGGTGAGGTGCTCTTTAACTCCGAAATTCAGGCATGGCGCAACGGACCTGTCTGCCCAGAACTCTATGAGCAGCACCGCGGGCGTTTCGAGATCTCGAGTTGGCCGGCCGGCCACTCTGCCTCTCTCGTCAACAACGAGAAGGAGACGATTGACGCCATCGTTCGCACATACGGTCACCTGACTGCTCAGCAGTTGAGCGACCTCACTCACTCTGAGGACCCGTGGAAGAACGCCCGAGCAGGCCTGGATCCTTCCGCGATCTCTAGAACTCCCATATCGATTGCCTCAATGGAGGAATACTACGGATCGCTTGGTGCCGACGCGATCGACGTCGAGCCCTTCTAACGCGTCGTGTCTCGGAATGGTGCCCGAGGGTCGAAGCAACCTCTCGTGGCTCGTGCCAACGCGCCGAAGCCGACCGAGAAGCGCCCGCGCCGGGCGCCCGAAGTCGGCCACAATACAAGCTTCTTGGCGTGGCGCACCGGTTGGATGGATGTCGGCGGCTCCTGGGGATGGTCCAACGTCAAGAAGGAGAAGTACCGGGAGATCCTCCAAAAGTTGGGTCACTGGGAGCAGAAGACATGGGCGCAAGTCCTGTCAGAGGATTCCGCCAGCCAACACGATGTCGAGGTTCCCAAGCTCGTCAAGGACGCTCGTGATCGACTTACCGCAATCAATCTCGAGGACTACGACACTCTCTTTCGCTTTCGGCTTAGTGGGCGCGAGCGACTCTGGGGAATACGCCAGGAGAACATCTTCTACCTTCTATGGTGGGATCCCAAGCATCAGGTGTGCCCGAGCACACTCAGGCACACTTAGTACGTAGTTCGAGAAGGGTACCTACGTACTCAGTGCGGTGAAGCATGCTCTCGGGCCTGGACGAAACAACTAAGTAATCGTGTACTTCTTCCACGGAATCTGGTCGATGAAGACATTCGCAAGGAATCGAACGATATCGTCTCGTCCAAAATAGGTTGGGACCCCCCTCGAGTCCTGCGCCATGAGGACGATGGGCATCGCCCCGAAGGCTCGCACTCCGAAGACCACCATCTCCTCCCGATCGCTCGGCGAATTCAAGACGGACGGCTTGACAATGACGATGCCGAACGTCTGCCTCTGTTCCTCGATTACCGCCGCTTGAAATTCCATTTCGTTCTTCCTTTTCAACGTGGACACTTACAGTGTCCAACACGCATGTGACATCTGCGCCCTGAATAGAAAACTGAATCACTTGTGCACAACTGTCTCTGGGGGGCTTGGTGCGCGGCTACCATCTTTCGGCACGGACCGCTCCGAATGGTGCCCGAGTCCGAGTGTGGGAGCGTGACATGCCGAGGGTGTCTGAGGTACTACTCCAAGCGACGATCTACCTTTACACGACGCGTGAGGCTGCCGAAAAGGGAGATGCCGTCGGCGGAAGCGGCTTCTTGGTCGGTCGGCGCGGGAGTCATGCGTCACCGAATATCACGCTCTACTTCGTGACTTGTGACCATGTAGCGAGTCTCGGAGCACCGGTTGTGCGCGTGGTGACTCGAGACGGCACAGTAGAGATTGAGGAACCCGAGTGGGTCAAGCACCCCGACTTTGACCCAGATGTGGCGGTGGCACCCTTCAGGGTAGTTAGTGAGTCAGGCAACTGTCCCTACTCGTACATACCCATCGAGAGATTCGTTGTTCCTGACGATCTCACCCCGCGACCAATGGTGCACACCGTGATTCCCGAGCAGCCCTACTACTGGGGGGAACTAGTCGGCGCGGGGGATGACACGCTATTAGTCGGCCGTTTCCTTGCTGAAGAGGGAGTGCTGTCGCAGACGCCCACAGTGCGGTTCGGGAATCTGGCTTCGGCTGGGCCCGTCACCATCGAGTTCACAGATGCCGTCCGGCCATCACGGCAAGAATGCTTCTTGGTAGAGTCGCGTTCTCTTCCGGGATACAGTGGCTCCGCTGTCTACCTCTTCCATCCGCAGTCGACCAGCGGCGATCTGGATATTCCCGTTGGTCTTGAAGATAACATGCTGTGGCGATTCCTCGGGATTGACTGCGGCCACATGTCCGCGAAGGTCGATTCGAGTGGCGAGCCTCGTGCTGGATGGGAACCTGCAATGGCCGTACCTGGAGTGCCGCGCACCACGCGCATGAACGCTGGGATGATGACGGTTGTCCCGGCGTGGAAGATTGCCGAAGCTTTGGAGGAAGCTATAACGAGGTTTGGCATCTCCATTTAACCGGAGTAGCCCCCACGTCTTGTGGCCGGTGCTCGCTTGAGGGTTACGATTCGGCATGAGCCCGTGTCTGTTCTGTCAAAACCCTTCGGCAGACGTGACGGTTGAGCACACGCTCTCCAAGCCAATCGGTGACTTGCTTGGACCAGGAACGCGCGTCACTTTCGACCACTGGACCGTCGATGAAAGTGGGGTTCATCGGCGTCCGACCCATGAGAGCGACCGCGTCACTTACGAACGCCGTGCGTATTGCGAGGCATGCAACGGCGGTTGGATGCAGGAGATGGACAACGATATAGCGCCAATAATCGCACCGATGGTGCGAGGAGTTAAGACAATTCTCAACCCGGAAGAGCAATTGAAAGTCGCCACGTGGGCGACGAAGATTGGACTGGTCTACGAGTCGCTGAGTGGGAGCAGCCGCCTCGTCCCCAACGCCGTCTACAAGTGGTTTTTCGACCACCGACAGCCCATTCCCGATCAACCCATTCAGTTGGCCCGATACGTCAGTGATGCCACGCATCTCCATCTCCGTCGTGAGATTGTCTCGCGTGACTGGTTCACGTCAGCCATCGACCACGTCGAGTCGGTATTTCTTGCAGTCATTCTCCGTGAGTACGTGGCCCTCACCGTCTTCCCGGTCCAGCCGAGGCTCATTATCGAGCCCCGTGACGGTTCGGACCGTCTCACCATCTGGCCCGTGCGTTCGCACGACGTCACCTGGCCTCCTGCCACGTACTACGAGCCCACCACACTCGGGGGCCTGTGCAACTTTGGTTTCAGCCCTTGACCTATCACTTGGATCGACCCGAGGTGTGTCAAGTACGTCAGTGTCATCATCTGACCCATCTGCCGGGTGTGTCGTACATCAGTGCCCTACTTTGAGAGACTTCCCTGGAATAGTTGTCCGACCTGCGCACTGCGACATCACGAACGTCAATTTCATCGAGTCAACTAACGGGGTAAGCCGTAACACCCGTATCGGTGTTACGCCCTCTCAACGTCGCTAGGCGTAGGGCTGTTGGTGGCGTCTAAGAAGCGCTGGCGAAGTGTCGCTAGAGTAACTCGGCCGGTATCAGTCTCTACGGCCCAGAAGTCCCAACCGTTGGCTGCACCACCGCGGACTACACCAGCAGCGGTCGATGGGCTCGAGTATTCCTTACCCTGGTATTCAATTCGCTCGTTTTTCGATACCACAGCGCTGGCGGGCCATGAGCCATTCACCGATACGAGCTTCGTCCCAGCAGCAAGAAGGCCAGCTCGGATGATCTCCTCGAGCCCTATGCCGTAGAAGCGGCTAGTCCTGGGTCTCTTCGGAGCAGAGCCGCCGATCTCTGCAACGTCGTCCGCGCTCGCCGGGTCGTGAGCAAGCAGTCGTAGGACTCGAGTGACGGGGAGAATGGCGAGTTCCAACATCTGGCGGTCATAAGCGGGAAGTGTCTCGTCGCTTGGACGGTTTCCGTTGTGAAGCACCGCGTTCTCAGCTGCCGCCAAAAGGTCGTACATTCGTCCCTCGAGCCATCCGACCTGTGCGGAGTTGAAGCCGTGAGTCGTATCGCGTCTAATCAGCACCGCGCGGTACCAGTGGTCCTTGTTGCGTATATGTGCTCCGAGACGATTACGGACTCCGCTAGGCGCCTTGCCAACGTAGGCACCCCAGACGCCATCCTCGTCTGGACGGTCTAGCAAGATGTAGGTCCCCGGTACGTCCCACTCTTCGTCGACGAGACGTGCACCCTCTCGTTCGACGACTGTGAGTTTGAGAGCGGCGTGTTGGTCGTAGATCTCAATCAGACCCCCGCGTGCCTCGGGTACCAGTGCAGTCAGCGGTAGTGTGTCTGTAGACATTTAGTAACTCCAGTTCTCATGAGACAGGGGCATGGAGTTGAGCTGATCGCGTCGATTCCTCCAGCCGGGCATGTGTTGATCCATCAGATCTATAAACCGCTCTCCGTGGGTGGGGACTAAGAGGTGTACTAACTCGTGCACGACGATGTACTCGACACAATCGATTGGCTTCTTGGCGAGTTCAGAGTTAATCCAGACACTGCCGGAAGCAACGTTGCAACTACCCCATTTAGTTTTCATTCGCTTGATACCCACTGAGGACGGAGACACCCCTAAGGTCTTCTGCCACTGTTCGAAAAGGGGCTCAATTGCTTCTCGTAGGAGTTGTCGTTGCCAGCGATCAAGCACGGCAACGCGGGACTCCGGAGTAGATCCGGGCGGTACATGAATCTCGAGGCGAGTTTTAGTCGCTTGTACTACGTGGGCCCGACTGGCGTCTGCGACAACACGAAGTCGTCGTCGCTGGCCGAAAACATAGTGGCTCTCACCGGTCGTAGCCTCGCGAGCAGATTGACGCGGCTGCCGCTTGAAAGTTTCTTGTTGCCGACGAATCCAGGGGAGTTTCCCTATGACGGCCAGCCGCACGGCTTCATCCGAAACAGCGATTGGCGCGGCCACTCGCACGCGTCCGGAGGGTGGGTATACGCCAAGGTGAAGGTTCTTCACGTCCTTCCGGACGACCTCAACTACGAGACCACCGACGTCGAGGTGCGAGCGCTCAGTACTCTCCATGGGCCTTTACCAGCTCGAGTATCTCCTCAACCTCGACTTCGTTGTCGGTGATTACAGATGCAATACCCTGGCGAACCAGTTTGATTTTGAAGGGGTTGTCCCGCCAACCATCTTGGAGCGACGATCGAACTGCGCCATCCACTCGTAGCGCTAGTTGTTCGCCTCTTCCCACGAAGTCGAAGATTGCCTGACGACCGCGCGAGTCGATAGTCGAGGGATACGAGCCGCTTGAGGAAGGATCCTTTACCATCTTGGCGAGATTGGAGATCTCCTCAAGATATCGCTGGTAGTCGATGCTGTGAAGGCGTCGTTGTTCGATCAGTGCGTCGAGGAGGTCCGACATGAGGTCGTAGTACTTCGGGTTGATAGGGTGCTCATCGATGATGAGTCTGCGGACGTTGTTGGCGATGGTCTCCGCTACTGCTTCCGGTGAACGGAGCGGCTCAGGAAGCAAGTCGACGGCGGCCGGGCCCCTCTCGACCAAGAGATCGACAAATGACATGTCGTCAAATGTCGAGATCTTGCGACTCGCGTCAGCGTCGATATACGAGTCCATGAGAAAGCGCATTGCCGGTTCGTAGAGTTTGAGGTCGATGAAGTCGCCGCTCGCCAACCGGATGTAGGTGCGGGCCGCTTCGAAGAGGTCGATTTCTGTTCGAAGCGTGTCAATCTCTGCGTCCGAATACCCTGCGGCTGTGTAATCGTTTGCTACGTTTGCGAAGGCTCGTAGGAAAGCGCCAACGGCCTTGTAGAAGGCAAGACGCTTGGGCTCGTTGGACTGGAGTTGGCTCGCGTCACCCTCCGCGGTTGTGCAGAAGTAGTGCCTGTACTCTGCTTGGCTCCGAGGCAAAGTCACGGGTTCGACCAGTGAACGCACCGCTTCACGAGTGTCGTCAAGTTCGGCCCGCGCAGCAGCGACACGATCCTTGAGAAGGCCCGCAACATCTTCGGCGTCAAGACCGCTGAAGGCCTCGCCCGTATAACTGAGGACTGCACCCTCGAGACTGCGGAACAAGTCCTTGTAGTCGACGATGTAGCCGTAGTCCTTGTCGTCGCCGTCCAATCGATTCACTCGACAGATTGCCTGGAAGAGTCCATGGTCCTGCATGTGCTTGTCGATGTAAAGATATGTGGCAGGTGGTGCGTCGAAGCCCGTGAGCAGCTTGTCAACGACGACGAGAAGTTTCAATTGACCTGGTTCCTTGATGAAACGAGCCTTGGCCTCAATCTCGTAGGTCTCCACTTTGCCCATCGCCTCGTCGGAGGAGATCTTGAACCAGTCCGCGAGCATCTGTCGATAGACGTTGTACTGCTTCTCAGTTACTGTCTCACCTTCGCCGGTGGTCTCGCCTTTAAGGTCAGAGATGCTCGGTGCGTAGGACGTGATGATTCCACAGTGGCCCTTGAGTTCAGTCTTTTGGAACTGCTCGAAGATCTCGCATGCGTCACGAATACTCGCCGTCACGAGGATTGCGTTTCCGCGCCCACTGGCAAGCCGCTCACGAGTATTCATATCGACAACGACGTCGCTCACGATTCGAGAGAGTCTGGAGTTGCTTGAGAGAACCTCTTGCATGGTCCCCCATCGCTTCTTGAGCTGCGCTTTAGCGATGTCGTTAAGGCCCTTCGTCTTGGCAGCAAACCATCTGTCAATAGCTTCGGGGTCTGATATGTGCTGATCGATGTCTCGCGCCTCGTAACGCAGGTCGACGATGACTCCGTCACGCACGGCTTCGTCGAACTTGTAGGTATGAATGTAAGGGCCAAAGATCTCGATGCTCTTCGCTTTGTCCTTCTTCAAGAGGGGAGTACCGGTGAAACCTATGAAGACGGCCTCGGGCAGGATTTCCTTCATGGCCTTGTGAAGAAGATTGGACTGCGAACGGTGGCACTCATCAATGAAGACGAAGATGTCACCCTTAGGGGTGAAATTTTCCGGCAGCGCTGCGCGAAGCTCTCGTATGTAGCCGGGTTCATCAACATTGTCATCGGAGCGGCGGTTTGCGAACTTGTGGATCAGCGAGCAAAGCAACCACGGGTTCGAAGTGTTAAGGCTTTCGATGAGGTCCGTACCGCTCGTGGTGCGGTAGATCTCCGCACCGACTCCTTGAAAAACGCCCTCGATTTGCTCGTCAAGTTCCTTGCGGTCGGTCACTATCAGCACGCGAGAGTCGGCGATGTGCTCGCGAATCCATTGCGCCAGCCAGACCATAGTGAGGCTCTTGCCGGAGCCTTGAGTGTGCCAGATGATGCCTCCTGCGCGGTTGGCTACCGCGGTCTCAGACGCGCGGACTCCGAAGTACTGATTGTGGCGGCAGACTTTCTTGATACCAGCATCGAACACGATGAAGTCGTGGATGAATTCAAGCAGACGCGTCTTCTCACAGACTTGAAGGATTGCGCGGTCAAGGATGCTCTCCTCGTCACCGTCTTCCCGCCACGTCAAGTAGTACTTCTCAGGAGTCTCGATGGTCCCGTAGCGAAGTCCCTGACTGTCATTGCCGGCCATGACCCACTGGATCGTGGAAAAGAAGTGCTCAATGAACTCAGGCCGCTGGTTATCTAAGTTCTGTCGGATCCCCTCGGAGACACTGACCGTGGAACGCTTCAACTCGAGCACCGACAATGCGATTCCGTTGACGTAAAGAACAACGTCGGGCCTTTTCACCGCTCTCGGTCCGACCACGGTGACTTCTTCGGCCACCATGAAGTCGTTTTGAAGTGGATTAGCCCAGTCGATGAGCTTGATCGTCACGGTCTGTTCGCCTACTTCGGGCAAGACGTTGACTCCGTACTTCAACAGGTCGTAGACGCTGCGATTGCGGTCGTAGAGCGTCTTGGTCTTGTCGTTCGCTACCTGATGGAGCTTGTGCAGAACTTTGGCCACGAGAGCGTCGGAACAAGCTTGGCGTATAGGGTCTTGAAGGAATGCACGAAGTCGCGACTCATCGATGTTGGTGTTTGCTCGGTCCTGGACGTTGCCTCCGTACTCGTAATGCAACTCGTCGCGTATGAGGGAGACCACACGATTCTGAGCCCTGCGCTCAATCTCATTGATGTCGGTCATGGCAGTAGAGTCCTCCCGGAAAGTAATTCCTGCGTCATCGCTTGTTTCACTAGGGTCAGTTTGTTGCGTCTCAACACAAGAACTGCAATATCGCTGTCCATTCCAGAGAGTATTTCAGCGATTGCTTCTTGTTCTGGAATCGTTGGAATTTGAAAGCGAAGTCGTGCGACCGTATTCCATTCTGACCGTGGCATATGAGTACCGTAGGCCGTGCTTGCCGCTTGAATGAACCGGTGAGTGCTTACGAGTTGCCTAAGGTACCGCGAGTCGATGAGATCTGATTGTGGCGCCAGAGCCCATATCTCTGTGGAGCAAGCGCCACTTCTATCAGCTAGCCAGAACTTCTGCAGGTACGCACGTAGTTTTCCGAACAAGACGTCACCTGAGTGGAACTCGGTCTTCATGGAGAGCCCTGCGCCTGCGGTTGTTGCCCCGATTAACTGGCCGGTCTTGCCTTCGATGTGCTCAAGCTCAACGCAGAATTGTGCAGCCGACGGGATGCCTGGATAGATACGGTTCTTGCGAGGAGAACATAACTGCCCGACCTCGACCTCGCTCCAACCTTGACTCCAACCAGGAAGACGTCGCGCGCCGGACATCAACTGGTGGAGAACACCACGTAGTATCTGCCGTTTCTTAATGATTAGCGAGTCCAACGAGTCGATCAATGAGTCCACCGCATCTATGGATTCAGATATTTCCCGCTGTACTGGGATGGGGGGAACAGGCACCTGCAATGACGCATATTGACTTGCGCTTATGCCTGGTTGTCCAGTCCTGACAGACACGCGCCGCACCCAGTCCCAGTATTCCTTCGAGGTTAAGAAAGCCGAGAGGAACGTCGGTAGAAGGAGAGTGTGGTCGCAACGAATCCTGATGAGATATCCAGCGAAGACCGACTCTCGGTCACCAGCTCTTGTTCGAAAGAGGTGGGACTTGCCCACGCTCGCACCAGTGCGCGCAAGCAACATATCCTGATCCTCTAAGGCGTAATCGGATGAATTGGGTTCGTCCACCGAAACCGGCAGCGCGCCTGTCAGCTTGCCCTGTTCACTTATGTCAGTTATTCGAATGTATCGAGGCAAGGACGGATTGTCCGGCACCGCGGAAGCCCCAATCCCGTACCTTGGTTGCTCTGCGAGGCACGAACCTAAAGATCGCATTGCCCAACCTTCCGGGAGATGGCGCTCTTTGCTTCTGATAAGCGTTGTTAGCGCCATGGCCCCACCATCTTTGTCAGACACTGTTCAACGCTGAGGTCGAGCGCCGAAGATTGAGCCATGAGTTCAGGCAGGGGTGTTTCATATCGGGTGGAGAGTTCGTGAACACGGTCGCTTACCGCTCTTGCCACGCGGGTTATCTCTGCTTCAACAGCTACGACGACTGCCGGAATCCACTTGTCGCTCACTACGATATCTTTGATCTCGTCAATTGCTAGTTCTCCGTACTTCGCGGCTAGCTTCGCGTTGAGCTCATTGTTCGCGATTCGAAGCGCTGTCTTAGTATCAGATTCGGTAACAAGTAGTTCCGCCAACTGTGCAAGAACGCCGACCTCTCTGGCGTCCTCATCATCTGGATCTTCAAGATCCCCCAATGCTCTGATCCGGCGAGTAACGTCTGCCTTGGACGGTCGAGATCCGTCGACAATTAGTTCGCTTAGCACTCCGTCCTCCTGTCCGTGTTCTTCGAGCAGCTCCTCAATTTCGGCAGAGACTGCAGCTAGCGAGCGCGACAACTTCATGTTGGATGAAGCTTCGTCAGCGAAATATCGATCGATCAGGAGCGCCGATGGAATCAGTTCGGATTTGAACTTGTCCTGTGCAACGGTGAAGTCGACGCGCTCCTTTGAACCAGCAGCGAGAAGAGATGGTAGCGCCGCGGCTAGCCATCCAATGTCAGCAACCAAATAAATGTCGTCTGACATTGTATGGTTCCAAAAGGACATAAAGCCCTGGTAGACGGCATAGGGATCGACAAGTGGAGTGTCGGCAAACTGCTGGAGAAGGGCCTCGGCAATTCCCGCAGAGAGGACCTTCGGCCTGGTCTCAGTATTAAGATTTCGGAGACTCGGACCAGTCACCTCAATCCAGTGAGCCAAGCCCTGCAAGACGGTCGACTTAAGACTCAAGAAATCCGGAGAATTCAACACGGTCTGATACACAGATTCGATTCTCACGCGTGTCAATGAATACCCAGGCTGCTGCGCGTCTTCAAAGAGGTCCAAGCGGAGATTCTCGAACTCGGACCAGAATTCAGATAGTCCATCGAGGTCGGAATTCGGAATTCCACCACGGAGGTGTGCTCCTAGATCCTGGACATCCTCAGGGCCAGACGAATCAATGTAGGACGGGAGATTTAAGTTGTAGTCGTTCTGAGGCTCGGCAATCTCTGAGATCGGAACTAGGCGAGAATAACCCGGTATCTCAATCTGGTTGGAGAAGACATCGACAATCCGATGAACGTCTCGTTCCCGGAGTCGGTTCTTTGCGCCGTCCTTCTCAAAGCCTCTGGATGCGTCGATCATGAAGATTGCTTCTCGGAGAGCCGCCCCTTGCTTGTCAAGCACGATGATGCACGCCGGGATACCTGTTCCGTAGAAGAGATTCGCTGGTAATCCAATGATCCCTTTGATGTAGTGGCGCTTGATGATCTCGCGACGGATCGAACCTTCGGAATTTCCTCGAAAGAGTACGCCGTGGGGAAGAATGATGGCGCCCTTGCCGGTGCTCTTTAGGCACGCAAGAACGTGAAGCAGGAAGGCGTAGTCACCGTTCTTCGCCGGAGGCACTCCAAGATCGAATCGACCATACGGATCAGCACTTGGTGTTAGGCCCAAACTCCAGTCTTTTGTCGAGAACGGGGGATTAGCTACAACGAAGTCGAAGGTCTTTAGGCCCGCTCCGGAAGTATTCTTGAATTGCGGCCGCGAAAGAGTGTTGTCGTTCTTGATCTCAGCAGTCACGACGTTGTGAAGCCACATGTTCATCTGAGCGAGACCGGCCGTGGCTTGATCCATCTCTTGTCCGTAAATGGCGAGATCGAGACCCGTGGCGCTCTTCGCGGCGTCGTGTGCCTTGAGGAGAAGAGCACCTGACCCACATGTTGGGTCATGGATGGATTGTGTTTGGTTGGTAGCTTTGTCGACGCCAATCACGCTCGCCATGATCCGCGATACTTCGGCGGGCGTATAGAACTGCCCTTTGCTCTTACCTGATTCAGTCGCGAACTTCCGCATGAGGAACTCGTAGGCGTCGCCGAGCAAATCGTCACCATCGGCACGATTGCCTGAGAAGTCGAGCGCAGGGTTCTGGAAGATGCCAATCAGGTTCGAGAGGCGATCGACCTTGTCCTGGCCCCTCCCGAGTTTCGACTCGTCGTCGAAGTCGGCGACATCGATGACACCCTGAAGGTGATTCGCGGCCGCCAGTCGGCCAATGACCTTGTTGACTTCTTCGCCGATATTCGTACGGCCCTTCAGCTGGACCAGAGCGCGGAAACTTGCGTCTTGCGGCACCTCGGCTAGCGATCCGGGCATCGACGCGCGGTCGGAAACGTACTTCATGAAGAGGAGGACTAAGACGTAATCCTTGTACTGCGAGGCGTCCATGCCGCCCCTTAGCTTGTTGGCGCCATCCCACAAGGTGCTGTAGAGATCAGATTTCTTGACGGCCATTTGCTAGATCCCTTTGAATTGTCGTGTGTCCAAGATGATGTTGTCAGCGATACGGTGTCGTTGAGGCTCGATAGCGCACTGCTTTGGCTCAAGAGTAGGCGTGCACTACTCATATCTGCACCGTGTACGGGCACACTACGCAATTCCGGCGGCTAGTTGGCTCCAACTCTCCCTTATTGGACTATCGAGCACCGACCATGCCTGCTCTCCTGCCGCCCGTACTAGCGAGTGGCCGTCTACTCGCAACCAGGAGTTCGTTCATCTCTCGACGCTCCACTGGAGCGTCGAGTCGTAGGACTTTACGTACCATCCGGCAATCGATGGTGCCGAACGCTGGAGTGTGAGGATCTCGTTCCTGGCACGCGCGTATTCTTCAAGAGACAATCGGCACGAGTGCGCCTTCACGATGATCACCACGTCTTCTTTGAAGCACATCTCCTGATGCCCTTATGACGTGTTCGAGCTGCTCGCGGTTCACGGGTGGACTACCGCCCGACGAATAACGTCGAGGCGCTCCTTGTCGCTGAGCACGCCCCCGAAGGGGCTGCTCTGTCGCAGATCTCGAGCTGGCTGGTCTGTTGACACCATGACGGCGGTGAGCTCGTCAATCGGTCCCTCTAGCAAGCGTGACCACGTTCTCAGGTATACCGACGCACGATTCTCACTGTCCGCGTTGCGCATGACCAGAAGTTGTGCGCGGGCCTTACGCAACACCAACTCGGGATCCTCGTGAAGCTTCTGAACTACTGCCTCGTGCATAGCTAGGGTCCGAAGTTCTGGAGGAGTCAGCCGCGGCCGCAACTCGACAATGAGGTCACAGCCCGAAGCCTCAGCCAAGCGCTGCAGTGTGGAGAGACGCGGCTCGTGGCGCCCGGCCTCGTAGTCAACGAGAGCCGGCGCCGAGGTCTTCGCGCGACGAGCCAACTCACGCAGCGGCTGTCCGCTGTTGAGGCGCATCTTTCGCACTAGCTCAGCTGCTTGGTTCACAGTGTTATTATAATATATAACAAAGACGGTGCGGCAGTACGTTTCGTTCGCACTCATTTCTGGGCATCTCGCACACTGCGTTCAGTGCGGATCTCCGTTTGCTCGTTGCCATCCACCAGTGAAACGAGAGATTGCCAGTGAGCTTAGGTTGATTGGAATTACTCGTCGAAAAAGGGGAAGCGGACCTCGTCCGCGGTTTCAATTTCCTGCTGAGCATTACTACCAATTGCTATGACTATTTCGATGAGGGCCTTGGAGGGTGAATTGACAGCGCGCATGGCGTTTAACTCCAAGGCACAGTCGTCAAGTGCGCGTAAGGCCTTGAGG
The DNA here is from genome assembly GCA_003136415.1 of Acidimicrobiaceae bacterium. GTDB lineage: Bacteria > Actinomycetota > Acidimicrobiia > Acidimicrobiales > RAAP-2 > RAAP-2. The sequence goes on along the minus strand of PLEI01000059.1, from coordinate 10,683 downwards.
CACTCGACGATGGCGTTGTAGGCAAGCGCGGGGTCCAATGCCACATCCTCGTGACTTTTGGGCAACCAGTTTCGAGCCATTTTGAGGTCACTGAATCGGTCTAAAAGTTGCTCGACCAGTTGATGTTCGTCGGGCGGCAGGGGGACACTCATGTTCTTCCTTTCAGGTATTCCTCTAGCGAGGCCTCATCAACGTGGAACTGGTAGTCGGGTGTGCGGTGCACGATGACGCCGTGGGTCTTTAGCTCGAGCACCTGGACCCTGGTGAGTCCGGCGCGCTGCTGGGCCTCGAGGATGGGGATGGAGCCGGCGGGACGGACCTGAGGGAGAGTCGCCCGCTTCGATCGTTTCTGGATGAGGTCGTCCAAGGACTTGCGGGTGATCATCGTCAGGCCCAGGTTCTCGGTAGCCGTCGCGTCGATTCGTAGTTGACCGAGGCTGATGAAGCGGTCCACCGTGCGCCGGGTACAACCAATTTCGCTGCTCGTGTCGGCAATGGAGACTGCACGCCTCGAGAGGGCGGCACGGTCTTTGAAGTACTGGCGGAGACGCTCGACCTCTGCCCAGGCGTAACGATGGCCGAGCGTGGTGGATTCGACGGGCTTGATATTCAGCTTCGAAATGAGAATGTCGAGTTCGCGGTAGCTGAGTCCGAACTCGGCCAGGAGATCGCGACGCGACGTTAGATCTTGGTGGGCGCAGAGGTGAGCATCGACTGAGGACAAGGTGACGCCCGAGTTGGCCGTCATTCCAGCACCGGGAAACCTGCGACGGTCCAGGACGCCTTTGCTGACGAGTCTCCGAACCTGGCGGTCACTGATGGCCAACATTTCAGCAGCCTCGGGGACATCAAGAATGCTCTCACCGTCGATATCGACGATTCGAATGAGCCCCGCCGAGTCCAGCACTTCGAGGGCGTGGTCCCGCTCATCTACGCTGCGCGTGAGTCGAGTCGGGATCAGCTGGTGTGCCAGGGCTGGGTCGAGAAGCGTTCCAATTTCGTTCTCGATTAGGGCCCCCATGGCATCGGCGATAACCAGCAGTTGTCGCACGCCGTTGCGACGGAGCGTGTAGACGGTCTCGGTAATGACGGCTCCGCCTTCATGGTCTTGGACGAGGTGGCCCAGGTAGTTTGACCTGGCCCTTCGGGGACATTCGTCAAGGTCAGTGGTGAAGAAGGCGCGTTGCACGTGAGGAGTCGCATTGAAGCCCACCTCGGCTTCGCCGTGTTGCTCCAGCTGATTGGCGGTTTTGAGAGCTGCTCGAAACGCTGCCTGGCCCAGGCCACGCTTCGGCTTCAGGAGTGGCGTGTTGGGGTTCGACTCTTCATGGAAGGCGGCGATGTAGAGCTCTATCAACTCGGCAACCGGCTTGGGGATTGGGATGGTCCTCGTTGAAGACTTGGTCTTGGTCTTCTTCTTCTTCTCAACCTTGACTGTGTTGCCGTCATCGTCGCGGACCTTGAACTTCTTTCCTCCCTGTTGCCAGACGCGAATGATCATGTATCCCTCGTCACGGTAGATGTCGTGGAGGTCGATTCCGTAGGCCTCGGAGATTCGAAGCCCTACGCCACGCATTAGCCAGTAAGCCACCTGGTGCTGGATGTTCAAGTGCTGGGCAATGCGCTTGGAGAGCGCCAAGTCGAAGAGGTACAGTCGTTTCTTTGATTTTGACCGGATGGAGCGCGCGCCCTTTACGGGGCTCCTCGCCCTGATGCCCTCAGAAGGATCTTGGCTCATCAGGCCCTTGGCCCTCGCAAAGGCGAAAATGCGACGAAGCGTCGAGAGCATCTCGCCGACGTTTCTGCGTGAGTACCCGCAGGGCACCTCGGCGGCCTTAGCGCCGGGAGTGAAGCCGGCTTTGATGAGGTCACCGACCGGAACTTTGACGATGCCCTGTCTACCGGACGATTTGTCAAGGTAGGCGTTGGGCAGTCTCTTATCCAGCCACGCTTTGCGTAGTGCGGACTTACTGCGACTTGACCACTCGGCAGCGTCGGCCAACGTATAGTCACGAGCTTCGGCAACGAACGCTCCCGACGACGCCGATTGGCTGCGCTGGCCGGCTTTGTAGTTGACAAAGTCTTCGCAGTCGCTGTAGGTGATCTCAGAGATGTGGTCGACTCGGGGTGCGAAGAACGGTATCAGGTGGGCGGTGACCTTGTGAGCGACCGCGTCTGCGGTTTCGGGGTTCTCGTAGTCATCGGGGTAGAACTTCCTCAACCACGCCATTGCCACGGCGGCGAAAGCGTCCGGCATCGGCGTGACGTTACGTTGGCGCACCGATTGGAAGTGCTCTGCGTCGGGGAGAGATTGTTCAGTTCCCCAAACAGCCAGCAATGCCGATTGGTAGCGCTCCGCCTGCTCCCGGTTGGGAAATTGCAACGTCCTACGTTCCAGCGACCCGTTGGCCACCGGTACCCGGATGGACGCTGTCCCGTCCTTGTTGTCTTTGGGCTCGGCGCTCAGTGGTCGACCCGCCATCAACTGCTTCCGCTCTCGTCTTTGGAGGCGCTTGAACTCATGGCCAGTACTAGGCCCAGCGTCTTTCGCAGGTACTGGACTTCGCCGAAGACCTCCGCGTACATGCGCTCGGCGGATTGACGGTACATCCGCTCGGTGATGAGTTCCGCGCGCAGCTCGAGTAGCTCGGTGTTGAGCCTGACAACATTCGGATTGAGGTGTTCGTCGAGTTCGTTGAGCACACTTCGGTCGCAGAGCCCGGCCTCGATGAGAGCAGGCACTGGTACACGCCACGGGGCACCAGTACCGATACCGTCCTGGAAAGCGCCACTGAGTTTGTTCTTGTGTAGTCGCCGCCTGATGGTGTCGTCACTGCAGCGGCACAGCCGGGCGGCCTCCGCCACCGAAACGGTCTTCGGAGGAAATTCCGCTTGGCCCTCGGACAATTTGTTCCGACGGCTGGTTATGGTGTCCACAGCAGCTACTGGCATTGCATCTCCTTCGCGGTGTTGATTGCATCTAGCACTGTGATCAGTGACGCGAAGGTGGGGTCTGCGCAGTCGACGATCCTGATAGTGGGTTATCCACGATGTTGGTGACCAGGTGCGGCGGTACGTTGCGTAGGCATTTGTCGCTTTACGGACTTCATCGGCGGCCAGGCCGTGATTTCCTGGGGCCCGGAGGGACCAGATTGCGGTGCGCGCGATCCGCACGGTGCGCACCTCAGTGGCGAAATTGGTGCTTTGGGTGGCGAAATGGACCATCTTGCGTAGGCAGCACCATGAGAGGAATCTCAGCAAAAACCTGGGCGCAGGTTCCTCGAGCATTATTTCGAGGGGGATTATTGGTGGGGCTAGTAAGAATCGAACTTACGACCTCGTCATTATCAGTGACGCGCTCTAACCGACTGAGCTATAGCCCCTAGGGGTAACTAATCTACAACATCGCCAACGGACCCTCTCCCTGGCATTCTGACGTGCAATTCTGAGGCAACAGTGCCAGAAACGGGCAGACTGGATGGGTGCTGGACCCCCGCTTCGTCTTCCTCGCCGCCGCTCTGTCGGTTTTCGGCTCGGCCTCGTACATCCGTGACACGCTACGGGGAACCACTTCACCGCACCGGGTGACCTGGGGTCTCTGGGCGCTCGAAGGCATTCTGGCCTTTATCGTCGAGATCCAGCAGCACGTGGGACTCGCGTCGATTATGACGCTCGCTCTGGGCCTCATACCCCTCGTGGTTCTCCTCGCGTCGTTCAAGAATCCTCACGCCGTCTGGCGCATCGACGCCGTCGATATCTCCTGTGGCGTCGTGTCGTTGGCGGGACTGGTCTTTTGGGCAGTCGTCAATGAGCCGACCATCGCCCTGGTGTCCTTCGTGGCGGCTGATTTCATTGCCGCGTTGCCGACTTATCGAAAGTCCTGGAGCTCTCCGGAGTCGGAAACTCCGCGAGTTTTTGTCATGGGAGCAGTGAATACGGGCATTACGCTCTTGACACTGAAGAATTTCACCACGGCGGGGGCCCTTTTCCCTGGCGTCATCATGTTGACTGACAGCATCTTGAGTGTGTTGATTCTGACGCGCGTCGGACCCCGTCTGGCCCAACGCACATTACAAAAGGAGTCGCTGGCGTGAAGAAGGCCCTTAAGACCACGGTGGCCCAACGACGACTCGAGGGCCGTGGCGGACGATTTCTGACGTCGCGCGGTTCGCTGGGGGTTCTCGCTGATCGCCCCGACGGATACGACGTGGTGGAGCGTCTGCAAAGTCAACTCGAAGACCGGGTGCCGTCCCTCGCCGCGCTGCGTTGGCGGCGCATGCTCGAGAGTCCGCTGTCCTTCCTGCGCGGTTCGGCACTGATCATGTCCGAGGACCTGGCCCGCGGGCCCGCAGCCCCGTTGACGGTGCAAATCTGCGGCGACGCGCATCTCTCGAATTTCGGAGTGTTCGCGTCACCCGAGCGGCGACTGGTCTTTGACTTGACCGATTTCGACGAGACCGACCAAGGGCCCTTCGAGTGGGACGTGAAGCGACTCGTCACCTCGCTGGTCATCGCGGGCGACTCGATGGGACTTCGTCACGGCGCCCAGGAGAAATTGTCGCGTATCGTGGCGCGTGAATATCGCGTGGCAATCCGTCGCTTCGCCGAAGAGACCCGGCTCGACGTCTGGTATTCGTCGCTGACCACGTCGTCGCTCATGCAGGACTTGCGCGGCGCCTTCACTGACGTCACGCGCCGGCGCATCGAGGACGTGTTGCATCACCTGCGCGGCACGGATGACCAAAGCGCGTATCAGCGATTCGTCACCGGGGGCGAGAATCCGCTCATCGTTGATGAGGCCCCGCACTTCACGCACCTCGAAGGAATTGACGAGACGGGACTGAGTGCCGACACAATCCTGGGGGTCGTCGCCAACTACGACTCGACACTGGCTTCGGACCGGCAACTTCTCTTGAGCCAATTCACCCCGGTCGACGTGGCTCGCCACGTCGTGGGAGTGGGTTCGGTGGGCACCGAGTGCTTCGCGGTCCTGCTGTGTGGACGCGACCACCGCGACACCTTCTTCTTGCAGATCAAGGAAGCCCACCGCTCCGTCATAGCGAGAGCCCGCGAGCGCGACGCGACCGAGGAATCGGCCGCCCGCGTGGTCCACGGACAGCGGGTGATGCAGGTGACACCCGACGCGTTCCTCGGGTGGGGCAACGTCGACGTCGACGCTCGGACGCGGAGCTTTTACGTCCGTCAACTCTACGACCACCGCGCGAGTGTTGACGTCGAGCGCCTCGACGACGCACTGCTCGAGGCCTACGGGCGCATTTGTGCGTGGACGCTGGCGCGAGCCCACGCCCGCTCGGGCACCTCGGCCCAGATTGCGGGATACATCGGGGGCGGTCCGCGTTTTGACGAGGCCATCTCGGACTTCGCCCAGGCGTACCGCGAGCGCAACGCCCGCGACTACGCGGCCTTGCACGATGCCGTCGTCCAGGGGCGAATCAGCACCGAGGGCTAGTCACGGTGCCCCCCTTCCACCTGCATCCGGTGGTACTGGGAGCCGTGGTGGTGTTGGGCACGCTGCACGTGCGGGCGCTGGACGAACGCCGGTATCGGTTGCGCGCCCTGGCGGGCTGGTTCGTTCTGGCGCTCGTGACTCTGTGGCCCGTCGGCGACCTGGCGGCAACGGTGTCGCTCAGCGTGGCGACGCTGCAGCGCCTGATTATCATGCTGCTCGTGGCGCCGCTCTTCGTTGCCAGCACGTCGACGACGCGCCTGGTCGCCCTGACTCGCTCGGCACCGATCGATGCGGTGACGCGCCGACTGGCGCATCCCGGGATCTCGATGGCCTTCGTCACGGTGGTGGGAACGTTGACGCTGTCGACGCCGGTGGTGGATGAGGGTGCGCATTCAAGCTGGGTGCGAGCCCTGACGCTGCTGGCCGTCCTGGTGTGCGGACTCGTGTTGTGGATCCCGGCGCTCGCCGTGATGCCCGGCGCGAAGCGACTCTCGCCGGTGGGTCGTGCGGGATTCATCTTCGTGGCCTCCTTGGTGGTGACGAGCCTGTCGTTCGTGTGGATCTTTGCTCGTCATTCGCTCTATCCCGCACTGCACCATCAGCAGTCACTACTGCACATGACGCCGCTCCTCGACCAGCAGTTGGCCGGCTTCGTGGCCAAACTCGGTAGTTACGTTCCCATGTGGGCCGTCGCCTTCACCATCTTTTCGCGCGCCGACGAGGCCGGCGTCGCGGTGGAAGAATCGCCGCTGCACTGGGCGGACGTGGAGCGCCAGCTGTTGCGGGTCGATCGCCAGCGCATTCGCGCACGGCGGCGCGCTGGCGCGAACGGGGAGGTGTCATCGTGAGGACGAGTACAATCGACTGTCGTCGGGGATGTAGCTCAGTTGGTAGAGCGCGGGCTTTGCAAGCCTGAGGTCGTGGGTTCGATCCCCATCGTCTCCACTACGTGGAGCTCTAGCGGAGTGCTCAAGTGGGGTCGCGGGTCATAGAGTTCGACGGGCGCGAGTCTTTGTAACATGAGGCGTGCTGCTGGCTCAGTTGAATATCGCCAAAGTGATGGCCCCCATTGATTCGCCCGCGATGGCCAGTTTCGTGGCGCGCATCGACGACGTTAATGATCAGGCGGACAAGGCGCCCGGATTCGTGTGGCGACTGACCTATGGCGACGGTCCCGGGGCGATTAAGCAACGAATCTTCGATGACGACACCCTCATCGTCAACATGTCGGTTTGGGCCGACGCCGCGAGTCTGTTCGATTTCGTGTATCGCAACGAACGACATCGAGACGCATTGCGTCAGCGTCGAGAGTGGTTTGCCGTCGCCACCGAACCCATGGTGGTCTGCTGGTGGGTCCCCGCGACGCGTATGCCGAGTGTCCTCGACGCTCAAGAGCGACTGATTCTCTTTCGCGAGAAGGGGCCGAGCATCGACGCATTCGCGTTCCAAAAAGAGATTCCGGCAAAGTTTCAGTTCCCGGCGATCTAAATCGTGCGCGAGCAACGTCACCACGTGAATGGTCGTCGCGGGATGGTGACTATTGAATGGCGGAGCGGGTGGCGTTGATCCGGCGTCGACAGGCCACTGTCCACCACAGACTCCAGAGGGCGAGCACCGTCGCCGCCGTCGCGGTCCAGGCCCACCCGTTGGCGCGGGCCACCAGTAGGACGGCGATGACGATGAGTTCAAAGGTGATGATCGTCACGAGCCCGAGGGCGTAGGGGCCGTACTCGCGGGCGGCCAGATTGATTTTCTCCGACTCATCCTCCCGGCCCGACCAAAAGGCGCGCAAGACGGCGCGCTTTTCGTTGAAGGAGCAGCTGTTGTAGGTCGCGAGTCCCATCGTTGGACATCGTACCGACTCCTTGGTGTCGAGTGGTCACCCGAGCCGTTACCGTAGCGAGAGTGATAATTGTCACCGGAATGAAGGCGGGCGATGGACGTGAACTCTGACCAGGCGGGTCCGATTGCCCTGGTGGGCTCCGGGGAGTACCTCCCGGTGATGGCTGATATCGAGGCGCGGCTGATTGCCGGTCGTGCGCCGCGCTACGTCCAGATCGCCACGGCGGCCGTGCCCGACGGACCGGCGACTCTCGAGCGCTGGCATCGACTGGGTATCGAACAGGCGCAGCGCATCGGCGTCACGCCGGTGATAGTCCCCGTGGCCACTCGCGAGGACGCCAACAATCCAGACATCGTGAAGATGCTCGACGGCGCCGGGTTGATCTACCTCTCGGGCGGCAACCCGAACTTCCTGGCCGAGACGTTGCGTGACAGTGCGCTTTGGACGGCGATCGAGACACAGTGGCGCGCCGGCGCGGCTCTCGCGGGTTGCAGCGCGGGCGCCATGGTGATGGCCGCGTGGGTCCCCACCATCCGGCATCCGCGCGAGGGGGGTACGCCAGGACTCGGGTTGCTCGCGCACCTGCGCGTGATACCTCACTTTGACGCCTTCGTCAAGCGCATGCCCGATGTCGCGACGCGTTTTCTCGTGGGACGTGACGACAAGGTGACCGTAGTCGGCGTGGACGAAGAGACCGCCATCGTCGGTGGTCCCGAGGAGTGGATCGTCCAAGGATCGAGTTCCGCGTGGATCCTGCGCGGCGCGGAGCGCCAGGAATTCCGGGTCGGTGAGACCCTGCACACGCCCGTCTCGGGCGCCAGCGCGTAGGGGGCCCATGAACGACCCACATCCTTCGAGCGTTGACGTGGCCTACGCCGGCGCCGTCGAGTTGCTGCGCCGTCTTGATCAGGGCGAGGTCACCTCACGCCAGATCGTCGATGTCTTGCTCGCACGAATTGGCGCCGTCGACGTCGCGGGCGACGTAGCCCTGCACTCGGTGGCCGCGCTGAGCGACACGGCGGTCGACGTGGCGGAGGAGCGCGACAATCAGCGTGCGCGCGGCGAGATTCTCGGCACGCTGCACGGACTACCCGTTCTTATCAAGGACAACATCGAGGCCGTGGGTTTGCCCGGTGGCGCGGGTTCGACGTCGCTCGAGGGACGACCGACGCGCGACGCCGAGTTGGTCACCCGCCTGCGTGAGGCTGGCGCGATCATTCTCGGCAGCACGAACCTGAGCCAGTGGGCCAATATCCGCTCGCCCTATTCGACCAGTGGCTTCTCGGCCAGTGGCGGCCTCGTGGGCAATCCGTGGGCGCTCGATCGTTCGTCGGGGGGCTCGTCGTCGGGTTCGGGCGCGGCGCTCGCCGCCGGTCTGGCGCCCTTGGCCGTCGGCACCGAAACCGACGGCTCGATCACGTGCCCCGCGTCGCTGAACGGCGTGATGGGTCTCAAGCCCACCGTGGGCAACGTGTCGCGTGACGGCGTGGTGCCCATCAGCCACTCCCAGGACAGTCCGGGCCCGATGGCGCACAGCGTGGACGACCTCGCTCTCTTGTACGCCGCCCTGTCGGGGACGCCACCCGGCGACGTCCCTTCCGCGCCGCGCCTGGTGCAAGCGCGCAATTGGCGCAGTGGCCACCGCGGCACCGACGTGCTCTTCGACGAGGTGATGACGCGCGCGCGCGAGAGTGGTCTCAGCGTGGGGGAGCGCACGGCCGGCCTGCCCGGTCCGGTTGACTACGACGACGAGCTCACCGTGATGCTGTGTGAGCTGCTTGACGACATGGATTCGTATCTGCGCACCCGCCCCGGCGCAGGTGTCGCGTCCCTGGCCGACGTCGTGGCCTTTGAAGACGCGCACTGGGACGTTGAGCAGCGCTACTTCGGGCACGAGTTTCTTCTGCGGGCGCTGGCGAGCGGCGGCTGCGACACTGACGCCTATCGAGAGTCTCGTGAGCGCAACATCCGCTGGGCGGTCGAGCAGTGTTTGCTGCCGGTGCTCGAGGGTTACGACGTCGTTCTCTCGCCGGCCTACGGACCCGCGTGGAAGAGCGACCTCGTCAACGGCGACAATGCCAAGTTCGTGTCGCCGTCGATTATGGCGGCGGCGGTGGCCGGCTGGCCGATTCTCACCGTGCCCATGGGCTTGGTGGAGGGATTGCCGGTGGGACTGACCCTGGTGGGTCGCCCCCACAGCGAGTGGGTACTCCTCGAGGCCGCTCGCCAGTTAGTAGCTGTGGTCCAGCGACACGTCGTCGTGTCCACTCCTACCTGGCGAGCGGCTGTGCGGGGTTAGCTCTCCTGCTCGGCGTAGTGCTCGCGCCAGATGATGCGATATATCTTGAGTCGGCGCGGAATGGATCGCAATCCCGGAATGAATGGCACCAAGATGAGCAGAGCCGTGAGGATCATCATCGTGCCCCAGACCAAGAAGTCACCGCTGGCACTCGAGTTGTAGGGCGGGATCTGGTACCAGAAGGTGTACAGCCACAGCCACGCCTGTCCCGGGTACTGGCCCGTCTCGTTCATCATGCCCCACTGGTCGCCGCCGAGGTGTTGTGCGGCACCCAGGTTGGCGAGGTAGTTGCCGTCCGAGAGGAACAACAGCGGTTTCGTGTAGTTGGTCGTGTAGAAGCCGTTCTGGGTCACCAGGGCCTGGTCCAGCGCGCCGGAGCGGGCCATCATGGTGAGGTCGTCAATCAAGACCGGTACGGGCCCCGCCGAGTTGGTGGGAACCTGGATCAGATCGCTGGAGAACGTCATCTTCGTCGAGGCGGTGCCGTAGGCCGTCGTCCAAGCGGTCTGGGTCGCACTCGACGCCGACTTCCACTGGTTGAGCGCCGTCGTCAGCGTTGACTCGGCCGGTTGGGCCTCCAGCGGGTTGAGGACGAAGTCGTTCACCGTATTGACGTTGATGCGTACGCCGACCCACTTCTGGGGAGATAGGAATCCCCAACCCTGGGCGGGACCGCCGTGGTTGTAGGGCGCACCGTACCCCGCGACACCCGAGGTGCCGGTGAATTCGCTGAAGGCGGTCTGGGCGAAGTCAATGGGGTCAGCGTTCGACCACGATTTGATGGTGATCGCCTTCTCATCGGGCGAGCTGAACACGATCGCCAGGGCGACGGTGAGGATAGTCACCACCAGAACGGCGATGGCCCCCTCCTTGATGATGTCGTAGGGGACGTACGCGCCCCTCCACTCGGGGGCGTCGACGTCGGGTCGAAAGGCCTTCTTCGTCATGCCGACACCTCCGCCTTGTCCTCAAATGGGGGAACGACGCCCTTGATGCGCACCATGACCACGTGTAGCGCGGTCAAGACGACCGCGGCGAGCGGCAACAGCACGATGTGCCACATGAGCATCT
>PLEI01000040.1 GCA_003136415.1 Acidimicrobiaceae bacterium | reverse complement strand
TCCCATTAGAATGTTGGTGTCGAAGGCGGGACTTGAACCCGCACGCCCCTAAAGGCACTAGCCCCTCAAGCTGGCGCGTCTGAGCGGGATTGTTCTACGTTGTACCTGATAAGGGTATATATAACTTTATAAAAACGACGCAAAATGCTTCCCCATTCCGCATCGATTCCGCAAATTTACAAATTTTAAGGTCGGGACACGCTCGAAATCGAAATGACGGGCGCTGGCGTGACGAGTGCCGAGAGCGCGTCAGCGAGCACGCGGTCGCGATTTAGGGCGACGTGCTGGTAGCGCATGGCGGCCCGCTCGTCGGCGTGCCCTGCGCGCTGCATTAGTTCTTTGATCGTCGCGCCCGTCACCGCGGCCAATGTCAATCCAGAGTGCCGCAAGTCGTGGAAGTGGAGATCCTTACGACCAATCGATGCGCGCGCCTTTTGCCACGCGGTATCGAGCGAGCGAACGCGTAGCGGTTCACCTAGCGACCCCGTGAAGATCAACGCGTCGCCGTCAGCATCGACGAAGTGCTCGAGGTGCGCCACGAGTAACGGCGTCACGTGCGGCGGTACGGCCAGCGTGCGAACGCCTGCGCTCGACTTTGGCGCTTTGTCGACCATCTCGCCGCTCATCATCTTTACCCGCGTCGCGGCGACCGTGAGCGTTCCGTGCAAAAGATCGACGTTACCGCGGCGAAGTCCAAGCAACTCGCCGCGCCTCAACTGAGCCCAAAGGGCAAGGTGAACGATTAGCCGCAAACGCTCGGGCAGCGCGTCGGCCAGCGCGTCGGCCTCAGCGATGGAGGCAGTAGGACGCTCGACTACCGGCTCGTCGCCACCGCCTTTGATATTGCAGGGACTCTTCGCGATGAATCCGTCAGCAATCGCTGCTCGCATTATCTGAGAAAGCAATCGGTACGCCTTCGCCGCCGTGCTCGCGTGCCGTTGTGAGAGCTCACCGTGCCATTCTTCGACGGCAGACGGCCGGATAGCGCCGATAGGACGGTCGCCAAACGTTGGCAGAATGTGACGCGTCAGCAAATGCCGGTACAACTCCGTCGTGCGCTCCGCCCGCGTACCGCGCCTTTCGATCCAAGGCTCAGCGAACGCGCGAAACGATGTTCGCTTGAGAACGGGGTCAACCCAATCGCCTGACGTGACTTTCGCGCTCTCACTCTCGCGCCAGTTCTTCGCGTCGCGAATGGTCGTAAAGACTTTCGTTCGCTCGCGATGGTCAGGGCCACGATAACGCGCGAGGAAACGATCCTGGCCCAGTTTGGTCACGCCCGGCGTCGCCGTCGAGCGACCTGTCGATTTCGTCGATTTCGTCATGGCCTCATATCCTTTTCTGGCCGCCTTTGGTGAGGGGTAGAAAACCGTACTCTTTTCGGGCGCGAGTGATCCAGCCGCTCGCCGTTCGTTCGCTTACGCCAAACGCCGACGCGACGGCTTTAGTCGGACTCGACGAGAAGTTCTTTTTATAAATCTCGGCGGCCTCTTGTATCAACTGACGGTTGATAGTTCGCGCTCCCCTACCGCGCCTCGCCCGCTGAAATTCGTTAGCCGCTGCGAGGTCTTGCTTTTGCCCAGTTGGGCCGCCGTCGGCGCGCTCCATCGCAACGCCGTTGCGTTCAAATGCGAACGCGGCGAAAGTGTCAGCCACCCATTGCGAAAGTTTGACGGCGTCGAGGTCGAGCGGGCGGACCTCACGACCGTCGTCAACACTCACGATTGAAACCCCGCGACACTGAGGCACGCCACCGACGACCTCGAGGTCGAGCGTCAACGACGGCTGACCATCGATGCCTGGATGATGAACGCGTATTCGATTCGGCACAATACGGTCGCCAATCTCTGACGGCCTATCCGCCATCGAAGCGTCGGCCGTACCCCACGGAAATTGAACTCGTAAGAGATCGATAACCGGGTTGCCCCAAATCGCCTGAACCATGTTTGGCCCCTCACCGCTCCGATCGCTGGCGTCGGTCATGCCAAACCACGCAGGTTTAAAAGGGTATTACTCGCGTTGTTTCTACGCTTCATACTACGTACTGTATCACTATGAATTCAAATGCGGTGCCTCAAGTTGCGGATTCGCCGACAATTTCCCTTGTCGCGGCCGGACGGGCGTTGGGCTTTGGCGCGACGGCCACGTACGCCATGCACCGGCGCGGCGCCTTCCCGGTCCCGGTCCTCGAAATGGGCGGGAAATTCAGGGTCGCTACCGCGGCGATTCGACGACTACTGGCCCTCGATGGTGACGCAGTCGACGCCGTCAAAAAGCTCGCCGCCGACCCGACCTTGTCAGAGGTCGATCGCTGCGCGCTCGCGCTTTTCATAATCGGAGACCGGCAATGAGCACCAACGCGACGCCCGTGGCTCTCTTCACGCCCGAGTCCCTCGCCGCATATCTGGGCGTGCCAGTGGCGACGCTCTATTCATGGAATTACAAGAGATGCGGCCCGCAAGTGCTACATGTAGGCCGTCACGTGCGATACCGCCGCGCCGACGTCGAGCGTTGGCTCGAGGATCAGCGGGTGACGCCGTGAGCCTTCGCGCCTCCGTCTTCGTTTGGGGACTCGAGGTCAAACACCCCACGGCTAAATTCGTCCTCCTGGCCCTCGCCAATCACGCGAAGGATGATGGTACCGAGGCGCGTCCGGCGATTGCCACGATTGCAGCCGAAACCGGACTGGTGCGTCGCACAGTTCAGCCGTGGCTTACTCAACTCGTGGCATGGGGATTGATCGAGGTCCAACGCGCGGCCGGGGGACACCGTCCGACCGTATATCGAATCCCGATTCCCGAGGACTTCGACATTTCCAGACAGGCAAGGATTGCACCTCTAGAAGGTGCCCCAGACAGGCAATCTACGACCCAGACAGGCAATCTACGCACTCTAGGCAGGCAATCTACGCACTCTAGGCAGGCAATCCCTGCGCCCTAACAGTAAAGAACAGTCCTTAGAACACGCTCCGCGCAGTCGCGCGTCGAGAGTTCCTGCTGAAGTTGCAGTCGACGAGGCCGACAAGGCCATCCTGAGTTTCTTCCGATTGGCACCACCTCGTGATCCCTCAACTCTTCCCCCGTTGGCCGCCGCGCTCGTCGCCGAGAAGGGCGAGTGGAGCGTGGGTCACCTGATCGCTTTCGACCGCAAGACGGCCCTTCGTCGCCTGGCCAAGAGCGGCGCTTCGCCTCGAGCGAAGGAATCCGTGACAACCACCGCCGTCCAACACAACGAGCAGAAAGCGCGGGTCTGAAATGGCAATCATGATAAATGTCCCGGGGTGGTTTTTTGACGAAACGATCGCCACTGCTCGAGCCGCCCTCGACATGCTGTCCGACGAAAGTCTGAGCATGGACGAGCGAGAAATTGCTAGCTCCGAACTCGAAGGGGCGGCCTATTGGCTCTCCTTTGTGAACATGCCAGAAACTGTGGTCTCCACCGCCGACGTTCCGTCGAGGGCGGAATCGTGAGCGCCCGCAATTCGCGACCGGCGCCGGCCTCAGATGGGTCTTACCGACGCCGGCCGCCCTTTCTCAGTGCCGGCGTCGTCTTCTGCCAGGTTGCGACTTCGGCACTGGGTTACTCAATCATCGAAGGGAACTGAAATGTCAACATCACCGACCACACCCGTGAGGGACGAAACCTTGAACATCGAGAGTGTCAGAGAGCGCATTTTCGCGAAGATGCGCAGTCTTCCCGCGGTGGACAACCAGGGGCACCCCGTGACGCCCGCAACACCACCGCCCACGACCTCACTACTCGGAGGCACTGACCCAGCGCCGACTGGGCCACCAGTGCCACCGGCCGACGTAGTGCCCATTGTGGCCGCGCCCAGGATGGCACCGGACCCAAGCCAAGGATCCTCCTATGGTGGCGCACCAGCGCCAGCACGCCCGCGAACGGTCGCGGAAATGATCGCCGCGAAGCTCGGCACTCTGCCTGACGTCGATGCCAACGGCTTGCCCCAATAACCGCGACACCCGAGAGAAGAGAGACAGCCATGACCGCAGCAACCACGCCGGGGCCGAACACCGCCGACCGGGAGAGAGCCCGCCACGATATCGATACAGCGATGCGGAGAGTCCAGGCCGCTCACGAGTCGCTCACCGAACTGATGCCGCCCGTTCACTTGATCGCCGGCAATGACCACGCCGGGGCCCAGGAACGGGAAGACGCGAAGCAAGAGGTCGCCCAGGCAGAGCAAGCGCTCGCCGCACTTGGGGACGTAGAGAATCTCGCCGCGCGGTATCTCACCGCCCGCGGTCAGGTGGCCTATGAACTCGCTTCAGGTGCCGCGCTGAAGTCCGCACGTGATTCGGCAGCGCAAAAGTACTACGAATCTGAGCGCGCGTTCCAGGCGGTGAGCACGGATCCCAAAGCGAGTCTCGAGGAACTCTTCGCCGCTTGGTCGGCGCTGCGTGTGACCTATGACTCGCACCTCGTCTCCGTTGAGACGCTGAACCCTACAGTCGCGGTCAGGCGGAGCGGACAGGCCGAAGGAGTCGCCGCGAAGTCGTTCGCCGCCATCGTCGAGGTGTTCTTGGCCGAGAAAGTCGCCAACGCCTCACGAACGGCGCGGAGTCGTCTACTCGCGACGGTCAGCGAAGCAGGTAACGCCGCGGTCCTCAAGGTCACGAAGTCGTGACAAGGGGCGGGTGGTTTCAGTGTGGCGGTCGTCCTCGTGGACAGCGCACGGCGCACCGGCGACGTGCACCGTGCAGTGCTACGCGCCGCTCGCCGCTGTCGACCGTGACGATGACGTCGTGCTCGATTCTTCATTATATTTTCTGCCGACCAACGCAGGTGGCCTACCCCACCCCCCCCTGCCACTTGTCGCCGACCGTTCCGTATAGTGCCTGCCAGTGAGCCTACGTAGGTGCATCATTTTTTTGGAGCCGAGCGAAAGGCAAATTGATGACGATTTCAGTTCCAAAGACACTCGATAAGGGCGGTCGAGCGCTTTGGATCGCCGTAACCGGCGCCATGGATTTCGAGGACCCTAGGGAGATTCATGCACTCAAGCAGGCGTGTCTCATCGAAGATGACATCGTGCGTCTTCGTGCGCAGCTATCAGATAGCGAGCTTGTCGTCCAAGGGTCGACTGGACAGCCTGTCGAGTCGCCACTACTTGCGTCAATTCGAAATGCCACTTCGCTCCAGGCGAAGCTACTTAGTTCGATCGCTGTCGAAGAATCGGACATTGAGCGGAGCCGCGCAGGGCGGCGTCTCGTGGCACAAAGGTATGTGTGATGGCGACGCTTGCGCGCAAGCCCGCGGCCAATGCGCAGCGCCGCACCGAATGGATGGCCCGAAAGCGACAGCTGTTGCAACTCGAATCCCGCCTAATCGGTCGTGTCGGGAGCAAGTTTCCGGAAGACGGCTTGAGACGTGCGAGGCAGGATGGTGGCCGACGCGCTCGCGCTGAGTTGAAGCGCCTCGAGGCTGGCGGCGATGCCATTGTCCAAGGTTGGGCCGTTGGCAAGATGAACGATGATTCGCGATACGTACTCGCGGGGGACGGTACATTGACGCCGTACGATGAGTCGTGAGCGCACCACGCGAGGAACGTGGGATATTCCTTTGCTCTTTGAATCGAACATCCCGGTCGCGTCTCGATAGTTGACGCGGTGGAAGATGTTCGCGTCCGCAACCTAATACCGAAGGCTTGATTTCGCGTCGGGGTCCGACGTAGCAGAAATACAACCTCTCACTTGCGACTTGGTTAGGCATGTGGGTTCGAAACCGTGGGCCGACTTGCACGTTCTCCGACTCGAGGTTGCGATCGTTGGCGGTGCCGGTTGGATCCAATTAGACGGAGCGGCCCTGATGCGCAACTTAAGGGCTGCGGCGTCGATCAGTCGGCGGAGTCTGTCCTGTAGGCCAGTGAGCGGTTGATCGCCGTGACAATCTCGGCGGTGTACCTGCTGGTCCGAAACAGAAAGAGAGTGGGCCTGCTGACCCCCCAAAGACGGACCTGGTGACCGTTCTTGAGGTGCAATAGCGGCAAGGAGAAGGCGGAAAGAGACCAGTCGTCTGCGGCCCTCTGCACTTCGGATCGTGGATACGTGTGAGACCAGCGATAGAACTGATGGGTTGTGATGCCCGCATCGGATATCTCAAGATGCCGAGATCCGAGGACGCCGAAGAAGCCGCTAGCGCCGACGATCAGTAGAACAGCACCGAGGGCGATGAATCCAGGCTGCGGGTAAGTGAGGAAGCCGATCCCGCCAACAATCACGAACACCATGATCCCGAGAGTCCACCAACTCACTTTGTCAAAACTCTGTGGTCCATAATCGGCGCCCATATCCACAACGGTATCGGCCCCAGTCATTGCGTACGCAGCGCCCCGGATGATTGACGTCAATCCAGGCGTATCGCCATTTTGGGGAATGTCAGATCCCTGAGCAAGGCTGCTCCAGCTAAGTGGATACCCTCGTTTAGGGAAACGGAGGAACAGGTGCGTTCCCTGATGCTCCTATGTTTGTCAA
>PLEI01000009.1 GCA_003136415.1 Acidimicrobiaceae bacterium | reverse complement strand
ACCCACTTGCGTACTATCGAATTGAGGTTCCCCTGAGATAGTGGACACCCGATAAGCCGACTGAAGGGTCGGTGAAAGGATGTCTCCATGGGAGCCACCAGAAGGAAGTTCACGTTGGAATTTCGAATCGAGGCGGCGCACCGCGTCATCGACACCGGAAGGTCGGTGCGCGAAGTGGCGAACGAACTCTCGGTGCTCGAGAACTCCCTGAGCAAGTGGGTGCGCGACGAACGCCGTCGCTTAGACGCGGTGGCGGGAACCAGTGACGAGCCCCTCACTCCGGCCGAGCGCGCCGAGCTCATCCGGCTTCGCCGCCAGGTCGCTGAGCAGGAGAAGGACCTCGCCTTCTTGGGAAAAGCTGCCGCGTACTTCGCCTCGAAGCCACCAAGTCCGAAAGATTTGCGTTGATGGCCGCGGAGTGCGCGAACTTTGAAGTGACGCGCATGGCGCGTCTGCTCGAGGTCTCCACCTCGGGCTACTACCGCTGGCGAGAGACCCAGACCAGGCCAGCGCTACCCAGCGAGCAGCGCCGCGCCAACTTAGAGGTGAAGATCCTCAGTTTTCACCGAGCGAGCAACGGCACCTACGGCGCTCCGCGCATCACGCTCGATCTGCTCGACGACGGCGAGCGAGTCACGAAGAACACCGTCGCGAAACGCATGACGGACCTGGGGATCGCCGGGGTCAGCCCGCGCGCCTTCAAGGTCACCACGGTGTCGGCGCCCGGCGCCCCCTACCCCGCGGACCTGGTGATGCGTCACTTCGACGCCGACGAGCCCGACATGCTCTGGTCGAGCGACATCACGTACTTAAAGATCGGCGCCAGTGACGTCTACCTGTGTTGCGTGCGTGACGAGTGTTCCTCGAGGATCCTCGGGTGGCAACTGGCGACGAGCATGCGCACCGAGATCGTCACCGACGCCCTGGAGATGGCGGTGAGGACTCGCCGGGGTCAGGTGGGTGGCGTGATCTTCCACGCGGACCGCGGGAGTCAGTTCAACGACACCAAGGTCATCTCGCTCTGTGAGCAGTTCGACGTCCTGCGCTCGATGGGCGAGACGGGTTCGTGTTACGACCACGCCAGCGCCGAGAGCTTCTGGTCGATCTTCAAGCACGAGTACTTCTACCGTCACGCCTTCGTGACCTTGGAGGAACTCCGCGCCGGCGTCGCCGACTACGTCACCTTTTACAACCACCAACGACGCTGCCAGAAGACCGGCGGCGTCAGTCCCATTCGTTACGAGTTATCGTTGGCTCGTCTCAACCAAGCTGCATAAACCGTGTCCACTATTTCTGGGGAACCTCACTCATTCACAACTTCCCGTTAGGTTCATTTTGAAGATGCCCGCTACTTCGGATACTCCATCGCACGTAGCGGTCCTAGGGGTCGGATACGTCGGACTGCCGACGGCCGTGTGCTTAGCAAGTTTCGGACACAGTGTTCACTGCAGCGATCGCGATGGCTCCAAGATCGCGAAGCTCCTGCAACGCGAAGCACCCATTCGTGAGGTGGGGCTTCAACAGTTGCTCGAGCAGGGCGTCACCGCCGGGAGACTACGTTTCACAACGTCCAATGTCGATGTGGTTGCGGGAGCGAGCATTGTGTTCCTCTGTCTACCAACGCCGCAGAGCATCGACGGGTCCGCCAATGTCAGCTTCTTGGAGAATGCGGTAAAGGAAATCGCCGAACATCTCGAGCAAGATGCGATTATTGTCATCAAATCTACAGTGCCGATGGGTGAGGCTGAGGTAATCAAGAATCTGGTAAATCGAAGTGACGTGACTGTCGTTTCGAATCCGGAGTTTCTGCGCGAGGGTTACGCCATATACGATTCTCTCAATCCAGAAAGAATCGTGGTGGGTGCCCGGGATTCTTTAGTAGCGGAGCGAGTGGGTTTGCTCTTTGAGGCGACGAATGCGCCCATGGTACTGACCAACAACGTAACTGCGGAAACAATCAAGTACGTTTCCAACGCTTTCCTGGCGGCCAAATTGAGCTTCGTCAATCAAGTTACGAATTTCTGTGACGCCGTCGGTGCCGATAGTGAGGATGTCCTCAAGGGAATGGCTCTCGATCGCCGCATTGGTTCGGGCCACATGCGGCCCAGCCCTGGTTGGGGTGGTCCGTGTTTGCAAAAGGACTCTCTCGCGCTCTTGGATCAAGGTGCGAAAAATGGATTCGACTTCACGATGGTACGCGCCGCCGTTGAGGCAAATGAATATCAGATGGATCTCGTGGTCGAGAAGATCCGCAAATCACTACTTGGCGAACTGGTGGGCAGCGTCGTAGCAGTTTGGGGCCTTACGTTTAAGGCTGAGACTAACGACTTACGCAATTCTCCTGCCATTGAGATTGTGCGCCGATTGGTTGCGCTGGGCGCGACTATCCAGGCGTACGACCCTGCGGTGGCAGTTGATCAGTCGGGACTGCCCGAGCATGTTCAAGTGTTCGATGATCCGTATGGGGCGTGCGATGGCGCTCAGGTATTGGTGGTACTGACGGAGTGGGAAGAATTTAGAACCGCTAACTTTGAGAAAGTTGCCCTTGTTCTTCAAAGTCCGAGAATTGTCGATGGGCGCAATATCTTGGACTCGGCGGCGCTGCGGGAATTCAACTTTTCATATGTTGGACTGGGCAGAAGTTAAGGTTCGATTCGATCGTGATTAAGCGTGGGCTCGCTGCCGTGCTGTCTTTGGTGGTCGTGTCGACTCTTGTGCTTTTTTCAGCACATACTGCAATTGCTGTGAGCACGGCGCAACCACCACTCGCAATGATTCAGTCGATGATCAGCGCTGAATTGTCACTCAAGAGACTTCCCCTAACAACTAATCCTCCGATTGCAACATGGACCCGCCTGTCGGATGACTACGGGCCAGCGCCCGCGGCACCGAGTTCGCCGTCTTGCTGGGCGAGCGCACGTTCAACCGTGACAACGCCACATTGTCCGTTTGGTGACGTGAGATCGAGGAACCTAATGGTCCTTACCGGCGACTCCCAGATCTGGATGTGGGTTCCGGCAATTGCAGATTGGGCCTCGAGAAACAACTGGCGCGTTGAGGTATACGCCAAAGGCAGTTGTCCTCCGTGGCCCGACAAGTACCAATTGTGGTTTGACCACTCTGCGTACCCTCAGTGCGCGCACTACCAAAAATTCACTGAGAGTCAAATCAACTTGCAGCGCCCCGCCGTTGTTATTGCGGCTGGCCTCCGACCAGTTTGGCCGAGGAGTTACTGCTTTAATTGTGACCCTAAGGCCACCATGGGGGCGCTTCGAGACGACGTGCAGTCTTTTGCACGCGCGATTTCGACGTCCGGAGCGAGAGTCTTTTTTCTGCAGCCCAGCCCCACGTTTAATGCCTTTGGTTCTACGGTACGAGTGCCACCGTATTGTTTAACACGAGAGACTTCCGATATTCGGCTGTGCACCAATACCTCTGACGATGAATTGCGGGACTACTGGTGGAGTCTCGCGTTCACCCCTGAATCGATCCCTGTAGGTACCACAATGATTGTGCAAAATCAACTCCTCTGCGCAAAAAACAAGTGCCCGATGGTGGTCGGTTCAACCCTCGTGTATGCAGACCAGGATCACGTGAGTCTGCAGTGGGCCGAATTCGTCAGCCAGGGGTTCGGACAAATTTTGGCTCCACTGGTTGATAAATTCAGGCACCACACGTGAATGTCACCGAACAGTCGACGAAGGGGAATCGGTCCCCTGACTCCTTGCATGCCTGGGAAATGTTTTCGCGCCGCCTCGGTTCACCGGTGACCGTATTTGGAGGGGCAGACAGGATGAATTTCGAACCTCCAACTTTGAAAAGCTGGCCATCGCTCTCTAGGGTCCGATGGTCGTCGATGGTCGAAATATATTGGACTCACAACAACTACGACACCTTAACTTCTCATGCATTGGCTTCAGTAGAAGATACGGCGTTGGCGAGAATTCCAAGATTGGAATCGTCTCCTACGTCGGCGGAGTCAAATTATCAAATGTTGGACGGGAGCTTCTTATGAAATTGCGATTTTATTTATGCTTGATGTTTTTGCCTGCGGGCATAGCTTTGGGGACTGTTGGAGGTGCCGCCGCGGCGAACAGTGCAAAGCCCATTGATCTCCCCGGGGTGGCTTCGATTGAAATTGCCATTCAGAATGGTATGTCCATCCAGAAATTGCCGAGCAATATCGTGCCGCAATTAAGTGGAGAAACGAAATCTATGTTTTGGGGAGGGAGCTGCCCCATTGGTGAGCCTGGGATGTCGTCAACCGCTAAACCTTGCATCTACGGAGATCTCAATGCCATAACGTCTGTCGTGGTATACGGTGATTCGTTCTCAGTCGAATGGATACCAGTTTTTAATGCGTTAGGTGTCCGGTACCACTTCAAGGTACTTCTATACGCTAGAGACGGATGTCCATTTGCAGATGTGAAATTTAACGACTGGCGGGGTTCAATTGATTCAGGCTGTCTGCCGTTTCGACAAAATGTTGTCGCAACAATTAATGCAATGGACCCAGCACCGAGTTTGGTAATTTTGTCGGAGGAAACGAAGGACACTTCGCCCGATGGTGTTCTATTGCCAACTGTTCAATGGACAAACGGCGTGAAGAAGACCATTATGCAGTTGAATCAAGCGAAGTTTCCCGTTGACGTCATCTTCGGGGAGCCGTCGGCCACGTCACCTCCAAGCGCGTGCTTATCCCGTTTTCCCACCTCAATTACGAAATGTAGTTCTCAGAGCAGTGTGGCTTTGGGATATCACGAGTTTCAGCAGACCGCCTCAGCAATCTCTAGTGTCCATGCAGGACTAATCAACACGTCGTCACTCTTTTGTTTTGACGAGACGTGCCCAGATGTTATTTCAAATACCTTGGTGCATTCCGACAGTTGGCACATCGATGAAAGCTATGCCGTTCTTGCTACGAAAGGCTTGACATCTCTTACGGGATGTACGTTATACCAACTTCATTCACTAACGCCTAGCAGCCGCCACTTGCTCGGCCAACTGCTGACCGGCACCGATCAACGAAGCGTCAAGAAAGCGTGCTCCCAGTCTGTCACCGCGAATGGCATCTGAATATATGAATTTCGGCGGAATGCAATAGTTCCGCACTAATCGACGTGGTTGAATCACACTGGGAGAGTGGTACGGCTTTTCGGTACAAATTGATCTCATCCAACCAATTGGAACTCGAGGGCGACGACTGCGCTGATCTGTGCGTGGGCGCGCCGGTTACCGATGATGCCGCGGCCGCCATGATGAGCGGCACTGACGCGTCGGATCAATCTCTTGACCAAGTTCGCCAATCGTCGTGGACGGCATGGATGTAACGCCCGCTGTACGCATCAAGGGCGCCCGAGCCAATACGGGCCACTAAATCCGCGGCGAGCTCGGGCGGCGACCAGACGTCCTCGTCGTCCCCGTAGGAAGCGAACGCTTCGCGAGTCATCGCTGTCGTGACGGTACCGGGCGAGATGGCGAACACCGAGACGCCGTAGGTGCGGGTCTCCATGGCGAGAGCCTCCGAGAATCGATGGACCGCCGCCTTACTCGCCATGTAGGAGGAATTCAGGAAGTCGTCGGCGCTCTCAATGGGGAGATTCGCGGCTCCCGAGGAGAAGTTGACGATGCGACCTGACCGGCGCGACAACATCGTGGGCAGAACCCGGTGGGCGCACAAGAAGAATCCCTTCACGTTGACTTCCATGACCCGCCACTAGTTCGCGGGCTCGTCGTCCCAGGTGACTTTGCCCGACCCGGCGCTACCAGCGTTGTTAGCGAGCAAGTCAATCGGACCCAGTTCGGCTTCAACACTTTCGACGGCGGCCGTCACCGGCAAGGGGTCGACTTGGCAACTTCATCATTATTGCGCAATTCCTTCGACATGAAACCTGCGGCTAGTCGGTTCGACAGAGCATCACTCCACTCTCTGGGCGCCTCGGAGATCCCGAGGGCTCACGCCCAGAAGCTGCTTCACCTGCTTGCTCATCGCCGCCTGATCAGTGAATCCACATTCCGAAGCGATCTCCGCCAATCTCTGGTCTCCTCGAAGTATCAACTCCACGGCCTCTTCGACTCGTACGCGAACTATCAGCCGGTGGGGAGTTTGGCCGATCAATCTCTTCATTCGACGTTCGAGCATCGCCATCGACATGCCGGCGGACTGGGCCAGGTCACCGATGGATAGCGGTTCTCGATAGCGGGCGTGAACCGTGGCGATCGCCATTTCCAGTCCCCTCATCCCCGGTTGATTCGCCGGGATCTGTTCGTCTACTGATACCGCAATAATGGCTACCGGTTGACTGTTCGAATTGCGTAGCAGTGTCTTGTTCGTGATGTACCAGCCGAGTGCACCGCCGGGTCGAGTGATTAATTCCAATTGGCGTCGCACGGGGTGGCCGCTTCGCAATACGGCCAGGTCCTGGGCTCGGTAGGAGATCGCCAGCTCGGGCTCAAAGATGTCGTGAGCGGTCCGCCCCACAATCTCTGAGGCCGTGAGGTGAGGAACTCGCGCCGCGAAGGCTTGGTTGACGAAGATGTACCTTCCGTCGAGGTCCTTGAGGGAGAACATCACGCGGGGTAAGCCATCAAACAACTCGGCGAGTTGCAGTGTGCCGAGCGGTATTTCAGTGGACATATCGGCCCATTATCCCAACACTTTCCCGCTCGGGACGAGGAAATGCCGATTTCCCCCTCTCAACAGTGCGAATCCACACAAGATTCGTCAGGGTGGGGCCCGTCAGCATAGGGGCATGACACTTGATGGCGTAGACGCGGACCCTACCGGAGCTGACGATGACGCACAGTTGATCGAGCGAGCGTCACGTCTTGCCGGAATTGTTTTGACCGAGTCGATCGACAAGTTGAGTCGGAGAGATCGCGCGCGCAATCACAAGATCGAACGGCTTCTCCTCAATCCGGACAATCTCGAGTTTGTCTTGAGACTGACGGACGAAGTACTGCGAATCAGCGATCCACGACGAAGCGCTCGTCGTTTCCGCGACCTGGTGAACGACCAGCGAGGATGCAAGAACCTGGGACTTCGAGATTCTCTGCTCGCCCACGCGGGAGCCTCGACGTCGAAGCTACTGCCCGGTCTCGTGATGAGGATCGTTGGTTGGAGGGTCCGGTCGGAACTCTCCGGATTCGTAGTGAGCGCTGACGGCCAGACGCTCGCTCGACACATTCGACGCCAGGTGCAGCGGGGCTTTCGGACCAATATCAATCTGTTGGGCGAGTCAGTCCTGGGAAATGACGAAGCACAGTCGAGACTCGACGCACTCATCGAGATCCTGCGACGTCCTGATGTGCAATACGTGTCGGTGAAGGTCAGTTCCATCTGCGCACAAATCAATCGGCTGGCCTTTGACGAGGAGGTCGAGCGCATCGCCATCCGACTGCGGATGCTCTACGACGCCGCGATGCTCTCGACTCCGCCAAAATTCGTCAATCTCGACATGGAGGAGTACCGGGACCTCGAGATCACTGCGGAGGTGTTCAAGAGGGTATTGGGCGAGACGAAATATCTGAACCTGAGTGCCGGCATCGTGCTCCAGGCGTACCTCCCTGACTCGACCTCCACGCTTAGAGATCTGGTCGATTGGGCCAAGGTACGGTCCTTGAATTCGAATGCGAAGATCAAGATTCGAATCGTCAAGGGTGCGAACTTGGCGATGGAAACCGTCCAGGCTGAATTGGCCGGGTGGGCGGTACCGACCTTCTCCTCGAAATCTCAGGTCGACGCCAACTACAAATTGATGCTCGACCACGTGCTCGAACAATCGAACGCGGATGCGATCACGGTCGGGATCGCGAGTCACAATGTCTTTGAGATCTGCTGGGCGATCGTCGTGTCCGAGTCCCGGGGCGTCTCGTCGATGGTCGAATTCGAGATGCTGCAAGGCATGTCGCCGTCAACCGCCGAAGTGATTCGCGAACTCACCGGGAACCTGTTGCTCTATACACCGATAGTCCACCGAGACGACTCGGACTCGGCCATCGCGTACCTGATTAGGAGATTCGACGAGAACACCGGCGAGGAGAATTATCTCCGCAATCAATTCAGCTTCGCGAGAGATTCCACCACGTGGCAAATGGAACAAGAACGCTTCGCCCGTTCCGTGAGTGATCGCACGTCGGTGGATCTCCGCCCCAAGAACGCGCAGAATCGACGAAGCTCCTCTCCTCCCGATCCCACCGACTCAGCAGTGTTTCGAAACGAACCTGACACCGATTTCGCTCTTCGGGAGAATCGGGAGTGGATCACACCCCAACTGCGTCCGCTTCGAGAACAAGGATTCGAAACGATCCCACCGTCGCTGAGAGATGTTGAGGAGCGACCCGGTGCTCAACGTCTCAAGCTGGTGAACGGTTCTGATCCGGCAGAGCCCACCAAGGTCGCCTATCGATGGGCTCCGGCGAACAAGGAACTGGTGGACCGGGCCATCGAAAGTGGCCACGTGGCCAGCGAGGAATGGAATCTCAGTTCCTCGATCGAGCGACGACGACTGCTCGACCAGGTGGCCCACGTCATGGCCGAGCATCGAGGTGAACTCATCGCGGTGATGACACGTGACGCGGGCAAGGTGGTCAGCGAGGCCGACGCCGAGGTCTCCGAAGCGATTGATTTCGCACGATATTACGGTGCCAACGCTACCTCCCTGATGTCGGGGGTGTCGGACTACGTTCATTTCGAGAATCGAGGATTGGCACTGGTGGTGCCGCCATGGAACTTTCCCTTGGCGATTCCGATGAGTGGCGTGTGCGCCGCCTTGGCCGCGGGCAACGCCGTCATTCTGAAACCAGCTCCCGAATCCGTGGCGGTCTCTTCGCTCATGGTCAATCTCCTCTGGCAAGCCGGCGTACCCGAGGATCTCGTTCAGTTCGTGCCCCTGGGGGACGACGATGTCGGAAGATATCTCGTGTCGCATCCCAGAATTGACCTCGTCATCATGACTGGTTCATGGGACACCGCGCGACTCTTCATCCAGTGGAGACCGGATATACCCTTGTTGGCGGAAACGAGTGGGAAGAATGCCATCATCGTGACCGCGGCAGCCGATATGGAGTTGGCGGTGGCCGATATCGTTCGCTCGGCCTTCGGTCACTCGGGTCAGAAATGCTCGGCTGCGAGTCTGGCCATATTGGAGGACTCCGTCTATGACGACGTGCGATTTCGTCGGCAACTGGTGGATGCGGCGAGTTCCTGGCGCGTTGGTCCCGGTGGGGATCTGCACTCCGACACTGGTCCGTTGATCCGTCCGCCGGAGGGTGACCTGGCGGACTTTCTCGAGAATCTTCACGAGGGGGAGAGTTGGTGGTTGCGCCCGTCCTTTGCCGAGGGGAATCGGAACCTAGTGACGCCCGGAATCAAGGCCGGGGTGCGACCCGGCTCGCGACTTCACCAGAGGGAGAGTTTCGGTCCCATTCTTGGGATAATGCGCGCATCAAATCTCGATGAGGCGATCGAACTGCAGAATGCCACGCCCTACGGTCTCACCGCGGGTCTCCACTCCCTTGACGCGAAGGAGATCGCTCGATGGATCGACCGGGTGGAGGCTGGAAATCTCTACGTGAATCGGCACATCACCGGTGCGATCGTTCAGCGTCAGCCATTCGGCGGATGGAAGAAATCGGCGATCGGCGAGGGTGCCAAGACCGGCGGACCCCACTACGTCTCGTCCATGCTCACGTGGTCATCGAGCTACTCGGGCTCGTCGCGGGAGTTCGCGCAGGAAGTACGACAGAGTTTCGATGAACTGACCCCCTTCGACGCGAGTGGACTCGCAGCAGAGTCGAACGTGCTGCGCTATAGAAAGCTTCACTACGTTCTCGTTCGGATCTCCGGTGTCACTGACGTGGAATCGATGGAGTTCATCGTCGACAGCGCCGCGGCATTAGCCGTAGCGGTGCAAGTCAGCTCTCGCATTCAAGTGGACGCACCGTACGCAGTAGTAGTGGAGGACGATTCGGCGTTCATCGAGCGCCTCCATGGCCTGGACACCAACGCCAGCGGCCTCCAGAAGATACGACTAGTGGGTCCCGTGCCATTCGATGTCAAACTGGCAGCGATTGACTCCGGAGTCTTCGTTGACGACGGTCCCTTTGTCGCCGTCCCTCGTCGCGAAGCGTTGCGCTGGTGCCGAGAACAGTCACTGAGCATCACCATGCATCGACACGGGGACATTCACAAGTTGGACTTGGACTTCACGTAGACCATCCATCAATCGCCGACCGCAGTCTTCAGGCCCGGGCCGATCTGACGAGATTCTTTGGCGAGAATGAACGCCAACTCGCTCTCGTCATGATTCACCACTTCGGTTGACCACTCCATCACGATTGCGAGGACGTGCGCGCCACGAGGACGGGGTCGACCTCGTCTGGGCGGAGACAAGAAGTCCGTTGAATCCGTTCGTCTCGGCGCATCGTTGAAATCCGAAGCCGAGCAACGAGCGCAGGCCGAAGGAATCAGCGTGTCGGAAGTGATTCGTCGCGCGCTCGCGCAGTACCTCCACGGCGCGTAGCGGCCTGAGACGCGGTGGCTGACACCTTGGTTGAAGTGCCGACGTTGGAACTGAACGGCTGATCCTGGGAGCTTTCGAACGAATGGCATTTCGTGGAGGGTGATGAGCCGCACCACATCTCGGCCACTGTCCGCGCCCGTCAAGGGCTTAAATCGATGAAACCGATTGGAACTGGGCGGGGCTGCGTGTCAGTTGAACCCTTAAAGCCCAGGTAATGTGACCGGGCCTGCGGAGGCCCATCTGAATTGATCCGGCGCAACTAAGAGTCCCGATGCTTCAGAATCGATCCGGTGACCTGCGAAACGTCAGCCTCTCAATCGCTCTTTGTCAATCTTGCCCAGGGGAGAGCGCGGAAGTTCACTGACTACCTCAATCTCGGTAGGTACCTTGAAGGATGCTAGATATGTTCGGCAATGCTCGATCAATTCATTGACGTCCAGGACCGCGCCGGTTTGGACGACCACGAAAGCCTGGCCGGTCTCACCCCAACGTTGGTGTGCGACCGAGATGACTGCGGCCTCCAAAACGCCAGGGTGCAGGCAAAGCACTCGTTCAACTTCCGAGGGGTAGACATTCTCGCCCCCGGAGACGTACATCTCTTTATTGCGACCGCAAATCCAGTAGTACCCTGCATCGTCACGCTCGGCGACGTCGCCCGTGCGAAGCCACCCATCGACGAACGTGTCGGTGGTGGCCGAGGAATCATTCCAGTAACCAGGGAATACGTTGGGCCCGCGCACGAGAATCTCTCCGCGGCCCACATCCACGATCAGCTTGCCGGTGACGACGTCACGTAGCGCAACTTCGACGTGCGCGTAGGGTTTGCCCACCGATCCGGCATGCGATATCGCGTCTTCGGGTCCGAGGCAGAACACGTTGGGCGACGCTTCGGTCAGTCCATACCCCTGAACGACTTCGACACCTCGCTCGTGCCATCGATCGAGCAGCGCCGTCGGCATGGAGGCGCCGCCGACGACGACCGATCGCAAACTAGAGAAATCTGCGTCTTCGAAACACGGGTGTTGGGCGAGCATCAGATACGTGGTGGGCACTCCCATCATTGTGGTGACGTGTCGCTTTGCCAACAACTCGAAGATCCGATCGGGATTGAAGGAAGGCTCCAGAATGACGGTGGCCCCCTTGCACCAGGCGAGAAGTGGTTGGACGTTCCAGCCCCCCACGTGATACTGGGGGAGTACTTGGAGGACCACGTCGTCGCCACTGATCGGAATACTGAGATCGAGACTTCTGTTTGTCCAGTAGCAATTCGCGTGGGAGAGCAGACTGCCCTTGGGTCGTCCTGTTGTGCCCGAGGTCGAGATGAGAAGAAGTCCGTCGTCGTCGCCAACGAGGGGGAGATCTACCACGGAGGAGTCACGCTCGAGTGAGTCGGCGAGCGACTCGAGACTGAGGGGATAGTTCGCACCCGCCAATGAACACGCCTGCGTGAGTCGATCGGAGTGGGCCCGCGAAGCGACGGCCAGGGCCGGATCAAATGATTCAAGTTGGCCCGCGAGTTCGACGGCACTGGAGTGGCCGTTGAGTGGAGCGAGAATGAGTCCGGCCTTCGCACACGCGAAGAAGAGCTCCACCTGCTCCAGTCGGTTCTCGGTGAGCGTGACGATCCGATCGGCACGAACGAGACCGTGTGCCAAGAGACCGATTGCGAGTCGAGTGGAGGCGTCGTCAAGTTCGCGGTACGAGACGAGACGGTCGAGGTACTCGATGGCGACTCGGTCCGGGGTCAGACTCGCGCTATTGGTGATCCATTGGCCAATTGTGTAGGCGCCCGTCGTAACTCGAGTCATCGACGATGCCTCAGTACGCGGTCGCTTTCATCAGATGACCCGTGGCGATCACGCGCCGCAGTTTGACGATGTACTACGACTTCGGACATGGTGCGCTCACACCTTCTCGCCTCGTCGACGCTTCGTTTGTTCGACGACCGCTTCGGTCGTACCCTCGGTGCTCGAACCTCCGAGCATCCGCGTGATGATCTTCATCATCTCATCGAAGACCTCCGGCGGCACTTCCTTCGCTTCGTCCCAAACGATCCATCTCATCCCGATCGCCTCGCCGACTGCCATGAGCGACCACGCCAGAATCATCGGATCGCCGGGGGCCACTTCACCCGTCGCCATCGCGTCTTGCAGGGGAGTGAAATAACCTTCCGCGATCTTCTCGTAGTGGTTGCGCAACGCACTCGGTGAGACGAACTCCGCTTGTCGAATTACGCGGTACAGTGCCGGATGTTCCCTGGTAAAGCGAAAAAAACCTGCGAAGCCTAGGCGCTCCGCCTCGAGTCGCGACGTCGCACCACGAGCGGCCTCGGTCATGGCGTGACGCACCTTGCGATTGAGCTCCGCGACCACCTCATCGAAGATGTCCTTCTTGCCGGAGAAGTATAAGTAGAACGTTCCTTGTGCGACGCCGGCGGCTTCGGTAATCTTCGCGATCGATGCATCGTGGTAGTCGTACGTGACGAGCACCTGTTCCGCGGCTTCCAGGAGTTTGCGCCGGGTGCGCTCGCCCTTCTTCTCATTGCGAACAGGCACGTCCACAGTTCGATCGGGTGTGGGTCGACGATCCGGAGGTCCCATGGCGCCAGGACGAGGGCGTCGATCACTACTCACGCGACACCTGCACGGAGCGATCAGCACGTGCGCTCGATTGCACCCAATCATGGCGACCGACAACAATCATCGCTTCCAGTCTCCTCCGCGAGGAGCGTGGTGCGGCGACGAGTGATGCATGAGCTCGGGGAATCGTGATGCTCACGACAGATCTCTCGTCGTTGATCTTGGTCACGATTATGAGACTACCGCCCGTCGCGCGTGGCGTTGTGGGTCACCTCGGCGGGCGAGAATCTCCCTGGCGAGGACCGGCAACGAGCACCGGCAACGAGTACCGGCAACGAGGACTGGCAACGAGTACCGGCAACGAGTACCGGCAACGAGCATTGGGGACTGGTCTTCTCTCAGCAGTGTCGAAGAACTCTCGCCCCGTGGTTTTCGAATGCATCGATGAGGCGCGGGGCCATCGAGAGCTCATCACTACCACGCGGGATCGAACGCTCACCGGGGGTTTCGAGCCAACGTCAGCGAGGGCGAGAACACCTATTGAAGGAGGTGATCAGAGCTAGTGGGGCTGTCAGTGAGCTATGCGGGAATCTTGTG
>PLEI01000110.1 GCA_003136415.1 Acidimicrobiaceae bacterium | reverse complement strand
GAGATCACGTCAGGGCGTTGGTGCTGACCGGTGTGCCACTCGTGCGACGAGAGTTCCCCCCTCGCTCGCCCCTGGCGTACCGCGTGGTGCGCGCACTGCGTCGGCGCGGGTTGATCAGCGACGCGCGGATGGAAGTCGCCCGCCAGAAATACGGGTCGAGTGATTACCGTCGCGCGTCGGGCCTGTTGCGCGACATCGTGGTGGCGAGCGTCAATGAGAGTTACGAGGACGAGCTCAGCCGGATCAGCGTTCCCGTCGCGCTGGTGTGGGGGGAGAACGACCACGAGGTGCCCGTCGACGTGGCGCGACGCGCGCTCGCGCTACTGAGTAACTCCGCCGACGCGGCGCTCGACGTCGTGCTCGACGCCGGTCATTTCATTCCGACCGAGCGACCGGCCGCTCTCGTGGCGCACGCGCAACGACTGGTCGTGGGCACGTGAGCGTTTTCTGGCTCATCCTGGGCGCCATTCTCCTCGCGCTGGGCTACGTCGCCCAGATGTTGCGTTGGCTGCGGGTCTTGCAGCGCGAACATTACGAGCCGGCGTCGATGTTTCGCTTCTGGCGACGCTGGACGTGGCCGTCGCTGAGCTACGCCACCGTCGCCACGATGCGACGGTACCGTCCCTTGACGCTCTCGTATTTCTTGTGGTGCACGTTCCCCGCCGCGCTCGTGGTGGCAATATTCGGCCACTCGGTCGTGACCTTCGTGGTGGACTCGGTGATTTACGGCATCCTCTGCCCGTGGGGACTCAAACCCAAGGGTCGCACCGGTGCGTTGCAATGGACTCGTCGGGCGCGTACCGTGGCCGAAATTGGACTGTTTTTCTCAGTGCTAGTGGTGGCGCTGGGCGCCTCTCTTCACGAAAAACTGCTCTTCGGAGCACTCGCAGTCTGGATCGTACCCTTCACTTTGGCGCTGGCGGCGAAGGTCCTGGTGCCCTGGGAAGCGCGACTGGCGGCCGGATTCGTGACGAAGGCGAAGGCGCGGCTCGCGCACGTGCACCCCACGGTGGTCGCGATTACCGGCTCCTACGGCAAGACGTCGACCAAGAATCACCTGGCCGACCTGTTGCGCGGTGACGGCGGAGTGGTCGCCACCCCCAAGAGTTTTAATAATCGCGCGGGACTCTCGCGCGCCATCAACGAAAACCTCGCGGACGGCACCCGCGTCTTCGTCGCCGAAATGGGTACCTACGGGCCCGGCGAGATCCGCGACCTGTGCCAATGGTGCGAGCCCGACATCGCCGTTATCACCGCGATCGGACCGGTACACCTCG
Source organism: Acidimicrobiaceae bacterium (assembly GCA_003136415.1). Taxonomy (GTDB): domain Bacteria; phylum Actinomycetota; class Acidimicrobiia; order Acidimicrobiales; family RAAP-2; genus RAAP-2. The sequence continues at coordinate 7,699 of PLEI01000110.1, read as the reverse complement.
AGCGAATGAAGAGTCTCGACGTCATCGAGGAGGCCAAGTTCGAGGTCACCGAGCGCGCGCGAGTGATCGTGGTGAACATCGACGACCCGTTACTGGCGCTCTGGCCCGAGCGATTGGGTGAACGCCGAGTGCGCACCGCGGGCTCGATCTCCACGAACGCCGACGTTCGCGTCGCTCCCTTCGGCGGACTCTGGCACGTATGGGTCGACGGTGAGGACGTGGCCCAGATGATGGAAATCGTCGGTGTCCAGCCCACCAACGTGGCCTGCGCCGTGGCGGCGGCCCTCGAAGTGGGTGCGCTGGCGTCGGAGCTGTCGCGACGGCTCGAGCGAGTCCAGCCGGTGGCGAATCGCTCGACGGTTGCGACGACGGCGTCGGGGGTCGTGGTTGTTGATGACACCTTCAACGCGAATCCGGCGAGCGCGCGGGCCTCCCTCGATGTTCTCCGGGCCGTGGCGGCGCCCGGACGCAGCGTCGTCGTAACCCCGGGGCTGATTGAGTTGGGCGCCGAACAGGGCATTTGCAACGATAAATTGGCGAGCGAGATTGCCACTCGCGGGGCGGAGCTGGCCATTGTCGGACGCACCAATGTGGCCTCCTTGTCCGTCGGATACGGACCTGATGCGCGTCGTTTTCGGGTCCGTGACGACGCGGTGGCGTGGGTGCGCGAGTCGCTCGTGGCCGGTGACGCGGTGTTGTACCTCAACGACCTGCCCGACCACTACCCTTGATGTCTTAGGCGAGCGGTGAGGTTGTTGGTGACAGTAGGCGTATTGTTCGGTGGCCCGAGCCCCGAGCACGATATTTCGATTTTGACCGGCCTCTTGGCTCTGCGAGAACTCCACCAGGGGCGCGGCGCCGCCGTCGGGATCTACTGGTCCACCACCGGAAGCTTCTTCCAGGTCGCTGCCACGACCGAAGCCGAGGCGTTCTTAGAGGGCGTTCCCAAGGGCGCCGCGGAGCTGTCGCTGCGCGCGGGCGCTGACGGGGGTTTCTATTCCTCGGGCGGGCGCCTGTCGAAGGAGCGCCGGCTCGAACTTGATGTTGTTGTCATGGCGACGCACGGCGGACCCGGCGAAGACGGCACCATCCAGGCCACCTTGGACCTGGCGGGCGTGCCCTACAGCGGGCCGAGCGTCGCGGGCGCGGCGATCGGCATGGACAAGTGGGTGTTCTCCACCCTCGTCACCCGGGCGGGCCTGCCCTCCTTGCCGCGCGCGCTCCTGACGCGCGACACGACGGAGCTGGGCTTTGGGGCGCCCTACATCTTGAAGCCTCGCTTCGGTGGTTCGTCGATCGGCATTGACGTGGTGGCGGACCTCGCGACGGCCAAGGCCCGACTCGTCACCAACGTGCACCTGTCGCGCGGCTGCGTCGTCGAGCCGTTCCGCTCGGACCTCACCGACGTGCAGATAGCGGTGAGGACCTATCCCACGGTGCAGCTCTCGGCCATCGAAAAGCCCATCCGCCGATCCGAAACCGCCGAGATTCTCGACTACCGCGACAAGTACGTGGGCGGCGAAGGCATGGTGTCGGCCCCGCGCGAGTTACCCGCGCAACTCGCCCCCGGACAGGCCGACGCGGTCCAGGCGGCCGCGCGGCGCATCGTGGACGTGGCCCTGGTGCGCGGGGTGGCGCGCATCGACTTCCTCGCCAACGACTCGGAACTGTACGTCAATGAGGTGAACACCATTCCGGGCTCGCTCTCCAAGCATCTCTTCGTCGAGCCGCCCCTGGCCTTCTCCCAACTGCTCAGCGACCTAACGGCCGAAGCGCTCGAACGCCCAGCTCATCGCTACAGCGCGGCCGGGGCGGACGGACTGGTGCTGCGCAGCGCCGGCTCCATCTCCTCGAAACTGGCGTAGGCGAGGAACGCGCTCTAACGCGTCGAGAAGGTCCTGGGAGTCGGGGTCGAGCAACAGTCCCTGGCGCAGCGCCCAGAACGCCGTCTCGACGTCACCGCGTTCCAGCGCCGCGTCGTGCAGGGCGAGAGCCACCCATTCGCCGTCGCGCTGCAATTGCGCGCGGTGCGCTTCGAACGTGAACCATTCGAATCCCTTGAGGACGCTGGCCAGCGGTTCGCCGTGGACGAGTCGTAGGGCTTCGATATAGAGACCGAACGCCTCGTCGCCCAACGCAGTGCGACCGCGCGCGACCAGTCGGTGAAAGTCCGCCACGTCGAGTCCCACCGCGCGCAGGTGGTAGAGACCAGAGGATACGGGCTCCAAGTGATGTCCCCGTGAGTCGCTGCCGAGGCTGCGCCGCACTGACGAGGCGGTATTGGACAGCGTCGTCTTGGAGGCGTCGACATTGGCGTGCACCAGAACCCGCGAGCGCAGTCGGTCGCCGGTCACCGGCTCGCCGGCGTGCATCGCGAGGTAGGCGACCATCTCCACGCAGCGCCGCCGCAGGGTCGGGGTGAAATCCTCTTGGAGACCCTGGACTTGCGGGTAGGCGCGCAACAACTCGACGCGAACCTCCCGAGTAGAACTCTCGCGAAAGTCCACGGTGCCACTCGCGGCGCGCAGGGTGACGCAGAGTGCGCGAATTTCCTCGTCCAGTTCGGCCGGGTCGCCGAGGTACACCACCAGAGTGGAGAGGTCGCGCCGCCGCGCGAGTGCGCGCATGAGTTCATTGTCGCTCTGCGCAAAGGTGACCGTACCGTCGTGCAGGGCGACGATTCGCGTAGCGAGATCATCGTCACTCCAGCTCATGTCCACGGGTAGCGCGCCACCTTCACGGGCGTAACCGAGCGCCAGTCCGTCGGAGCGATCCGCAATCAGCGACACCGCCACGGGATCGAAGTCGAGCCGGGCGTCCACCTCGAAGGCGGCGTCAGTGATGAGCACCTCGCCGTCGCGTGCCGAACCCACCACGTCGCGCAGTTGAGCGATGAGTTGGGCATCACCCTCGTGCAGTCGCCGCGCCAACTCGTCAAGCTCGTCGTCACTGAGGCCTCGTGGTGCGCCCGTGAGGCGGTCGCGGCGGCCCTTGGCCGCCAGGGCCAGTGCGAAGAGGGCAAAGCCCCGGTGCGACGCGGGACTCGGGACTCGCCACGCGCCAGGAATCTTCATCGCAGACGACTGGTCCAGAGCGGGTCGTGCGACGACCGAGGCCACCGGGGCGTGTGGTGACTGGGTGGCTGCGGCGCCGGCGCTTGAAGTGACGAGGAACGGAAGGGCGATGATGATCAGTCCGGCGAGCCACGCGCAACCATTAGCCGGCACCGTGCGCCGTTGGCGTAGCTGGTTGACGTAGACGACGAGCAACACCAGGAAGATTGCCCAGAAGATGCCCAGACCCACCAGGAGATCACGCAAGAGCGCGCCATTGGTGATGGTGTACGAGAATCGCCACTTGGTCTCGAGGACGTAGGGCAGCAGGACGAAGTAGAGCGCGAGCGCCACGCCCTGCAGGGGGCCGGTGGCGACACTCCTTAATGAACGACTTGGAGTGTCCACGTGGTCGGCGCCCCCGTCTTGACGGTGATATTCAATTGGCAATTCTGGTTCGCGGCGACGCGTACGTCGCTGGTCGCTGCGGTGGAGCGAGAACCACAGACGAGGGTCGCCGTGACGGCGTGCGACGCGAAAAGCGTCCACTGTCCGGGCCCACGCAGGGGAACGAGCTCGTTGGGTGAGGCGAGAGATAGATGGCCGCTGGTTGCGCCTGCGTTGACGGGCACGCTCACGACGGCGCTCGTCGTGGTCGAGTTGGAGGAGCGCACGACCGGCGCGCTGGTCGTCGTGACCGGAGGCGCAGTGGTGGTCCTGGTGCTCGGATGGACCACCGGAGCCGTCGTGGTGGATCGTGGCGGCGGCTCCGCCACGGTGGTCGACGTCGTGCTGGTACTGGACGTCGTGCTGGTACTGGACGTCGTCGAGCCTTGATGCAGGGGTCGCGAATTGAGGGTAAAGACCAGCACCAGCAACAGCAGGGGACTCGACCACATCAGGAGGTGAGAGCTGCGCAGGGTAAACCGACGGCGGGCCATAGTTATCGAAGACTAGAGGTAGTTGGGGTGGGTCGCCGAGAAACTCCCTCATCCGAGGAGATGAGCGAGCGCGAAGATCTGCAGTTCGCGCTGGAGTGACGGCAGTGAGGAGCGGTCGTCGTGTGCCAGCTCGCGCAGCGGAACACCGGCGAAGACGCACTGGTACGTGAGTCGGGCGAGGCGCTCGTGAGGGCCGTGGCGCAGCGTCTCGAGACGGGTCAGCAGCGGCGAGGCTTCCGCGGCGGTCGGCTCGAAGTCCTCACTCAATGAGGTGGTGAGGCGAAATTCCTTCTCTTTGAGCAGCCAGCGTCGCAGACGTCCGCGCAGCGCCGAGAGTAGATCGGGGGCTGCGTAGGGGCGCGACTGTCCGGCCCAATCGACGACGAGTTCGCTCAAGAGCGATATCGCCGTGGCGACCGTCTCGTGAGGTTCGTCGATGATGCCCTGACCGAATCGCAGTTGTCGACAGACACTCACCACTCCCGGCAGGAGGGTCTGCAAAAGAGAGCGGCGGATGATCTCTTCGGACGCCTCGATGAGGAGCGCTTGTACGATTCGAGCGCGCTCAAGAACACTGCGCCCGCCGCCGGTGTCGAGGGCGGTGACGACGTCGTGGAGATCGACGAGACCCGCTAGGGCCAGATCCGGGTGGCGATCTCGCAACCGCTCGAAGGCGAGGCGGGAATCTTCCGTGCGGCCTCGCCAGCGCCAGTCGTTGCGAAGTTGTCCGAGATAGTCGTGGGAAATTGTCATGTGGCGAGTCCAGTACCGCCCGCTCAGATGTTCGCACCACCGACCACGCCATTTCTTGCGCATATAAACGCGCCGAGGAGGGCGAACATAAATGGCCGTGGCGTAGGCTGAAGGGATGGACCTCGAAACCTTCTACGAGAGCAACGAAGCGCGACGTGAGAGCGCCGAATTCGAATACGGCGACGAGTGGACGGACGTCCAGGGCAACCACTACGAGTTGTCGTGGGTGGAGGCCACCGGCGAGCTCTACTTGATGATCGAGCCCGACGCCAACGTCACCGAGGACGCCTTCGGTGACTGGGTTCCCATGTCCGAGCCGGTGAGCGAACTCACCGTCGTGATTATTGGCCAGGTCGCGAGCCACGACCATCTGGAGTCGCTGCTGGATGGCTGGGATGAAACGATCGAGCAGCCCAATTCACTCGCGTGGCTCCACCAGCGCTTCCCGACCCAGAAGTAAGAGTCGCGCCCTAGAGATAGGGCGTTGATGAATCAGCGACTTTGCACAGGCGCGTGAGCGCTGGCACGAGATCGTGCAGGGGAACTCGCTCGGCCTCGCCAATTGTCGTCATCAAGGGATTCCAGCTACCGTCGCTGGACGTGGCCACCGCCGCGGAGGAACTGCCCTTTAAGAGTTCACTCATGGCCTGACCCTGTAGAGCACTCCTCCGCGCCGAAGAGATACCTCTGGCTTCGCTCGTGGCCTGTAGTGCCAGTGCTTTGTGCACGTAGTGACACGACGTCCGCGCGTCCGACACGGCCGAACCATTGCCGCACGCACTCAACAGCACTCCGGCGCTCAGGAGTGAAGCAACGACGCCGAGGTGCCTCAGCCGAGCCACGAGTCGGCGGCTTGCAGTAGGAAGTCGCTCACGCCGCGGCCGCGCTCGAACACCTCGCAGAGCGGGTCTTCACCTTTAGAGACCTGCGAGAGTGATATTGCGCGTCGCGCGACAATTGAGATGCGGCGCTCGCTGGTCTCGGTGGGTGAGGCGAAGGAGTCGGTCGCCGTTACTTCGAGGGGCATTTCCATGCCGCCGACGGGCGCCAGATCAATTGCGAGTCGTAACAGGTCAGGACCGTGGGGCATCGGCGGCAGACTCCAGGTCAAGACGAGAGGGAAGTGGAATTCGTCGGGCGGATCAACGTCGTCGGGCAGGCCCAGCACGGCGTCCTCGAAGGCCAGCAACGTGCGCGGATCGACGTCGAGTTCGATGTGCAGATCAATGGGTCCGCCGCAGCCATCTTCGGGGTGCAGGTCGACTTCCCAGGCTTGGCGTAGAGAGTACGTCTCTACGAAATGGCGTTCGTCGTGCACGTGAAAGCCGTGGGTTACTGCGTGATCTTTGAGGTCTGCTACGAAACCAGCTACGTCAATTGCGGCCATTGACTCTCAGGTTAGTCTTCGCCGCCGCTACCGTGGACATGTGACCACCAGCCTTCTCGACCCCCTTCGCCAGTGCGCCCTCGAGATTCACGACGCCGTATCGGGCCAGCAACGTCGGGGCTACTCCGGCCAGCGCCCCACGCAGTATCACCTGGACCTCGCGGCCGACGAGGTGGCGCTGCGCGTGTTGACGGGAGCGGGTTTTCGTGTCGTGAGCGAGGAATCAGGAATCACTGGCCAAGGTGCTTTCACCGTGGTGGTCGATCCCATTGACGGTTCCACTAATTGCGATCACGGAATACCTTTCTACGCCACGTCGCTGGCCGTCATGAAAGGTGATGAATTGGTGGCGGGACTTGTTATGAATCAGGCCACCGGAACCTCATTTGAAGCAGAAAAGGGCGCGGGCGCGACTCGCGACGGCTTGAGAATCGCGACCAGCGGGCAAACGGAGGTCGCGAAATCGATCATGGCTTTTTCGGGGTTGCCCCCGCGCCATTTGGGTTGGGCCCAGTATCGCGCCCTCGGGGCGGCGAGCCTTGAGATATGTCTCGTGGCCGACGGTTCCCTCGACGTCTACGGGGTTGCGCAACGATCCACTCTCAATCCCTGGGACTACTTGGCCGGCCTCCTGATCCTTCGCGAAGCGGGTGGCGTGGCGGTGGACTACCACGACGAGGTTCTCGAGACGTCTGCCGAGGTAGTGCGACGGCCGGTCTTTTGCGCGTCCGGTGAACTACTCACCTTCATGCGGTCCGTTGGTACGATCTAGCCACCTGTGCACGGAAGTGACGTCACGTAGACTGGTTACTTCACGGGCGCTTAGCTCAGTTGGTTAGAGCAGCTGATTTACACTCAGCAGGTCGGGGGTTCGAGTCCCTCAGCGCCCACTAAGAGGCATATACATATGTCGGGTAATCGCCACTACACAAGTCGGCCCAAACCGTGAGATCGACGTGGAGCGGGTCGAGAGGCTTCGATTTTGATGGCGCTAAATGAAAAAAGCCACCCGTTAGGGCGGCGTGTGTTGGGAAGGGCACGTTGGGAGGTGGCGGGTCCCTAGGACAACTAAGAACTGGGTTACTTGGTTCGTCAGACCCGAAGCGGTACTGGCGACGCGATGCCCTGGGCCGCCATGACCTTGGTCGCGAACTTCTTGACGGTGGCGCTAGGGCGGCGCCCACGCTTCACCGGCGTCTTCTTGTGCTGGTTGCGGTCGAAGCTGAGCGTCAGTCGTCGGTTGATGCTCGCGAGCGCGAAAGAAATGAGCAGTCCGGTCTTCACTAGGCCCATCACCCGTATGGCACCACGACGAAGGTTCTCCTGGGAGTAGTCCTTCGCGCGGGCGAAGTGACGTTCGACCTCACCGCGACGACTGTAAGACTTGCGCCACTTGGTGGAACCAAAGATGTGACGCTGCGAGAGAGGAAGCTCCTCGGCAGTGAAGGTGCGGAACTTCGACGAACAGACCGAGCCGGGACGGGCCTGCTTAGGAGGATTCGCGGCTGGCAACTTTCCGAAGGTGAGAAGTGACGTCGGGACGAGGGGGCAGCGCAGCTTGCCGG
>PLEI01000072.1 GCA_003136415.1 Acidimicrobiaceae bacterium | reverse complement strand
GCGAGGTAGAGCTCGTCGACTTCCTTGAGTGCGGCTTTGAGTTCGCTGACGATCTTCTTGCGGTCGCTCGAAATGACGTAGACCGGCTTGAAGTGGTCGTTCACGTTGATGCCCAGTCGCGCCCACTTCTCGCTCTTCACGGACGCGGGAATATCGGCGGCGCTCTGGGGAAGGTCGCGGATGTGNNACTAGCGCTCGTGCCATATTCACCACCTTTCATCCGTCTCGCCGGTTATTCGTACATAAAGATAGACACACCCGCGCGACGCGTTGGCGATGAGCACGTGTGACTACTAGAACCGAGTATTTATAACACTCGCCAGCGGTCGCCGCTGTGACGAGGATTAATCGTCGCTATGGGGCGCCGCCACAATTTCATACTGGGGATTGAGGATAACGGCCTCGCGGCGCAGTGACGTCACGGTCCCGCGCACCAACAATCGCGTGCCGCGCTCGATGCCCGGAACGACGCTGCGACCTTGGAAAATAAGGGCCACCGACCCGCTGTTGTCGACGATCATGCAACGCAGGTCACTGGTGCCGTTTTCGCGCGTAATGGTCATGGCCCGCACGCGCCCGGCAATTTCGACAAAATTCCGCTCGCGCAGTCCACCGATGGGCGCTGCCCCCACCGATCGCTCGGCCAGCTTGACGTCAGCTTCGAGGTGCGACTCCTCGCGCACACCACCGCGTACGACTTCGTCGCTGATCGGCACTTCGGTGAGATCGCCCTCGGCGAGACGGCGACGTCCCGCGCGATAGGGGATGATCGTCGCCGCGGTGCGCGGGATCTGCATCACGGCCCCGGCCATCGAGTCCGCCGTGCGGTCGTGCAGCAGACGTTGCAGTCGCGACACGAAGCCGCGTCGCGGCAGGATCACCATACAAAAGACGTCGGGGTCGCGCACCACGTCGGCCACGAGCTCGAGGGCGGCGCGGTCGAGGCGGCGGTCCTCGCACTCCACCACTTCAAGGCTCACGGACTCTGACGCCGTATTGGGCCGACCCCACTTCGCCTCGAGGGCGCGCGTCACCATGGGGTCGATGTCGAAGTGCACCGCGCGAACGGAATATGCGTTGAGCGTGTTGCAGTACTGCAGCGCACGCTCGGTCGCGAGGTCGTAGTTGTCCACGAAAACGATGACACGGTTGGTGCGGATGTTCATCGGCTCTGACGTGGCCGAGGTCTCGAAGGCGTGCGCCTCACGCTGGTACTGCTTGTTAAAGCGCAGCAGCGCGAGGTACATGATCGGGCCCACCACGGCGATGATCCAGGCGCCCTCCTTGAACTTCACGGTGATGAAGATCAGTACGACAATGGCGGTGACCGTGGCCGACAGGGCGTTGACGACAACGCCCCGGCGCCAATTGCCCTCTCGCTTGCGACGGTGCATCGCCACCATGCCCAAGCCGGCCATGGTGAAGCCGGTGAAGACGCCGATGGCGTAGAGCGCGATGAGGGAGTTGACGTTGCCCTTGAAGATGAGGATCAGTGTCAAGGCCACAACCCCCAGCAAAATGATGCCGTTGGAAAAAGCCAGGCGGTGCCCGCGCTTGGTGAGCTGACGCGGCAGGTACTTGTCCGTCGCGACGTAATTGGCGAGGAACGGGAAGCCGTTGAATGAGGTGTTGCCCCCGGTGTAAAGAATGAAAACCGTGGCGAACTGCACGACGAGGTAGAAAATGTGCCCTGCGCCCACGGTGCCGAAAACTGCGCCCACCTCTTGGGAGACCACGGTCGGCGAACCCAAGTGGTACGGCATCGCCTGCGTCCAGTGTGCCAGCAGCGCCGTACCAATGAGCAAGAAACCGAGGATGCTCGACATGACGATGAGCGTCTGGCGCGCGTGAACTGATTCGGGCTTCTTGAAACTGGCGACGCCATTGGAGATCGCTTCGAGCCCCGTCAGCGAGGAACCGCCGTTGGCGTAGGCGCGCAACAGCGAGATGAAGGCGAGCCCCATCAGCGGGCCCGATCCCTTGACGCCCAAGTGATACTGCAAGAGCGAATTGGACGGAATGGCGACCTTGTGCAGCGTGCCCGCGAAGTACTTGTAGTAGCCGTAGATAATCGTCGAGCCCAGGGCCAAGATGTAAAAATACGTCGGTAACGCGAAGTAGCTGCCCGCTTCACGCAGGCCGCGTAAATTGCCAAAGATGAGCAACAACACGACGCCGACGGTGATGGAGAGCGAATAATGCGTCAAGCCGGGAATCGCGCTGGTGAGCGCATTGGTGCCCGCCGAACACTGCACCGCCACGGTGACGGTGTAGTCAATCAGCAGCGCGACGGCCGCGATTTGGGCAATTTTGGGACCGAAGTTCTCGCGGGCCACCACGTAGGCGCCACCGGCATGGGTGTAGTACTTGATGACGTCCCAGTACGAGAGCGTCACGAAGAGCAGCACGCCGATAATGACGAACATGATTGGCACCACGAGCGCGAAGGCCGCGATACCAATGAACGGCGTCATCTGGATAAGAATCTCCTCGGTACCGTACGCCGAGGACGAAATGCAGTCCGGCGCCAGCACGCCGAGGGCGACCGGCCGGTTCAGACGCTCGCCGCTTAACTGCTCGGTAACGTAGGGCCGGCCGAGCACGATCCGCTTGATGCGGTAACCCAGACTCTCGGGGTACACCGCCGCCAGGTTGGCGTGCGACGTCAGCACCGGCGAGTTCTTGGCCAGCTGTTTATCCGCTTCAGACACGATCACAACCTTAGACCTCAAGCGCCAAAAGGGCCGTTAGTTGCGGGTCCTCGTCCGATTGTGGTGAGATGGGCGCGTGCATATCGTGGTAGTCGGCTGTGGCCGAGTGGGGTCCGGACTCGCGATGCAATTATCGGACGAGGGCCACTCGGTAGTGGTCATCGACAAGAATCGTGACGCTTTTCGCCGGTTGGTCCACTTCAACGGTCGCACCATCCACGGTTCGGGCTTCGACCGCGACGTCCTCGCCAAGGCCGAGGCCAGCGAGGCCGACGCCCTGGCCGCGGTAACCCGCGGCGACAACACCAATATCCTTTGCGCGCGCATCGGCCGTGACAACTACGGCATTAAGAACATCGTCGCGCGAATCTACGACCCCCAACGCGCCGGCATCTACATGAAGTTGGGCATCCCGACGGTCGCCACATCACTGTGGACCACCCAGCAAGTCAAACGTTGGATCATCCCCGCCGACGATTCCGTCGAGTGGACCGACGGCACGGCGACTTTGCACCTCGTGGAGCGCATCGTGCCCGATCACCTCGCCGGACAAGAGCTCAGCCACTTCTCCATCGGCACCGACGTGCACGTAGTCGGGTTGATCCGCGGCGGTCGGGGCCGCGTCGACGTCGACGGGCTCTTCGCCCAAGAGGACGACGTCTTAGAGTTCCTGGTCACCACCCAGGGGCTCACCGATCTCAACGACTTCTTGAAGGAGCCCCTCTCGTGAGGGTCGTCATCGCCGGCGGCGGATCGGTGGGAACGGCGATCGCGCTCGACTTGGTCGACCGTCACCACGACGTGATACTCATGGAGCACGAGACTGAGGTCGCCGAGAAGCTGCGCGGTGCCCTGCACGGCGTCAACGTGGTCACCGCCGACGCCTGTGAGTATTCGTCACTCTCATCGGTGGACCTGCGCGTCGCCGACGTCATCATCGCCGCGACCGGCGACGATGAGGACAACCTGGTAATCAGCTGGCTCGCCAAGCAGGAATTCGGTGTGCCGCGCGTCATCGCGCGCATCAACAACTCGAAGAACGAGTGGCTCTTTCGAGAAACCTGGGGCGTTGACGTGGCGGTATCGACCCCGGCGCTGATCACCTCGCTGGTGGATGAGGCCGTGGAAGTCGGCTCCATCATCAATCTCATGGACTTGGCGCACGGACGCATGCACCTCATTGAGGTGACGCTGGCCTCGGACGCGCCGGCCGTCGCTTACGGGCAGACCCTGGACGAGTTGCGCCTGCCCGATGACGTGCGCGTCGTCGCCGTCGTGCGCAACGATCAGCCCATGGTTCCCACCGAGACGACGCGCTTCCTCGAGCACGACCACGTGATCCTCATCACGCGTGGCGACGCCAAGGAATCGTGCGCCTCGGCCTTTGTCGGCTAACGGCACCACGTCACCAGCGACTCGCGACCTAGCATGGAAAGCGTGCGCGCCGCATTCTTCGATCTCGACAAGACCGTCATCGCCAAGGCGTCGATGGTGGCGCTCGGCCCGGAATTTCACGCGCGCGGCCTGTTGCGCCGCCGGACTCTGGTGCGCGGCCTGTTCTTGCAGATCCTCTTCATGCGCTTNNCTTGAACTGATCCGCCACCACCAAGAGGCCGGCGACGAGGTTTGGTTGGTTTCGACGTCACCCGCCGAAATCGTGGAACCCTTCGCCGAGATACTCGGCATCACCGGGTCGATCTCGTCCAAGGCCATGATTGACGAGAACGGCAAGTTCACGGGCGAGATGGAGTTCTACGCCGTGGGTGAGAACAAGGCCGTCGCCATGAACGAGGTCGCGGCCGACCGCGGCATCGATATGGGCGAGTCCTTCGCCTATTCCGACTCCGAGACCGACATCCCGATGCTGCTCGCGGTGGGTCACCCCTTCGCGGTGAACCCCGATCGCGCGCTTCTCAAGGTCGCGCACGAGCACGAATGGCCGATTCTGAGCTTCACGCACAAGGTGCGCGCCCACGACGGTCACCGTTCGCGCACGCCCTTCGTCGTCTCGGCCGCCGTACTCGGCGTCCTCGCCCTGATCGGGCGCTCACAGGCCAAGCGCTAGAGCGTCAACAAGTCACGAGCACCGGTGTCCGAGGACGGGTGCCGCAACTTACTCATGGCGCGCGCTTCAATCTGACGAATGCGTTCGCGCGTGAGGTTCATCTCGGCGCCCACGTCTTCGAGGGTGCGGATTTCGCCCGCGCCGTCAAGACCAAAACGCATGCGCAGGATCTTCTGTTCGCGCTCGTCCAGGGGCTGGAGCAGCTTCTCGATGGCGGCGGGCATCATCTTGACGGCCGCCACGTCGAAGGGCGACTCGGCCGAGCGGTCCTCGACCACGTCGCCGAGCTCGGCGTCGCCGTCCTCGCGCAGGGGCTCGGAGAGCGAAATCGGCTCGGAACGGAAGCGCAAGGCCTCAATCAACTTGTCCTCGGGCATCTCGCACTCGTCGCAGAGTTCCTTGATGGTCGGCGGGCGCCCGAACTTGAGCTCGAGGCGTGACTGGGCCTTCTGCACGCGCGCCAGCGTGTCGCCGGCGTGCACCGGGAGGCGAATGGTGCGCCCGGTGTTGGCGATACCGCGGGTGATGGCCTGACGGATCCACCACGTGGCGTAGGTGGAGAACTTGAAACCCTTGCGCCAGTCGAACTTCTCGACGGCGTGCATCAGACCGAGGTTGCCCTCTTGGATGAGGTCCAACAGTGGCAGACCCGACGCTTGGTACTTCTTGGCGATGGAGACAACCAGTCGAAGGTTGGACTGCACGAAGTCGCGCTCCGCCTGGTCACCGCGGTGCACGGCGCGCTTCAGGGCGCCCTTCTTGGTAGGAGTGAGTTTGACCTTCTTGTCGGTCTCGGCGGCCTCGAGCTCGGCTTTGGCCTCGCGACCCTCCTCGATGGTCTGGGCCAGGTGGACTTCGTCGTCCTTGGTCAGCAGGGTGTACTGACCGATGTCTGAAAGGTACAGGCGAACGAGGTCTTCGTCGTCGCGATCTACGCGGTCCTTGGCCATGGCGCTCCTTGATTCGTGCCGGGGAATTCCGGCAGTACTAGTTATACGGTGGACCGCAACCAAATCCCTCTTTAGTGCCGCTGACCAAGACTTTCGGCCATTCCTGCGCCGTCCAGGAGATCGACGATAGCCCGCGCCGCGTCGGCCCACGCGGGATCGTCGCGGGGTGCTTCGCCCGCCACGGCGTGCCCCACCGCCCGGATCTCGGCCACGACCAGGTCCGACCCGTGGCTGAGCGTCTCGCGGCGCGCCTCATCGGGTTCGACCTCGAGATAATCACGCAAAGTCACCAGCAGTCGCGGACCGAGCACCATGGCCAACGCGTAGAGCGTGAGGGCCCCCGTCTCGTCCTCGGCGAAGGAATTGGTGATGACCGCCAACACCAGGGCGTCGGGGGTAACGTCCTCGCCCTCGCGCATTTCGAGCGCGAGGGCGCCGAACGTGCGGCTCGCCTCGTGCAGTCGCACCACGAAACCGTCGTTCGTCGCGCGCGGTGCGCCCTCGCCCAATGACCGGTAGAGCGCGTCGTAGATCGTCGCCAGATGCTGCTGGGCGGGCCAGTCGCTCACGGCGTTTCCGGCCGAAAGGCATTCGTGATGGGCATTCGCCGGTCGCGACCGAAGGCTTTTTTGGAGATCCGTACGCCCGGCGGCATCTGTCGGCGCTTGTACTCACTGGCGTCCACCAACCTGGTGATGCGTAGCACCAGTTGCGCGTCGTGTCCGGCGTCGATCATCTCTTGGGCAGTGGCGTCCTGTTCGACGTAGAGCTCCAGCAGTGGATCGAGCTGCTCGTAGGGTGGCAGCGACTGGTCGTCACGCTGGTCGGGGCGCAGTTCCGCCGACGGTGCCTTGACGAGCACCTCGAGCGGGATTGGTTCGGGGTCACCTTGGGCGGCGGACAGCTCGTTGCGATAGCGACAGAGTTCATAGACCAGCGTCTTGGGCACGTCCTTGATGACCGCGAAGCCGCCGGCCGAGTCGCCGTACAGCGTGGAATACCCCGTGGCCATCTCGGACTTGTTGCCCGTCGTCAGCACAATCGCTCCGGTTTGATTCGATACCGCCATCAACAACACGCCGCGGATGCGCGACTGCAGGTTCTCTTCGGTGAGACCCTTCAGGGGCTCGCGCAACGCGTCTTCGAGCATCGTCTGGATGGTCGTATGCGCGGCCTCGATCTCGACGGTGTCGATCTCGATGTCCAGGCGCCCGGCCAGTTCGTACGCGTCGCGCACCGAATGCTCCGAGGAGTAGCGCGAGGGCATGGCAAAACCGTGCACCGCGCGAGATCCCACCGCATCGACGGCGATGGCGGCCACCAATGAGGAGTCGATGCCCCCCGAGAGTCCGAGAATCGCCGATCGAAAGCCGTTCTTTCGCAAGTAGTCGCGCGTTCCCATCACCAGCGCGTCGTAGATCTCGGCCACGTCCGAGGCCGGTTCGGCGACGTGATTGACGTGCGGCGACAACACCGCGCGCTCATCGCGGGCGTAGATGGTGTCGAGTGCCGCACCCGCCGATGAAGTACGGGTCTCCACCTCGACGACCAGCAGCTCCTCCTGGAACGCCGTCGCGCGCGCGATGACCCGTCCGTTCGCGTCTACCACGACGCTCTGGCCGTCAAAGACCAGTTCGTCCTGTCCGCCGACCAGATTGACGTAGGCGATGGGGCATCCGGTCTCGAAGGCGCGTTCTCGCAGCATCGCCTCGCGGTCGTCGCGGCGTCCGCGCGCGAAGGGCGAGGCATTCGCGACCACGAGCAGCGTCGCACCCTGAGCGGCCAACTCGGCGGCGGGTCCTTGAAAAGTCCACACGTCCTCGCAGATCAGCATTCCCACGGCCACGCCGTCAATGTTGACGATGGTGCCGGGTCCGAGACCGGGGTGAAAGTAGCGCTGCTCGTCAAAGACGTCGTAATTGGGCAGCAGGCGCTTGGTCGCGATCGGACCGACGCCCGCCGACGACACCGCCGCCAGGGTGTTGGCAATATGGGGCAGAACCGCTCGTTCGTCGCTCCCCAGACGCGTCACGTCGCGTCCGTCCATGGAGGGCGCCAGCACGACGACGTCGCCCTCGGCGACAATGGTGCCCACCAGCAGCGGGGGCAGGTTCTGGGCGCGCGCGAGCTCATCGAGCGCTAGACGAGCTGATTCACAAAAACCCTCCTTGAGCAGGAGGTCTTCGGGCGGATAGCCGGTCAGGGCCAACTCGGGTGAGATCACCAATGATGCGCCGACCGAGGCGGCTTGAGTGCGCAGGCGATGAAGTGTTTCGACGTTCTGGCTGAGGCCTCCGACCACGGAATTCATTTGAGCCAGGGCGATGCGAAGGACGGGCACGAACCGAGCCTATCGGCGGCGTTACAAAGTCCTCGGGTAGAAGGTTTACACAGGGTTAACAGAACGGGGGGTGCACCTATGTTGCCCTCCGGCAAACTGGAGTGTCGCGTGCACCACGCGCCGCATTCGTAAGGAGCAATCATGTCGTATCAGGCTGAATACATCTGGATTGACGGAACCGAACCGACTCCCGAGCTGCGCTCTAAGACGCGCATCATCGCCGACGGCAAGAAGCCAATCATTTGGGGCTTCGACGGATCGTCCACCAACCAGGCCACCGGTCACTTCTCTGACTGCGTCCTGATCCCGGTGTGGTCTTGCAAGGACCCGCTGCGCGGACCCAAGGACATCCTCGTCATGTGCGAGGTCTTGAACGCCGACATGACCCCGCACCCGACCAACACCCGCCACGCCGCAGCCGTGGCCGCCAAGAAGTACGCCAGCTACGAACCGAAGTTCGGTATCGAGCAGGAGTACACCTTCTTCCAGGACGGTCGCCCCTACGGCTGGCCCGAGGTCGGCTTCCCGGCCCCTCAAGGCCCGTACTACTGCGGCGTCGGCGGTTCGAAGATGCCCGGCCGTGACATCGTCGAAGCCCACACCCTCGCGTGCATCGAGGCCGGCATCGGCATCGAAGGAACTAACGCCGAAGTGATGATGGGCCAGTGGGAGTTCCAGCTCGGCGTGCTCGACACGCTGGCGATCTCGGACCAGATTTGGGTCGCGCGCTGGTTACTCAAGCGCATCGCCGAAGAGTTCGATGTCGAGGTTTCTTTCGACGCCAAGCCGGTCAAGGGTGACTGGAATGGTGCGGGTGCACACACCAACTTCTCCACCAAGCAGATGCGCGCCGAGGGCGGCTGGGATGCCATCATCGCCGGCTGTGAGGCAATTGGTACCCGCGTCCAGGAGCACATCACCAACTACGGAGTCGGCATCGAGGACCGGCTGACTGGTGCGCACGAGACCGCGCACTACACCCAGTTCTCCTACGGCGTGTCGGACCGCGGATCCTCAATCCGCATCCCCGGCGGCGTCGCGCGTGAGCAGAAGGGCTACCTCGAGGACCGTCGTCCCAACGCCAACATGGACCCCTACACCGTCACTCGCCTAATGGTCGAGACCGTCTGCGGCGCCGCCGCCGCCAAGGCTCCGGCGAAGAAGGCCGCCGCCAAGAAGGTGGTGGCGAAGAAGACTCCCGTCAAGAAGGCCGTCGCCAAGAAGGTGGTGGCGAAGAAGGCTCCCGTCAAGAAGGCCGTCGCCTCTAAGTAATTTCCCCCCCCAGGGAAAACCTGAGAAGACCCGCCACCGGTGAGGTGGCGGGTCTTCTCTTTCCCCCACTTTTACGCAACTTCGAGAAGGTGCGAGAATGTCACATATGCAAAGTCAGGCCCAATACGTACTTCGCACCGTGGAAGAGCGGGGCGTGCGCTTCGTGCAGTTGTGGTTCACCGACGTCCTCGGGCGTCACAAGGCGTTCCACGTCACCCCCGCGGAGCTCGAGGATGCGCTCGATCAGGGAATGACCTTCGACGGATCCTCCATCGACGGCTTCTCACGCACGTCGGAGTCCGACGTGCTCGCTCGTCCGGACCTCACCACCTTCCAACTCCTGCCCTGGTACGAAGAGGGCACCGGCATCGCGCGAGTGTTCTGCGACATCGTCAACATCGACGGCACGCCCTTTGACGGATGCCCGCGCCAACAGCTGCGCCGGGTCCTGGACAGTGCGCGAGAGCAGGGCTACAACTTCTACGTCGCGCCCGAGATTGAGTACTTCTACTTCTCCTCCTCGGCCGAGAACGGTCGCCCCGAGCCCATCGACCGGGGCAGCTACTTTGATCTCACCACCGATGACACCGCGAGCCAGTTGCGCCGTCGAACGGTGCTGACGCTCGAGGAGATGGGAATCGGCGTCGAGCACGCCCAGCACGAGGACGCGCCGGGCCAGCACGAGATCGACCTTCGCTACACCGACGCGCTCACCATGGCTGACACGGTGATGTCGGTGCGCCACGTCGTCAAAGAACTTGCCCGCCAGGTCGGCGTCTCGGCCAGCTTCATGCCGAAGCCCTTAGTGGGCGTGCAGGGTTCAGGCATGCACACGCACCTCTCGCTATGGCGCGACGACAAGAACGCGTTCATCGGCACGGGGGCCTATGGTCTCAGCGACGTGGCCACCAGGTTCATGGCCGGACTGCTACACCACGCCCCCGAAATCACCGCCGTCACCAATCAGTGGGTCAACTCCTATAAGCGCCTGATGCCCGGCGCCGAGGCGCCCGTCGGCGTCGAGTGGGCACGATACAACGCGGCGGCGCTGGTACGCGTGCCCTCGGTCAAGCCCTCGCGCATCGACTCGACGCGCCTCGAATATCGCTCGCCGGATCCGGCGGCGAATCCCTACCTGGCCTTCGCCGTCATCCTGGCCGCTGGCCTGCGCGGCGTGAACGGGGACTACGAATTGCCCAAGGAGGGCGAGCGCATCGCCGCGTTGCCCCAATCGCTCGGCGAGGCCGTCGACCTGATGGCGACCTCGGACCTGATGCTCGAGACCATTGGCGAACACCAGGTCGAGTGGTTCCTGCGCAACAAGCGCGCCGAGTGGGACGCGTACCGCGCCCAAGTGACGCCCTACGAGCTCGAACGGTATCTCCCCCTCCTGTGACCGACGTCGTCCTCTGCGTACCCTCGTGCGAAGGGCCGATCCGCAAGGCGTGCGACGTCACGGGCGTGACGCCGGTCGTCGCGGGCACCGGACGCCTCAACGAGATTTCCGCCCTGGAGCCCACCGAGGGTTTCGCGGGAGCGGTCATCAACGCCTCGGCCTTCCCCTTCACCGAAGCCATGAACCTCTGTCGCCAGCTGCGCAGCCGCGAGCGCGCCAGTGGTCCGGTCATCTTGCTGCTCGATCACTACCAGCTCGACGATCTGACCTTTCGCGAGGATCTCTTCGATGACTTCGTGGTCGGGCCCTTTGACGTGAGTGAACTCGCCACGCGCCTGCGCCATCGCCTGCGCCGCTCGGGCAATGACACCGTCGCACCGCGCATCGACCACGGCGGACTGTCGATGAACTTAGAGACGTACCAGGCGACCATCGCCGGACGGGTCATGGACCTCACCTACATGGAGTACGAACTGTTACGTTTCTTGGCGACGAACCCCAACCGGGTGTTCACTCGCGAGACGTTGCTGAGCCGGGTGTGGGGATACGAGTACTACGGTGGCGCCCGCACCGTCGACGTGCACGTGCGTCGCCTACGCGCGAAATTGGGTGAAGAGCACGCCCACCTGATCCAGACGGTGCGCTCGGTGGGCTACAAGTTCGGAACGTCGAGCGAGTTCGACGTCAGTTGAGCGGGGCGAAGGCCCAGAGTTCGGCTTCGGCACGCGCGCCCAACGGCAGTCCCGCGATCTGAATCGTCGAGCGCGTCGGGCGAGGGGCCTCGAAGGCCGCCATCCACACTTCATTGCACCCCACGAAGTCCGCCAAGTCCATCAAAAACAGCGTGCCCTTGACAACCTGGTTCATCGACGCGCCATTCTCCTTCAACAGGGCTTCGGCATTGACGAGGGCCTGACGCAACTGTTCGGCCGCTCCGCCCTCAACCAGCGTCGGCGTCTCGGCGCCGGGCACCATGCCTAGCTGGCCCGAGAGGATAACGAAGTCACCAGCACGGCGAGCCGGAGAGTAGGGACCAATCGGAGTGGACATCGCCGCCTCAGCTGAAGGAGTTGCCGCAACCGCACGTGCGCGTGGCGTTGGGGTTGGTGATGTGAAAACCCGCACCCTGCAATCCGTCGGCGAAGTCCAGTGTTGCCCCGGTCAGCAAGTCGGCGCTCGCCGGGTCGACGGCCACCTTGACGCCTGAGAAATCAGACACGATGTCGTCGTCCGCGAATTCGGAGTCGAAGTACATGTCGTAGTTGAAGCCCGAGCACCCGCCCGGCTTGACGGCAACACGCAGCGCGAGGACCTCATCGGTCTCCTCACCAGCGATCAGTTCAGCGACCTTCGCAATAGCGGCGTCGGTCAACGTGATGGGCTCGGCGGACTTCTTCGAGATCGTGATGGTGGTCGTGGTCGCGTCGGACATGCAACTCCTTTGACAAGTTCTGTGCTCCATCGTAGCGGCGCCACTGACCGATGGCTACGGTCAATAAAGACGGTAGCGTCACCTTGTGGAGCCCAAGGAAGTCATTCTCGAGCGTTTGGCCCAGGTGCGCGACCCCGAACTCGGGGCGTCCATTGTGGAGCTGGGCATGGTCGGCGAGGTCACCGTCGACGGACGCGTGGCTCACGTGCAAGTTGCCCTCACCACCGCCAGCTGTCCTTTGCGTAGTGACATCGAGCGCGACGTACGTGAGGCGGTCCTCGAAATAAACGAGATTGACGAGGTCGTCGTATCCATGGGAGTACTCGATCCCGCCGCCAAGGCCGCCCTCATGCGTGCGGCCCGGGCGCTCGCTCAGGCCCGCGCGCCCCAGACCAGCATTCCGCGCCGAGCGCCAGTGTTGATGATCGCCTCGGGCAAGGGCGGAGTGGGCAAGTCCTCCATCACCGCCAATCTGGCTATCGCCCTCGCCAAGACCGGACTACGCGTCGGGGTGCTCGACGCCGACATCTGGGGCTTCTCTCTGGCGCGGCTGCTCGACATCACCGGCGACGTGCAAGTGCGTGAAGGAAAAATGGTGCCCCTGGAGCGACCCTGCGGATCCGGATCGGTATCGCTGCTCTCCATGGGTCACCTGGCTGACGAGAAGCAAGCACTCCTCTGGCGGGGCCTCGTCGTACAAAAGGCCGTGGCACAATTCATCGAGGACGCCGACTGGTCGAACATCGACGTCATGGTGATCGACACCCCACCGGGCACCGGCGACATTGTGATGACACTCGCCCGCCTCCTACCCCACATGGGTCAGGTCGTCGTGACGACGCCGTCGCGGGCGGCCCAACAGGTCGCGGCGCGCGCGGCCGACTTCGCGAGCAAGTCGCACATTCGCCTGTTGGGAGTAATTGAGAACATGAGCGGCTTCGCCTGCGAGTGCGGCAAAGTCCACGCACCCTTGGGCGTCGGGGGCGGGCGCGAACTCGCCCACGAACTGGGCGTCGAACTGCTGGCGCAAATCCCGCTGCGCGACGACGTCGCTGACGGGGGCGATGACGGATTGCCGGTCGCCCTGGTCGACGACGAGGGCACCTTTCACGAATTGGCCCAGCGCCTGTGGTCACTCACGCCCAGCCTGATTCCGGCGGGCTGTACGGCGCGCCTGCTCGACGTCCTCGACGACGCCGTCACCGGCGCCTAGTCCCCGTAGCCCGGTTCGCCGGGCACGACCACGACGATGCGCCCATCGCGCTCGACCTCGCGCGGCTGGATTCTCTCGACCGTCGATGTGGCTGCCCCCTCGAGCACTTGGTGCACGGAGTCTTGTGGCGCGAGTAGTTGGAGGGTGCGTACCGTCGGAACCAGCATGCTCCATTCACCCGAGCCCTGGCGCTCGAGGGCGGCCGACACGGTGGTCCACACGTGTTCGACAATTTCGCTGTCGTCGGGTAGGGCTTCTTGGTTCGCGGGAGCGGCCGCCACGAAGAAACGCGTGTCGAACCGGCGCGGTCGACGTTGCGGAGTGACCCAGTGCGCTAGGTACTGCATCTCCCCCACGGCGAGGCGAAGTCCTTCGCGCTCCAGCAGTTCGGGCCAGGTCACGCGACCCGTCGCCAGGTCCGAGCGCCACGCCACGAGCCGCCTATTCTCGACGCTGAGAGGTCGCCCATCACTCTCGATCGCCAGCAGCAGTCCGGCTTCTTCGAAGAGCTCGCGCAGCGCCGCGCAGTAATACGGCATCGCGCCACTGTCGAGATTGAGGCGTCGAGCGGCAGTCTCGTCGTCGAGCCCGGTCACCATTCCTCGCGCGGCAATGTCGGCGTCCACGGCATCAACGCCGCCGCCCGGAAAGACGTGGGCGCCCGAAGCTGCGGCGACCTCGGAACTGCGCCGCAACATAAGAATCTCCAGCACCGCGTTTTGGTCACGAATTACGACAATTGTGGACGCCGGACGCGCCAAAATTTGGACCATACCAGAACCTACATAAGAAGCGACGGGACGTAACGAGA
Source organism: Acidimicrobiaceae bacterium (assembly GCA_003136415.1). Lineage (GTDB taxonomy): Bacteria > Actinomycetota > Acidimicrobiia > Acidimicrobiales > RAAP-2 > RAAP-2. Next base: position 7,241 of record PLEI01000072.1, on the reverse strand, counting down.
CCCTATCTCCACTAAGTTTGTAGGAACGCCAGTAACAAGGAGCATCGTGGCCAAGCCTGTTTCCGCCCCCAAGTCAACCCCCGCCTCGAGTGGTCGTCCCGCCGGACTCTTTACCTGGGTCGCCGTCGGCGTCGTCGTGGTCATCGTCGCGGCCCTCGTCATTGTCAAGGTCGTCGGGGGCGGACCAACTTCCACTAACTCGGGCACGTGGGTCGCTACCGACGCCACCACCGCGACCGAAGTCACGAGCGTTGCCGCCTCGGTCTTTGACACCATCGCGGTCTCTCAAAGCGCCGCGGTCACCGCACCAATCGCGCTCAAGGGCCAGCCGGCCTTGACGGCGAAGCTGGCCAGCGGCACGGTCGTCCCCGAAGTCCTCTACATCGGCGCCGAGTACTGCCCCTACTGCGCGGCCCAGCGCTGGGCCACCATCGCCGCCCTCGGACGCTTTGGCACGTGGTCGGGACTAGGCAACACCGAGAGTTCCTCGGTTGACATGTACGCCAACACCCCGACGTTCACTTTCCTCAAGGCGACCTACACCTCGAAGTACCTCGTGTTCAAGGGCGTGGAGGAACTCAACAACGTCTACAACGCCAACACCAACCCGCCCTACGGCAAGTTGATGACGCCGACCAAGCAGGAGCAAGCCATCTTCGCCAAGTACGACACGTCGAAGTACATCAACATGTCGGCGAGAAATGACGGCGCCATCCCCTTCATCTCGATGGGCAACGAGCTCCTCGTGTCGGGCGCCAGTTACAACCCCGGCCTTCTGAATGGTCTGACGCGCACGCAGATCGCCTCGAACCTGTCGGCCACCTCGAGCCCGATCACCAAGGTGATCATCACCTCGGCCAATGAGCAGACCGCCGCGATCTGCAAACTCACCAATCAGCAGCCCAGCAACGTGTGCGACTCAGCGGGCGTCAAGGCCGCCAAGACTCTCATGAAACTCTAGGTGTCGCGCACATTGCGGCCGGTACCGCGCTGGGCGATCTACTCGTCGTGGTCGTTGAGCTTCGTCGGCCTCGGCATCGCGTTTTATCTGACGCTCGTGCACTTCATCGGAAAACAGATTCTCGCGTGCTCCGACACCGGCATCGTCAACTGCTTCAAGGTCACCACCTCGGCCCAGTCGTACTTCCTGCACGTGCCGGTCGCGGTACTGGGACTGGCGAACTTCGTCATCATGGTCATTCTCAACTCGCCGTGGGTCTGGAAGATGCGCAACTACTGGGTCCAGGTCGCGCGATTTGCTCTGGCAATCGGTGCAATGATCTTCGTACTCTGGCTGGTCTACGCCGAACTGATCATCATCAACAACATCTGCCTGTGGTGCACTGGCGTGCACGTCGTGACCTTCGCCCTCTTCGTGGTGCTGGTACGCGTCTGTCCGGTCCAGTTGGGCTGGGCCAATTCGCCGACCTCAGCGACGCAGTAGCGCGCGGCGCTCCACTTCGGTGAGGCCGCCCCAGATTCCGTAGGACTCGCGTTGGGCGAGCGCACTGCTGAGGCAGTCTTCGCGCACGTCGCAGTCGGCGCACAGTTGTTTGGCCTGGCGTTCACGCCGAGCGCGTACCTCTTTGGACTCCATCACGTCGGGTGAGAAGAACAACAGACTCTCGATGCCCCGACACGCTGCCGCGTCGGTCCATTCGGCTCGCAGTAACGCCATCGCCAACCCCTCGTTTCCTCTGACTATCGCAGACTACCTACGTCCGTGGGTNNATCGAGGAAGCCTCCACGGGTCCCGAAGTTTTGCGTATTGTTCGACAGGGGGGAATTGACCTCGTCGTGGCGGACCTTCAGATCGGGGCAATGGGGGGCATGGCCATCTGCATGGAGATTCGCCACGACGAGTCCTACCTACCGGGTGATCCAGTGTCGGTTCTGATGCTGCTCGATCGCCGCGCCGACGTCTTCCTGGCGCGTCGTAGCGGCGCGGACGGTTTCCTCGTCAAGCCCCTGGACCCGCAGCGGGTTCGCTTGGCGATACGCACGTTGCTCAGTGGCGAGGAGTTCGACGACGAATTCCTTCGCCCCGCCACGGTGCGCGCCGGCGTCACCGAATGAAGGACCAACCTCCCGCGTCGGGCCTCGCGCGGTTCCGCGCGCGCGCGGACGCTCGTCACAGCGAGGCCAGCGTCTCCCCCGAAGCCGCAGCCATTCACGCCCGCGTCAATCAACTGAGCGAACTCGAACTACGCGACGTGATGACGCCGCGCGTGGACGTGGTGTTCCTGACCAGTCCCGTCACCCCCGAAGCCATTGCCGAGGCCGTGCGCGACACCGGCCACTCGTGTTTCCCGGTGGTCGAGGGCGACCTCGACGAAGTCGAAGGCGTGCTCTTCGTCAACGACCTCTTTCGCTCCACCACCGCCAAGCGAGCCATCGGCGTGTCGTTGCCATCGGCCAATGAGATCGCTCGCAAAATCCGTCGTCCCCTAATGTTGCCCGAGACGCTTGATCTCCTCGAGAGCTTGAAGGAGATGCGCGAGCAACGCCGCACCTTCGCCCTCGTGCTCGACGAGCACGGCGGCGTAGCGGGCGTCATCTCCATTCGCGACATTCTCGAACAACTCGTGGGCGACCTCAGTGACGAGTTCGACGAGGACGACGAACCCACCATTGTGAAGATTCGACCGGGCCGCTGGCTGGTCGATGGCCAGACTCACGTCGACAAGGTCGAAGAAGCTCTCGGACTGGTGATCCCCGAAGGGGAATTCGTCACTTTCGCTGGCTACATCCTGGACCTGGCGGGCGAGATCCCGACAGCTGGTTCGGTCTATACCGAGGGGGACTGGAGTTTTCGAGTCCAATCGGTCTCCAAACGACGCATCTCGGAAATCGTCGCTGAGTACCACGAACCCGTCGTACCTCTGGAGACCAGCGAATAGCGCTTTGTGCCCGGTCGAGCACGGCGACTAGGATTATCTGGCTGCGGGGTAACTCGCCGCGGGCTGTAGCGCAGCTTGGTAGCGCGCTGCGTTCGGGACGCAGAGGTCCCGGGTTCAAATCCCGGCAGCCCGACCACGTAGTTTCTGATGTACATAGAAGTTCTGGCCCCCATCGTCTAGCGGCCTNNTCGAATCCCGTTGGGGGTGCTGCTGTCCGACCACGTAGACAAACTGAATCTCGACGCGACTCGTTGGCTTCTCGGTGGGCCCGCGGGAGCTTGGGAGCGATTCATCCAACGGGTGAACCGGAATCCGCATCGAACCGTCTAGGTCTTCGCCTTCGATCGTCCGAGTGCCAAGTCCACGATTTGACTCTTGGCGAGTCTCTCTCCCTTGGCAATGACGCGTTCGTACGCCTCTTCCCCGAGGTTCTCGATTGACCGCCGGCGCACGTCGTCTTCAATCGATTGAGATAGTTCACCCTTCCCCGCCCTGCGATTTCGCAGAAAGAATTCTGGAGCCTCACGACTCAACCTCTCGTTAGCCCCCATCAGTTGCGCCGATCCGAGATAGTCCCCTTCGTCCGCGTAAAGGCACGCCAGAGCCCAGGCGGGGAACGATAACCAGTACTCCGGCCAACCACCGCGATAGACCATGCGCACACAGCGACGAAGGTGTGCCGTGGCCTCCGCTCGCTCACCTAAGACGTAGCAGTAGATACCCAGGTTTCCACTGAGCAACGCCTTGACTCGGATGTACCCGATCTCATCTGCCAGTTGAAGAGCCTCGGCGTTGAGCGCCCGGTCCTCTCGGACTTCGTCGACGGTGGCAGTGCTACGAGCCGAGGCAACGAGAAGCGCCCTGCACAGTGTCGCCGAATCTCCCGCTCGTCGAAGCCAATTCGCGGCTTCGAGCATGAGTGTCTTGCGGTCATCGAACGGCTTGGCCCATGCCTCGAACATCAGCGCTATTCCGATGAGCCTCGGGTTGGCGGCGCCGCGGGCTACGCTGCCCGCCTCCTCGACCAGCTTTCGCGCTGCGTCGACGTCGCTGGCGTCATTCATGGAATAACTCATGCGACAGAGAACCCTCACCAGGGTGTCAGGGTCGCCCGTCGGTCGCGCTAGAGCGAGGGACCGGTCGTAGAGGGCCAGAATTTTGCGAAGCTTCCCTTCGGCCACGTCGTCGGACTCAATCTCGCTGGCCAACGACTCTGCCCAAAACATCAACGCACGGGCCTCCAAGATCGGCGCGACGTCGGGCATGGTCTCCAACGCCTTACCGACATATCCCCAGGCTTCCTGATGCGATCGGGTTTCATAGAATTGAAAGGCGCTGACCCCGAGTCGGAGCACGCTTTCCGCACCGTTCGAAACAATCGAGAAGTGGGCGAACGCCGCCTAGAGGTTGTCCCACTCTTGCTCCAGCCGGTTCAACCACTGTGCCTGATCCGAACCGCCCTCGAGGAATGGTTCAGCCGCCTCGCACAGCCCGAGGAAGTACTCGGCGTGCCCTTGGCGCGCTTCGCCCATTCCGAACTCGCCCTCGACTTCCAGGAGTCGGTCCGCCGCGAACTGTCGAATTGTATCGAGCAGCCGGTATCGCAGAAATGTATCGCCACGTTCGGCCACCACCAAGCTCTTGGCAACGAGTGACCCGATGATGTCGTCCAGCTCGTACGATTCGATTGATTCGTTGGTGCAGACCGCCTCCGCGGCTCGAAGATCGAAACCGTTGACGAACACGGTCAGGCGGCGAAATACCTCTCGCTCGAATTCGTTAAGCAGGTCATAGGACCACGCCACCATTGCGCCAAGGGTCTGCTGTCGCGGCAGAGCATTACGACTTCCGCCGGAGAGAAGACTAAACCGCTGATCGAGCCTTTCGTGAAGGTCCTCAACGGACATCGACGAGAGGCGAGCGGCAGCCAGCTCGATCGCGAGGGGGATTCCATCCAGGCGCCGACAGATCGACGCGACAAGAGAAACGTTCGAATCTGAAAGCTCGAAGCTCTTGTCGTGCTGACGAGTTCGAGTAACGAAGAGTTCAACGGAGTCTGAACCCGCTACATCGGTAACGGCCTCCACATTGCCGGCGGGAAGCGACAGCGAGCGAACCCGATAGACGTCCTCACCGTCGACGCCGAGTGGTTCCCGCGACGTGACGATCAAATGAACCTTCGGGCACGTCCGCGTTAGCAATTCCACGAGCTTGGCCACCGAGTCAATCAAATGCTCACAGTTGTCCAAAATGATCAGCGACCTCTGATCGCGGAGCACTCGCAGAAGGTTGTCAACGGGAGCGAGTCCAGGCTCATGGCGAATCTGGAGCGCCTCGATGATCGCGTCAGCGGTTCGATCGGGGTCACTGACGGGAGCCAACTCGACGAGCCAGACTCCATCCCCGCTGCCGTCGAGGAACTCGGCCGCGGCTTGCAGCGCTAGACGCGTCTTCCCGGATCCGCCCGCTCCGGTCAAGGTGACGAGACGACATTCACGGATCAGAACGAGTACCTCTTGAAGTTCGCTCACTCGACCGATAAACGTACCGAGTGACGCCGGTAGATTATTCGGCAATTCCGGATTGTCCAACGACCGCAGCGGCGGGAAGTCCGCTTGCAGTCCCGGCGCCAAGAGCTGGAAGAGCGTCTCGGACCGACCTAGGTCCTTGAGTCGGTGTGAACCCAGGCTGCGAAGCGTGGAATCACCTGAAAGGGAGTCCTCAACAAGTCCCGCCGTCGCGGACGAAAGAAGAATCTGCCCGCCATGGCCCACGGCGGCAATTCGGGCCGCGCGGTGGACCTGGTATCCGACAAGACCCGTCGTCTCTTCGGAGGCTTCGCCGGTGTGGATCCCCATTCGAACACGAAGTTGCTCGTCACCGGGCCACGCGAAATCGTCCAAAGTACGTTGAATATCAATTCCACAGGCAACGGCGGCCCGTGGGGAGGTGAATGTCGCAAAGAACGAGTCGCCCAGCGTTCCCTCTTCGCGACCTCCATGAGCCTCTATAGATTCACGGATGATCCGGTGGTGCTCGGCCAAGACGGGCGCGAAGGCGACGTCACCCAGGCGGCGAAGCATGGCCGTGGAGCCTTCAATATCTGTGGAGAGGAAGGTCAAAGTCTCGATAAGTGAATCGTAGGAGATGGGACTTTGCACTGCACGGGCCGACGTGAACCCGCGATGAACGGAGTTCTAATCCTCAATGGGAATTCCGGAGAACTGCACCGACCAATTAAGGGTCAAGTTCCTACTTTCCCCGCAACTACTCCGTCAGTCGCCCGAGCCACGCCAGCCAATCCAGAAGGGAAGTTTGAACTGCAACCCTTGTGGGGTGCGGCATCGTAGAATAAATCCGCCCTGTGACCGGGGCGGCAAGAGAGGTCGCGACCACCCGCACGCCAAGTGGGACGGAGTTTCTCCACACCTCGGAGGAAGGCCAACGCCACTAACGGAAAGGTCAATAGGCCCTGTTCAAGATTGTTGGCACATGGTTACATTGATACGTTGGCGTTGGGGTGTTGTCGGCCAATCACGTCGGTGAGGTTGGACTATGAAACTGACATCGTTCTCGGATAAGCGAATCGCTGCGCTGACCATCACGGCGATCTTGCTCTCCGCAGTTACTTCAACAGCTCCAATGATCTCAAGTTCACCAGTCGCCGCAGCAACGATTGCAAACTGTTCTGTTGGCAACACTTTCGTCTGGGCTGCGTTTGAGGGCGCCGGTACCGCCGGCACAACCTATTACGTATTGGAGTTCAGTAACGTCGGATCCAGGACCTGTACGTTGCGCGGCAACGCCACCGTGTGGGCCGTGAACAGGACCGGTCTTCAGGTAGGCAAGCCAGCAACGCATCAAGGTGTGCCGAGTACGGTGACGCTCGCGCGTGACGAGACCGCGCACTCAATTCTTGGCGTTGTTGGCACCGGAGCGGCGTGCCCAGGTCAGGGCCTGCAGGCAACAGGGATCCGGGTGGTACCGCCCGGCCAGACTCTTCCCAATCCCGCGGGCGAGAAGGATGAAGTGGAGTACTTTCCCGTGAAGGTCTGTGCTCACCAATCATCGATGCACGTACTTCCGGTTCGCCCGGGCACCGGAATCCCCCTCTACACGACCTCATAGTCGCATCGCCGGTTGTTTGGCGATGACGAGGTCGGAAGCGCTGCGATGAACCAACGTCCACTCTTTTCGGCTGCCCAGTTCTAATCCCACCTGGGGGGTTGTATCAGTCGCCGATTACCGATGAAACTCTATGGTTTTGACGCCCGACAATGAACTCGGCCACGCTGTCCAACCACCCCAACCATTCCAGAACAGGAGTTTGAACTACAACCC
>PLEI01000049.1 GCA_003136415.1 Acidimicrobiaceae bacterium | reverse complement strand
AGTTCACGGGGATCCGGCCAACCACACTTGAACGAGTGGGTCACTTGCTCGTGATGTAATTAATAGTGCAGGTCTTCTTCGACGCCATGACGATGGTAAAGGTGTGTCGACCGAGTGGGCTCCCCTTACCTACCGTCACGGTGAGTGACAGATTAGTGGCTCTCACCGCGAGAATTCGAACAGTAGTACCGCGTTCGTTGCTCTTCACGTACAACCCCTTGAAGAATCCTGTACCAACGATGGTCACTCGTCGGCTCTGGCCGACGAAGACACTTCCGATAATTCGCGATGCGTGGGGCACAATGGCCGTCCATTGCGCGTACAGAGCGGCGCTCTTCTTGAAGGGGAATCTCGCTCGATTGGCGTAGCTAATGCCTTTAGCGTTGGAAGACGTACTCCAGCCGGCGAAAGTGTAGCCCGTCCTAGCAAAAGCATTGGCGCTCAGTTTCGCCGGCGCATTGTCGGTCTCATCTTTCATCGAACCATCTCGTCGAACCGTTGCCGTTGAAGGTCACCTTGAAATAGTCAGCCGTCCACTGGGCGTACAGGGTGACGGCTGAGGCAAAGGGGAACGTTGCACCGTCGTCGTAACTGGTACCCGAGCCGTTCGCGGCGGTATTCCAGCCAGCAAAGGTGTGGCCGTTTCGCGTGAAGGCGTTCGCGGTGAGGGCGGAGAGGGCGTTGTCATTTTCGACGCTCATCGAGCCGCCCGTCGAAAGGTTGCTGTTAAACGTCACGTTGTAGTAGTCAGGCGTGGCCACGATCAGAACGCCGATCGAGCTTTGCGACGGGGATGCTGATGTCATCGTCGTGAGAGGTAACTGCGGGCCCGAAACGTCGGGATCGAAGATGATCGCGTCATTGTCCGGCGATATCTTCCTGACGTACCCCGCGGTGGTGGGTGTCGTGTAGCCGCCAGTAGAACTATTGCTGTTGTAGCCGGCATAGAGCTCGCCACTACCAGATGTAGTCAGCGGAGGGAACTGCATCGTCACGGTCGACGTGCCATACCCGTCGGATCCCGTTGTGTCAAGTGAGTAAGTGGACAGCGTCGATGGTTGGAACTCCTGGGTGGAGTACTCGTTGTAGTCACTCGACGAGGATCCGGACCAGCTGAAAGTCAGCGTGATATTCCCGGCGGAGGTAACCGGTGCGAACCAGATCTCGTCGTCGTTATTGGGGTGGTCCACGGTGTAGTACTGGATGGCAGGTACCAGATTGCCGATGTGGCCGGTACCCGAAGTAGTGATATTGAGGACCTGGATCGGAGGGTTCCCCGTGAATCGGGACTTCACCCAAATGACGAGAAGATCACCCACCTGCAAGAGGTTTGCGGTGGCGATCGTACCGTTTCCACCAACCGTAGAGAAGACGCCATTCACACTGAGAGTCGACGTGGTCGCGCTCTGCGCTCGAGGTGTCGCGCTCGCTTGCGTGACCGGTGCAATGACCCACGTTGCCACCAGCGTCAACAGGGCGATCGCCGTCGCTCGGTGGCCTCGCGCGCGACGGCGTGGTCCCACCTCGTGTCGCAGCGTGCACAGCCGTCCGCGGCAGCGACACCGAGATCCCACCTGAGTCCTCCACTCTCACGCGTAGCGTCGCTATTGGTAAGAACGGGTGCTACATCGACAGTGACTTCCGTACTCGAGTCAGTTAAGCACGGAACACGCAGTAATTGAATGGAGTCATATCCGGAGAGCAATAGCTCCTTGTCAGCGCCGTATTTTTCTGCGACGGCTCTTGCCCGTCAATCCCTCGTCGACCCGTCAGTGGCGCTTCAATCGCCGCAGCAATCGCACCCATGCGAATAGCCCTTCTCACCGGCTCGACGTTGGTTCAACAATGTCCCGCAGAAGGAGTGAATCGCTGCGAGTTTGCTGGAGGCGCCCTCAGAGGATTCAATTTCCCCGTGTTGCGCCCGACCATGAAACCGCCCAGCGTTACGGTATGTGAAATGTGGACGTCGCCAGCGGTTACACACCCCAACTGTCTCGTAGGACCCTCCACCGACAGCCATCGTCAGTACACGATGACGAGAAATTTCTTGAAACCGCCGTGGACGACGCCGATTAATACTTGACGTAACTTTAACAGTGTGCAAGTATAACGAACGATGACTAATTCTGAAAAGACAACCGACTGGCGCGAAGCCCGCCGCCGTTCAGCTCACAATGCCATCATTGATGCTGCCTGGTCGCTGGTGAGGGAAGAGGGTCTGACTGGCTTGTCGCTCCGGGATCTGGCCCGTCGCGCGGGGATCACTGCGCCAACGGTGTATGCCTATTTTGATTCGAAGAACGCTATCTACGATGCAATGTTCGGCCGGGCCGCATCGGAGTTCGCCGAAAGAATGGCTGAACCGATCGACAGCGATAACCCTCGCGAGGTACTCGCGGAGAGCGCCAGGCGGTTTTCCCAGTTCTGCACCAATTGTCCCGCGCACTATCAGCTGCTGTTCCAACGCACGATCCCTGGATTTGAACCGTCATCAGAGTCGTACGCACCAGCGGTGCGTTCCTTGGCGCTCGCGCGGGACAGGCTAGCGCTCAACGGAATAACCGAGGCGCGCCATCTCGACATGTGGACCGCCCTGATAACTGGCCTGGTTGACCAGCAAGTTTCCAATGATCCCGGAGGGGATCGCTGGACTCGTCTCATCGACGAATCAGTTGACATGTTCCTCGCTCACTGCCAGCGAACCCGGACCTCGCGAAAGCCTGCGTCCCGCCCCACTCAAGTTAAAGGAAACCCAACATGACGACGATCGAAATCTCTACCATCGAACCGTTGACACATCATGTCGCCATGCGCCTTCAGGCAGAAGAATTGGAGTTGACACTCGCGTCGCTCCGATCCCTCGATGATGCCGCGTGGTCGGCCGCAACTGACTGCCCCGACTGGGACATCCGCGCGATGTACCAACATGTCCTGGGCGCATGTGAATCGGGCGCGTACTTGCGCGAAAACATCCACCAACTTCGTCGGGCTCGGTCCCACCGAAAGCAATGGGGTGGACCTCTCGAAGCCGCGCTGTCCGCGGTGCAGGTGCGCGAGCGAATCGACCTCAGCCCCGTCCAGATTGTCGAGCGATTGACGGACATTGCGCCCAAGGCGGTCCGTGGCCGCAAACGCACACCAGCGCTCGTGCGCAATCACGCGAGACTTGCCGTCGATGGGCCGGTGTTCGAGACGTGGAAACTTGGCTACCTCATCGACACCATCTACTTGCGCGACCTGTGGATGCACCGCGTCGACATGTCCCGAGCGCTCAATCGGCCACTCGAACTAAGCGCCGGCCACGATGGTCGCATCGTCGCCGACGTTGTCGCTGAATGGGCGCGCCGCCATGCTAAGTGCTTCGTACTCGAACTCTCTGGTCCGGCCGGTGGCACGTACGCACACGACCCCGGTCTTCCCGCAGCTACACACATATCGCTCGACGCCGTCGAATTCTGCCGCACGCTCGCTGGCCGCGCACCCGCTACCGGCCTGCTCACCACCGTGGTCCCATTCTGATCGAATACACCTAACCCACACCAAGGAGAACAGCAATGGACACACGCATCGACGAAGTCGCCAACCGCATTTATCGATTCTCGACATTCGTTCCCGGAATCGGACCCACCGGCTTCACATTCAATCAGTACTTCATCGACGATGATGAACCTTTGCTGTTCCATACCGGACCCCGAGCCCTGTTCCCCTCCTTGGCCGATGCCATCTCCACGATCACTCCGCTGGAGCGACTTCGTTGGATCACCTTCGGCCACCTTGAGTCCGACGAGTGCGGTGCCATGAACGAACTACTCGCCGCCGCCCCCCACGCTGAGGTGGCCCACGGAGCTCTGGGGTGCATGGTGTCGTTCAACGACTTGGCCGACCGTGCGCCGGTGCCGCTCGCAGACGGGCAAGTCATCGAACTGGGACAGCACCGCGTACGCCACATCGACACACCCCATGTCCCCCACGGCTGGGAGGCGCGGGTGCTGTTTGAGGAGACGACCAAGACGCTCCTGTGCGGCGATCTCTTCACCCAACTCGGCGACCCGCCCGCCATCACGAGCGATGACCTCGTCGGACCCGCCTCGCAGGCCGAAGATGTCTTTGGGGCCACCTGCCTGACACCGCGAACTGGCCCGACCATTCGGAACCTCGCCAGCCTCGCCCCGGCCAACTTGGCCGTGATGCACGGCTCATGCTTCGCCGGCGATGGGGCTAAGGCATTGCTCGAACTCGCTGACGAGTACGACGCTCGCCTGGCCAAAGCTCAGGAGTAATTGAAGTTTCGCCAGGACTCCTTCGAAATGTCTCGCAATGAGATGGGACAATGTTACGGTCCATGGGCGAAACCGTCCTGGCGTTCGAACATGATGAACGCCCTACCGGTAGAAACTGCGTTGCAATTGTGAAAACGCGGGGACCTTAGTGGACAGCTTTGAAACCTTTTTCAGTTACCGGTCGAACTGATCGGATCACTGGTTTCAGGGAAATCAAAGTCTGAACCTCACAACCGGACATCGCGCCCCAGAACGCTGCGAACGTATAGGGATTCCGTACAGTCGGTGACTGTCGGACAAAGAGTGGCTCCTGCGAGTCCGTTGATGTGCGACGGGGCCCTGTCCTCGATGGGCTTGGCAGCGTTGCCTACGGAATCAATTGGCTCATCAGACTGGTCCATTGGAAGTGTGGCACGCCAATCCGTCGTGCCTTCGAGCATTTACGAAAAACCATGTACCTACGGCCACTCCAACGACAACTTCAAACGCCCACACGAATCCGCTACGACCTCCACTGCGACCTGCCACTGTCACCGCTAGGGGCTCCAGGCACAGTGCACCAGTCACGAGGACAGCCGCAAGCCACGACCGACGAGCGTGCCACCGGTACCCGAGCCACCCGAACAACGGTCCGGTGACGAGAGCGCCGATCTCGTTCAGTTGGTTAGTTCCTAATAGCGCCCGCAGCTCCATCAGGGAAAAGCGCACACCTTCCATCGGACTCAACGTCATGGTGAAGTAGCCCGCCAGGGCGGACAGCGTGACGACTAAGCCGGCCGCAGTCGCTCGGCGGGGTCGTCTTTGCGTTGAGCCGACCAAGAAGGGAAGTATCAGCCAAGGAGCAGAAAGCAGACTCACCGATATTGTCCACCAGCCAATCGCGGTAGCGGCTGTCAAAGAACCGAGATATTGATCCCCAGCACCGAACACCAGTCCCCCGATGACAATTACTACGAACGCCATAGGGCATCGTAACCCCGCTGATTCACGATCGTGCGAGATTCAATGGATACGCAGTACGACACGGCGCACCGAACTGGCATCCACCTGGGAACTCGTTATGTTTCTGACAACGATCCGTGGACCTTAGTAGACAGGTATCAAACCTCTTTCAGTTACCGGTCGAACTGATCGGATAAGTCGCGCCGTCCATTGCATCCCTTACAACGCCCCTTTCAAATGAAGGCGCGAGATGAACGATGGTCTACGTGTAGTGCGTGCCCGTCAGTCGTGCGGAGAGGTTCCAAAGTCTGAGGCAAGGTCGGAGTCTTGCGAGGGCTTCGGCGCCTAGACCACTTGACGCTCCGGTAATCACCACCATTCGGTCCGACAAATCGGAAAGATCGTTGGCGGACCAGTTCTTCTAGTTCATGGTGAACGTCCTTATCGCTTGTGGTGCACCTGTGAATGTGATGATGCTGCGGAGCGTTGGAGTGAGCATCAAATTCGAGTTAAGCATCACCCGTGGGAAACCTGTACCTTCCACTACTTAAGGGATAAATTCCCTTATAGCGATGCACAAGCAGAGTGTCGATCCGCGGAGTGACACTCCGTGGTTACGCCGATGTGACTGCACGGAGATTTGCTCACGTTCCCCGGGGAGCCGTTCGCAGTTACCGGTCAAGCGCGGAATTGACAATCCCTGGCTGCGCCGCCAGAAGGGAGACCATACTGGAACTATGGATCGAATTGAATTAGCCGACTTGCTGCGCCGCCGTCGAGAGCCGATCCAGCCGCATCGGCGAGTTCCGCGCCTGTCGCCTTCACCATCAAAAACGTCTTCGGTGGCGTCGTGCCGAAGTTCTTCTCCGTCTTTGTCTGCGTCTCGATATTCGATTGTGGTCTCGTCATCATGGTGACTAATTCTCGTCTGATCTGGGCCATGGCGAGGGTCCGTCGACTCCCGGGCCATCAACTCTGGGCGAAGTTCCTGCGCTCGACGCGTGGGCCGAGTTGGGCCAACGCGCTGGCAGCAGTGATCGGCATCGTCATTATCCTGCCCCGCAGAGCAACTCAAACGCTCTCATTCAACTCTTCACCGCACTGACGATCATGCCAGCCCTTCTCTACGCGGCCACCGTAATCCTTCACACCCTTAAGGCGCATCGGATCCCGACGGAACACGGGCACATCAAACTCGTACGTTGGGAAACTCCCGCCGTGACGATGGCTTTGATCTGGCTCGCCTATGAGTTCGTCATACTTATTGGCCCCGCGGAGTTGCGCACCGCGCAGTATTTCGTTCTTGAGTCCCTCGCCGTCGGGCTCGTCGTGTCCATCGGCCAGCTAATCCTTGACCCCGGAGCACTCCGCGTTGCCAGCGAGCCGGAAAGCGCAGCGCCGATCAAGTGAAACTGAACATCTTGGCGATCGACCAGGGCACGTCGTCGACGAAAGCCCTGGTCGTCAGCGAATCCGGTGATGTCATCGGCGAAGCTGAGGTCTCGGTCCATCCGAAAGCTGTGGGCGGCGGCGGGGTGGAACAAGATCCTGAGGAGCTGCTCGAATCCATCATCCAGGCCGGTCGGGCCGCGCTGGCATCGGCGGCGGTTTCCGTCGCTGCGGTTGGTATTGCGAATCAGGGAGAGACCGTCGTCGCTTGGGACGGAGCCAATGGCCAGACGATATCCTCCGCCATCTCCTGGCAAGACCGGCGTTCGTCGGTGGTTACCGACCGGATGCGCGACTCGGCGAGTCGACTCCAACAGATCACGGGACTTCCGCTAGATCCGTACTTCACCGCTCCGAAGCTCAAGTGGCTTACGGATCGGACGCCTGGACCCGCTCGTGTAACGGGCATCGATGCTTGGATTAACTTCCGACTCACTGGCCGCGCAATCACTGATTCGAGCACTGCATCACGCTCCCTTCTCTTGGACCTTGATACGCGTCGGTGGTCCAGTGAGGCAGCGGCGCTATTTGATATCGATGTTGAGACCCTCCCCGACGTAGTGGACTGTGCTGGTTTCTTCGGCGAAACCTCGGTATTCGGTCCGACTCTTCCGGTTACGGGGCTTGCGGTTGACCAACAAGCCGCACTGATCGGTGAAAACTGCTTGGATGTGGGAGAAGGCAAGTGCACCTACGGCACCGGCGCGTTTCTCCTAATAACAAGCGGCAAGGAGCCGCGTCGCTCGAGCAACGGCCTTTCGGCTTCGGTGGCGTGGCAGTACGGTAGCGAGCACGCTTACTGCCTCGATGGACAGATCTATACGGCGGGCAGCGCCGTCGAGTGGCTACGCAAGATGGGTCTCGTGAAGGGCGCGGCGGATCTCGACGGACTGGCCGCGAGCGCCGCGAGAGACTCGAAAGTAATCTGTGTACCCTCGCTAGCCGGTCTCGGCGCTCCGTATTGGCAGCCTCGGGCCAAAGCCCATCTTGAGGGAATGACCCTCGACACTGGTCCCGCCGAAATTGTGCTCGCCGTTCTGCAGGGGATTGCCTGCCAGGTTGCCGTACTCGTTCGCTCGGCTGAGTCAGATCTTAGTCAGCAGCTTGTCTCGCTGCGAGTTGATGGCGGTCTGACTCGTTCCTCGGTCCTCATGCAACTCCAGGCTGATCTCCTGCAGATGCCCGTTGAGCTATTTCCCTCTCCCCACGCCACCGTGCTCGGCGTTGCATCGCTCGCCCGTCATGGCGCAGACGCGTCGTCATCGATCTCACAAGGGCTTCCCAAGTCAGGCCGACGTTTCGAGCCCTTGATATCTGGCGACGAAGCGGCGGAGCGACTCACCCAATGGGAAGAGGCCGCGGTCCGCGTCCTCGCGGCGGCACGAAGTGGGTCACAATGAGTGGCGTGAACGTGGACGCTCCCGCCTATGACGTAGCGATAATCGGGGCTGGCGTCGTCGGTTGCGCCATTGCCCGCCAACTCGCGCGCTACGAGCTCTCCGTTGTCGTCCTTGAGCGTTCAAGCGATGTTGGTAACGGCACCTCCAAGGCGAACACCGCAATTCTCCACACCGGCTTCGACTGCGTGCCCGGATCGCTCGAGTCTTCTCTGGTCAAGAGGGGATACGAACTACTCGGTGCTTACGCCGACGAAGCCGGGATCGCCGTCGAGCGGACGGGTGGTCTGCTGGTCGCGTGGGACGAAGAACAGTCTGAGGCACTGCCGGGCCTTCAGGAGAAGGCGTCCAAGAACGGCTACCACCAGACTCGGATCCTCAGTACAGAAGAGGTGCTCAACCGAGAAGTGAACCTGGGCCAAGGAGTTCGCGGCGGGCTCGAGGTTCCCGGCGAATCAATCATCTGCCCCTGGTCAACCGTATTGGCCTACGCAAGAGAAGCAATCTCAGTGGGTGTCACCTTCGCATTCAACACCGAAGTCACCGGCGTCGTCTTTAACGAGGACGGACAATGTCTCACCACTCCACTCGGCAACGTACGAAGTAGCTGGTTAATCAACGCTGCCGGGCTCTTCTCAGGCCAAGTCGACGGGCTCTGTGATCACGATGATTTCAAAGTCACGCCTCGTCGAGGCGAGCTCATTGTTTTCGACAAGCTCTCGCGCGGGCTCATCAGTTCAATTATCTTGCCCGTACCAACGTCAAGGACCAAGGGAGTTCTCGTCGCGCCCACCGTCTACGGCAATCTCCTCCTGGGTCCTACCGCCGACGACATCGACGATCCATTCGCAACGGCAACGACGGAGCAAGGTATTGCTCGTCTCCTCGACGCCGGTCGCAAGGTGCTCCCCCGTCTGCTCGACGAGGAAGTCACTGCCCTGTACGCGGGCCTACGAGCCGCAACCGATCACCAGGACTACCAGATTCGATCACATCCCAATCAGTCATATGTCTGCGTCGGTGGAATCCGTTCGACCGGCCTCACCGCCTCGATGGCCATCGCCGAATACGTCGTGGCGCTTCTCGTGAGTGACGGACTCGAGCTAATAGAGGGGGGTCCACTTCCGAAAGTCCCGAACATGTCGCCGCTGGGAGAAATGCAACTTCGTCGGTACGAGGACGGCGACGCCATCGCCGTCGATGCTGAGTACGGCAGCATTATCTGTCACTGCGAAAGAGTGACTCGCGGTGAGATCCGCGATGCGTGCACCGGAGATCTCCCCGCACGAGACATTGGAGCACTCCGGCGAAGGACTCGGGCGATGAATGGTCGATGCCAGGGCTTCTACTGCGCTGCTGAAGTCGTTTCCCTTCTAGCGGAGTTGAGCGCCGCAACTCCCGCCACGCTCACGGGGCTCACGGAGTGACCACGCTTGCGGAGTCCGGCGCAGATGTCCTCATTATCGGAGCGGGCCCCGCGGGGCTCTCTGCCGCCATTGAATTGCGCCGGCTCGGAATCGAGCGGGTCGTGGTCGCTGAACGCGAGTGCGAAGCTGGTGGCGTACCGCGTCACTGCAACCACACCGGCTTCGGAATTCGTGATCTGCACCGCTCCATGTCCGGTCCGCGATACAGCGCTGAACTTGTTCGCAGAGCATTGGCGTCAGGTGCACAGATCCTCACCGGCACCACCGTGACCGAATTCGCTGAGGGCGGCTCGGTTCACCTAACCAGTCGGTCCGGCATCCACGAAATCAATACGCACGCAGTTCTTATCGCGAGCGGTGCGCGCGAGCGACCCCGCAGCGCCCGACTCGTTCCCGGTGACCGGCCATCGGGCATCTTCACTACTGGCCAACTTCAGCAGTGGACATATCTCAAGCGGCTACCAGTCGGCTCCCGGGCAATTGTCATAGGCGCGGAGCATGTCTCCTTCTCGGCGATGCTCACCCTGCGCCACGCCGGTGTCAGGACCATCGCCCTCACCACGGAACTCGCACGTCACCAAAGTATCGCGCCCTTCGCCATTGCGGCTCGCACGCTCTTTCATGTACCGATCTGGATCAATACGAGACTCGTTGGGATCAACGGTAGGAGTCGTGTCAGTGAGGTAGTTCTCGAGGACATCGTTTCTGGCAAGCGCCGGTCCGAGTCGGTTGATACCGTCGTCTTTAGCGGTGGATGGATCCCCGACAACGAGCTCTCCAGGCGTGCCGGGCTGGAAATTGATCCGGGAACACTCGGACCGTCGACGGACATCGGAGGGCGAACCAGCGTGTCATCGGTCTACGCGGCGGGAAACCTTCTCCATCCAGTCGAGACGGCAGACGTCGCTGCACTACGAGGGCGAGAGGTCGCCCGAGAGCTTGTGGGCGATCTTCGATCTGGCAAGTCAAACTCTGCGAGAGACCGCGTCGCCCTGGTAACGGAGGCTCCTCTCTCGTGGGTTTGGCCGAACACAGTTCACCCGTCGCAGCACGTGGTGAGTGTCCTTCTTCGTACCTCAGAATTCGATTCAAGACGGTTGGTCATTGCCCACCAGGATGGTCGGGTCGTTGGCTCCTCTCGGACCGCTCGAGTCGTTCCGAATCGGTCACTATCCATCAGCGGCAGTTTTATCGAAAACATTGATTTGCACGGTGGACCGGTGAAACTCTCCCTCGAGGGCGGACGAGCGGCACCTTCATCGACGCCCAAGTCAAGAGCAGGGTAATCCGGATCAATGTGCGCTTCTCGCCCGATTGACGTCGGGTTCAAATGGCGAAATGAACCTGTTCGAGCAATCAGACACGCGAGACAATCCCGGAACTGGGACAACGTTGTATTTCTGACAACGATACGTGGGCCGTACTGTCGTGG
Source organism: Acidimicrobiaceae bacterium (assembly GCA_003136415.1). Lineage (GTDB taxonomy): Bacteria > Actinomycetota > Acidimicrobiia > Acidimicrobiales > RAAP-2 > RAAP-2. The sequence goes on along the minus strand of PLEI01000049.1, from coordinate 5,908 downwards.
ACTTAGCGGACAGTTTTCAAACCTTTGTAAACTGCTGGCCACCTTGATCGATTGATCCCCGCCAACCCCCACTTACCAAGTCAAACTGTCAACTTAACTTCAAGGAATCAAGCCCTTCTTAAGGACGGGTCACGGACTCTCAGACCCATTGCCCAGTCCATTCCCCTGCGACCTACTTCGTAACGATGTTAAGGCGGTTCCAGAGATTGATCACAGAGATTTGGACGACCGAGCCGCGAGCGCCGGCTCTAAAGGTGTTTGGCGGCGTCACTCCAAACTGGGGGCCAGCCAACTCCACTCCCGGATCCAGCACCTAGGGTAGAGTCGAACGAAGTAAGAGGAGAAGCCCATGGACGACGGACGGCCAGTCTCGTATCGGGGACTGCCCGTTGGTGTAGCCGTAGTTAGTTCCACGGATACCCAGTTCGGGACGGTCGAGCACGTCTTGCAGATCCCGGAACTGGACATTTTCGATGGTATTGCCGTTAAGACAAAGCACGGACTGCGATTTGTCGACCGAGATCAAATTGCGGATATCACAACCACATTGGTTCGTTGTGCGTTGACCGACGAGGAAGCGGCGGCTCTACCGGCGCCCGAGGGTACTCTTGTTCTCCATCCCGATACTGCTCACGACGAAGGACCCTCCCTCACTGCTCGATTCGGACGCCTTTTCGGTCGAGAGCACTGGAAGGAACTGGAATAACCCTCTGCGCCCAGTCCCGGCGACCAGGGCGACCTTTGAACACCGTGGTCTCTGCGCGTTTGGGGTCGAGATCAATTGGTGCGCGCTACAGTTTGCCACCTCAAAAGTTAATTGCGTGGGCCGTACAGTCGTGGACTTTAGCGAACAGCTTTCAAACCTTTTTGACTGCGTCGATCAACTCGCGCAGCAGTAAATTGCCCAGAATCTAGATATCTTGGCCCGGAAATCGGACTTGAGGTTTCCATCTATGCAGCACCGAGTCGCGTTTCAAAGTCCTCCGACACAAACAACAGTGTCGGAGAACGAACTCAGCGCTCGTAGACCTCTCGGCGATGGCCCATGCGAAGGACGAGGACGAGGAGTCGTCCTTCGTTAATTTCGTAGATGACTCGGTCGTCGCCCGTCCGAACCCTCCACTCCCCCGCACCACCAACGAGGCGCGATGCAGCTGGGGGCCGGGGATTCTCGGCAAGTAACTCAAGGACCGCTTGGATTCGTCGACGAAGATCCGGATCAAATTTGCGAAGCTGGCGGGTTGCCGATGGCGAGAGAACCACCCGGTAGGTCATACCAATCCGAGATCGACCTTGACCTGCTCCCATGGGATTGGCGCTTCACCAGTTGCCCGCATTTCGGCTCGAGCGTCTTCAGCAGCGCGGATATCCGCCATGTCCTCGGCTAGGGCCAAAATCCCGTCGAGATCATCAGCGTCGATGACTGCAGCGACTCGGTGGCCCCGCCTTGTGAGATAAACCGGTTCATGCTCGGTGCGAGCCTGATCGATAATCGTCGCGAGTTGCTTTCTTGCCTCTGTGATGTTGAGCGGTTCAGTAGTACTCATGTACAAAGTGTACACCAAAGACAATTTCTGTACATCACAGACGAAATCTCACTCGCCACAATTGCGCGGGGTCGAGTTACCTCGCTACCAGATCTCCGGTCCTCGGCTGGAGCGTTGCCGGACCCTCTGAAGTGCGGCGTTAACTTCGATGAGATCAAATGCGGTGCGATCGAAGGTGTCGCCGTTGTTCCAGTGCACGTAGTTCTCATGCTCTTCGTGCTTGAGGTCCTCCAGTGCCTCGAGGAAGTACTCGAATCCTCCGGGCCCGCCCGAGTCCTCGGGTGGGCAGGCGTTTTCGCCAGCAAGGCAGAGGGCGAACTTGAGAGCGTCGGGTGTGCGGAACTCGGCCTCGACAGTGATGGTGTGCTCCCAGCCGTCGCCGAAGTCATATTCATAGGTGAATCGCTTGTGTCCGCGTAGCGCCTGAAGAACCGTCACGGTCTGCTCGTCGATCTCGCCCTCGGGATGTTCGTCGAAGCACATTCCATAGCGCGCGTCGCCGACGGTGAAGGCGTGCAGGTGCGAGTTGGTCCAGCCCATGGCGACCTGAATCATGTCGTGCAGTCGCGACATTCGAACGCTCGTCGGCACGAGGATCTGTCGCCAGACGGTGGGCGTGACCTCGTCCAGTTCGACGCGCAACTGGAGGGTCAACTGTTCGGGAGGGATGGGAATGGACTCTCCGGGGGATCGATGGTCGGTGGTGTGAACGACGGGGGCTCTGCAAGTCTGTCCGGTGTCTAAGCCAACGGAATGAGAACCCTGTGATCACTGACCCTACTGCTATCAACCTGTTCTACGTCAACCTCGAGGGAGTGCGCGCCCCCGAGGTCAACGACGAGACCACAATTCCTGAAGTCCACGTCGAAGTCCAACGAGAGCAGTTCCACCAACACCGCATCTTTCCCGAGCGTTGTGTTTCTGACAACGGTGCGTGGACCTTAGTGGACTGCTTTCAAACCTTTCGGGGCTCCTCGAAGATCTTGTGACTGTTCAAATTACGAGAAATCGTGATTTTCGCTTCCCTTACTAGTGTCCTCATTTAGCGAACCCGAATGAATACTCAAACCCACCGGTCGGGGAAACACGAGATCAGACTCGACAAGACACCCCTAAACTCGGCATTGTGCGAGTCGGGGCCACACTAATTCGAACGAAGAAAGTAAAACCATAGGCGTATGACGCTCGCCATCAGTGTCGAAAATCTAAGTAAATCATACGGAGACCTCACCGCGGTCGATGACATCAGTTTTGACGTCGAACGTGGCGAGATCTTCGCTCTCCTCGGGCCCAACGGAGCCGGCAAGACAACGACTATCGAAGTCCTGGAGGGTTTTCTGCACCGCGACGGTGGGGCGGTCGAGGTGCTAGGCGTGGATCCCAGTGATCGTCAGCACCTGCGGTGGCTCCGCAACCGCATAGGCGTCGTGCTCCAGGAACTCGCCGTCGAATCGTTTTTCACCGTTCGTCAAGTGCTCGAGCGCAACGCGGGCTTCTACCCCAATCCTCGAGCTATCGACGAAGTCATCGAACTCGTGGGACTTACCGAGAAAGGCGACGCCAAAGTCAAGAGGCTTTCCGGGGGCCAGCAGCGCCGACTCGACATCGGGCTCGGAATCGTTGGCAACCCGGAAATTCTGTTCCTCGACGAACCAACCACTGGTCTCGACCCCGCTGCACGACGCACCACCTGGGACCTCATCCGCCTGCTCTCTTCGGAGGGGACCACCGTGTTGATGTCGAGCCACTATATGGACGAAGTCGAGGCGTTGGCCCACCGCGTGGCCGTGTTGTCGCGCGGAGAAATCGCGGCGCAAGGTTCGACCGCGTCCCTCGGTGGTCGCGACAAGGGTGAGACTACGATCCGCTTCACTCTGCCCGCCAACGTCGTTGTGGGCGACCTGCCGATCACTCCGTCGCGCATCGACGGTGACGTCATTGAGTTGAGGACGTCGAACGAATTGACGACCCTGCACCGATTGATCAGTTGGGCCCTCGATGGTGATGTCGCGATTGAAGGCCTGAGCGTGGCGCGCGAGACACTGGAAGACATCTACCTCGCCCTCGCGCAAGGCGACCGTGACGAATCTGAGGCGAGGTCCTCGTGAGTTCCACGACTCCTGATGCAAGAACGCACCAGCACTGGCTGCACGACGTGCGCCTGGTTGTCCATCAGGTCAAGTACGAGCAGCTCGCGTTCTGGCTCAACCGGGTCGGCGCGATCTTCACCGTGGGCTTCTCCGTCGTCTTTCTCGTGATGCTCGGCTTGAGCGCCGGTAACCAGTTGATACCTAGTCTTGGAAACATCCGTCTCGTCCAGTACTACGTCCCCGGTTTCATCGCTTACGGCGTGATGGCCGCGGGCTTCACCACCCTCGCCATCACCATCGTGGTGCGCCGAGAGACGGGACTATTGAAGAGACTCCGACTTAGCCCACTTCCGACCTGGGTCCTCATTGCATCAATATTCATCAGTACCACGATTGTCGCGCTGGTCCAGGTTCTCCTCCTGCTAGTGATTGGTCGGTTCGGCTACCACGTCGCCTTCCCGTCGTCGTGGGCCGCACTCATCCTCGCCGTCCTCGTGGGCATCGTCAGCTTCTCCGCAATGGGCGTCGCGATTAGTTCAGTCGTCCCCAATCAAGAGACTGCGGGGCCGGTGACCAGCATCGTCTTTTTCGTCCTGCTCTTCCTCGCGGGGCTCTGGTTCCCACTACCGCCTGGTTCGGGCCTCGCGAAGTTCTCAAACTATCTGCCGGTGCGACACCTCATGACCGCGATGGATCGGTCGTTTCAAATACCCCGGGGTGTCTCACCATGGGCCTGGCACGATCTTCTGGTCGTCGCGTTGTGGGGCGTAGGTGCCACCCTCCTCTCGCTACGTCGATTTCGGTGGTCGCCTCGCCGTTCCTAAGCGACCTCAGCGTAAAAAGCAAGAAGGAGACCCTATTCAACAGTGCCGTTCGAACGCGAGTCGGACTGCGGGTCGTTGCGGGACCATCATCGTGTTGACGAGCGGTACCAGGTATGACATTTACCGCGCCCCCTTGGGTCCCGAGTTTGCCGAAGGGGCGTGAATCAATCTCCATTTCTCGCACTTGACTTGTCAATGAGGTGCTCTACGCGGTTGCCGAAGTACAGGGTCCGCATCCTCTGCGGTCAAATTGGAACTGTGACGATGATGTTGCAATACCTGGGCCTGGCTTTCACTGCGTGGCGAGGAGGTTCAGTTGATACCGCAAGTGGGAATGCCGTGATTACTACTTCACGGTTAACCTATTACGCACGATTTGCACATCGCTGGCAGGCACGGCGGGTGAGAAGAGGAAACCCTGGCCGAGTTGACAGCCGAGATCGCGTAGACGGTCAAGTTGCTTTTGCGTCTCGATACCCTCGGCGAGCACGATGGTATGAAGTTTGTGGCCGAGCGAGACGATCGCCTCGAGCAGCGTGTTGTTATGCTCGCTCTCCTGCTCGGGACTCACGAAGGATCGGTCGATCTTGATGATTCTCGGAAGCAGCAGTGCGAGGTAGGAGAGCGACGAGTATCCAGTGCCGAAGTCGTCAAGCGCGATGCCAACTCCGATTCGACTCAGATGCGACATCGTGTTAATTGTTTCGGTGACATTGAGAAGCGCGGCGCTTTCTGTGATTTCGATGATGAGACGCTCTGGCGACATCCCACCTTCCGAAAGCGCTCCCTCAATCATGGATATCAGGCCGGGATTGTGAAACTGGTGCGCGGAGAAGTTGACCGTGACAAATGGTCGGGTGCCTTGAGCGCCAATCGGCTCCCAAGAACGTGTTGCCGCCACTGCCTCGCGCATTGCGAATGAACCGAGTTCCAATATGAGATCGCTCTGTTCGGCGAGCGGGATGAACACGTCGGGGGGGATCGATCCCCGCTCGGGATGCTGCCAGCGCATCAATGCCTCGAAACCCACCACATCGACTGTTGAGAGATCGATAATGGGTTGGTAGTGCATCGAGAGTTCCCCGACCTGGAGAGCGTGGCGAAGCTCCTGAATGAGCGAGAAGCGGCTAATCGCCTTCTGTTGCATGCTCGAATTGAAAACTAAGTGGCGCCCTCTTCTGAGACGCTTCGCTTCGTAAAGGGCCACGTCAGCTTCTTGCACGCAATCGCTGCCGTTGATGGCCACCTCGTCGCAAACTACGACCCCGATGCTCGCATGCTGCACTAGATCTATTCCATTAAACGAAAACGGTTCGGTGAGTACTTCGAGAAGTCGATCCGCCACCTCATCGGCTTGAGTCGGCGAAGTCAGACCCTCGGCCAGATAGAGAAACTCGTCGCCGCCGAAGCGACAAAGCGTGTCCGCGGAGCGAGTCACGAGTTCGAG
>PLEI01000069.1 GCA_003136415.1 Acidimicrobiaceae bacterium | reverse complement strand
ATCCCCACTACGACGTGCCCGGGGCCCTGACGGCGACCGGGGGCATGGTGGCGGTGGTGTACGGCGTGAGCCAAGCCTCGACGCACGGTTGGGCCTCGTTCAGCGCGTGGCCCTTCATTGTGGCGGGTGCGGGACTACTGGCCGTCTTCTTCGTGATCGAAGCACTGGTCAAGCAGCCGCTGCTACCGCTACGACTTCTCGCCGACCGCGTGCGCGCGGGTGCCTATCTCACGCAGTTGCTGGTCGCTTTGGCCCTCTTCGGTATGTTCTTGTGGATCACGTTCTACTTCCAAGACATCCACGGCTTCTCGGCGGTGAAGTCGGGCCTGTTGTTCATGCCCTTCTCTCTCGGCGTCATTGTCGCCGCGGGTATCACCAGTCAGTTGCTCCCCAAGATCGGACCTCGTTTCCTGGCCACGGTGGGATGTTTGATGGCCGCGGTGGGGATGTGGTTACTCTCGCTGGTGGCACCCACCAGTTCGTATTACATCCACGTCATGCCGTCGATGATTGTCACCAGTCTGGGGCTCGGTCTGGCCTTCGTCTCGCTGGCCTCGACCGCCCTGTTCAATGTCCAGGCACGTGATACCGGGGCGGCGTCGGCGGTGCTGTCCACCTCCCAGCAACTCGGCGGCTCCTTCGGCACGGCCATCCAGAGCACCATTGTCGTGAGTTCCGCGACTTCGTTCACGGCGGCCGCGATGGCTAAGGGTCAGACGGCGAGTGCCACTCTCAAGGCGGCGGCGAGTGTCCACGGCTACGACGAGGCCTTCCGCTTCGGGGCGGTGGTGTTCGTCATCGCGGCGGCGACCTTCTTCTTGCTCGTCAATATTGACCGTCACCACCTCGCCCAACACGACGAGGCGCCGGCGGTGGCCCACTGAGTTTCTGACGTAGCGCTGAGACTTTAGGGAATGCGGATGTCGTGCACGCGCGCGGCTTCAATACGTTCGGCGTCGCTCAGCTGGTCAATCGGCATCGGCGTGACCACACTCCAGTGTTTTCCCACGGGACAGTACTGGTAGCGCCTCCAGCCCAGACGCACCGATTTGAAGGACGCGCCGGCAATCCAGATGGTGGTGAAGAAGTGCCCCTGGGCGCATCGAACCACCACGTCACTCAATGCCGCCGCCTTCACGTGGCGACGCCGTAGCACCCTGGTGGGAAGCCATATGCACAGTACGACGACCGCCGCGAAGAGAATAATGAGGGTGAGATTCAGACGCATCATGTGACACTACGACAACCGTCGAGGGACCCTGGGACGGTTTCGCTTAGGACTGGCTCCACTCGGGCTCGGGCGGGATCTCGTCCGGCGCGGGCGCTGCGACACTTCGCCGAGGCCACCAGGGAATGACCGGCGACACCTCGCGTTGATAGAGGGCGTAGCCGGGATACTTCGCCGATGAGATCTTCTCGGTGAATCGGGTCGATCCCACGAAGAGCAACGTCAAGAGGACCGCGCCGAGCACCGAACCTTGGGCCAGAGATCTCGCCGCGAGCGCTCCCACGAGGAAAACGACCCACCACTGGGCAATCTCAAAGAAGTAGTTGGGGTGGCGCGAATAGCGAAAGAGGCCCTCGCGCAAGAAACCCCGCGAGGGTCGTTGACCGGCGGTGGCGACACGCTTCTTTTCTTGCTGAAAGACCCATTGCTGCTGGTCAGCCACGGTCTCGCCCGCGAGGAGCGCGACGAAGACAATGACGGCGAGAACGTCGAGAGGTCCGAAATGTGTCGTGCGGTGCTGGTACGCGCTCATCGCGGGCAGGGCGATCAGCACCAAAAGAGCGTTTTGATACAACACGACGAAGAACAGATTGAAGAGCTGGAACCGCCAGCGCGCCATCGCCTCGCGAAGGACTTGCCAGCGGTAATCCTCCACCCCCGAATACCCGCCCTTGCGCGCGAAGTTGTAGGTGAGTCGCCCTCCCCAGAGTGTGGCGAGGACCGCCATCGTGTCGAGGCGGGCGTTGGCGAAATGGGCGTAGCCGGCGAAAATCCAGACGTAGGTTTCGGGCAGGAGCGACCACATCCGGTCCACCCACGAGGTGTCGCCGGTCACGAGTGACGCAGTCCACGCGAAGGCGCAGGCCCCCGCGGCTACCCACAACACTGACGACAGTGCACTCACAGATGTCAGACTATCGACCCGTTGCGCGAATGCCGCCGATCCACGTGCGGTACGTCGTGCCGGGTCGGCGTCGAGGCAATAATGTTCCTGCGGTTCGCGAGAGCGACACCGGTGAGGAGACGAGCATGGCAACTCTGGGGATGATCACTCTCGTCGTTGACGACTACGACCGGGCGCTGGCGTACTACGTCGACGGCCTGGGTTTCACGCTCGTCGAGGACACCGTGCTCGATTCCGACCAGCGCTGGGTCGTGGTGGCACCGAGCTCGGGGGGTGCTCGTTTGCTGCTGGCGCGCGCGCGAGGTGAACAACAGGTTGCGGCGATTGGCAACTCCGTCGGCGGCCGGGTGGCGTACTTTCTCTACACCGACGATTTCGACGCAACCTACGCCAGATTTTCGGCGGCGGCGGTCGAGTTCATTGAGGAGCCGCGCACCGAGAGATGGGGGCGAGTCGTTGTATTCCGTGACTTGTACGCCAACGGCTGGGATCTCATTGAGACCGGGTCCGCGTCGGGTGGTCGCTCGGCGACCGGACACGCGCCAAATTAGGCGAGCAGCGTGAGATTCTCCTCGACGTCGGCCAAATGATGTTCGGCTTCGTGGACCGCCTGGGCGGCGGCCCACAGGATGGTTACTTCGTTCGGCGAGACGGGACTGTAGATGAGGCGCCGCTGCAGATCGTGCGCAGAGAGAACGGCGTACGTCGTGAGAAGGAGTCGCGACAGCATGCGGATATCCTCGGCGACGTCGTCGACCGAGTCATTGCGGTAGAACCCGCGCTCCACGCGCTCGTCACGGTGCAGTGCGACGCCGGTGGGCACGTCGACGATGGTGGCGAGGATCAGTCGTTCACGGATTGAAATGAGCACGTCGCGAAGGTGACACGCGTATTCGAGGATTGACCATCGTTGCTCTGAGGGTCGAATACGAACAACGTCGCCCGACGCGGCCATGACGTTCGCCAGTGATGTGGTCGCGGCGGTGAGTCGCGGGGCGACGTCGCCCGGCGTAACGCCGGCGTAGACAAAACCGCAGACGTCGCACGTGGTGGGAGCTGTCACGTTGACAATGTAACGGACGAAGGTCCGATCAGACCGCTCGGATCGTTGGCGATCAACTCAATAGAATTTCATGAGCCAACGACCGTGCACTTGTCATGTCGACGTGATCAGGGCCTACGGGTGCTGTCGGGACGATTGGTACTGCCAGTGATCGAGGTATAACCCGCGTGACGAGGGAAAGTGCCAGAAAATTCGGTCTAGATTGGATTCGTTCGTGGCTCGTTGACGAGTCGCATCGCGACGCAATCGAAGGGAACTGATGACGACATACTTTGAAGACGAAATCCGCTCGCAAGCAGGCATCCTTCGCTCTCGCCGCGAGGAGGGCGCGCGACAGGCGCAACGGGTTGCGCAGTCCTGGCGAGGCATCACCTACGCGGTGGTGGGAGCTCGCGGCTCCTCGGATAATGCGGCGCTCTTCTTCCAGTACCTGGCCGGCAAGGAACTGGGTCTGGTGGTGGCCCTAGCGACGCCGTCGCTCTACGACGACGATTCCATCCTCGACCTCACGGGGGCGGGAGTTCTCGTGATCTCCCAATCGGGTAGGTCACCCGGCATGGTGGATATTCTGACGCGGGCACGTCACCAATTTCGTCCGCACGCCGCCTTGACCAACGACACCACCTCGCCGCTGGCACTCGATAGCGACGTCGTCATCGACATGGCGGCCGGGCCCGAACGGGCCGTTGCCTCGACCAAGACCTTCTCGGCGTCCTGGCACGCGTTGGCTCAACTCGTCTCGGCGATGAAGGGCACTGACCTCGACGGGCTCGATGACGTCGCCGAGATGGTGGAGCGGGTGCTCGCGTGGGCGTTCAGCGTGTCGCTGCCCCTCGCCGAGCTCAACGCCGTGCGCGGCCTCACCGTGGTGGGGCGCGGCATCGGCGCGGCGGTGGCCGCGGAGATCTCGCTCAAGATTCGCGAAGTCACGGGCATCCGTTCCGAGGGCTACGCGGCCTCGGACTTTGCGCACGGTCCCATTGGCGCCGACGGCGCCGGGTCGGCGTTGCTGCTCGTGGTCACCGAAGAGATGACCGACGAATTGTGTGATCTCATCCTCGAGGGTTGCCGACGATCGGGCATGACCACGGTCGTGTTGCGCCCGAGTTCGCGCCGGAGTTTCGCGTGCGACCAGGAGATTGTCGTGGGCGAGAACCTCGCGAATTGGTCACTCGGCTTGGCGTTCGTCCTGTGGGGTCAGGTGCTGGCGCTACGCCTGGGCGAACTTCGCGGTCGGCCCATCGACAATTCGCCGGGGCTGAGCAAGATCACGCTGGGAGTGTGATCTCACTCCCTCGTCGTACGTGACGCGCGCAGCGTCTCCCAGAGCAGTTCGGCGAGCGACGTCGGCTCAAGGGACGTGAGTTGACTGGCCTGCAGGTCGCAGCTGAACCCGTCGAGGACGAGTGGTCCCGAGAGCGCGGCTCGAGTGATGCCGGGGATGAAGCGGTCCGCGGCTATTCGTCGTGACAATTCGTCGTGGTGCGCCTCGTATCCGAAGGAGCCCGCCAGTCCACAACAGCCCAGATCGAGCAGTTCGACGTCGAATCCGACTCGCGAGAGAACATTGACGTCGGGCTGAGAGCCCCCGGTGGCGCGCTGGTGACAGTGGGGATGAACGCTCACCGGCCCGCGTGGGTGATCCGTCGAGGGTGCCCACTTCGTCGCGTCGAGGTGCTCGGCCAGGCTTCGACTCAGCGACGCCAGGCGATGGGCGCGCGGGTCATCGTTCAGTAGCTGGGGAAACTCGTCCTTAAACGTCGCCAGACAACTCGGCTCAACGACGATCACGGGCAGGCCCCGGTCGAGGTAGGGCGAGAGGACGTCGAGGACCCGTCGGGCGCTGGTCCGAGCGCGGGTGAGCATCCCCGAGTCGTAGAGGGTGCGTCCACAGCACGCCCACTGCGTGGGCACGGTGACTCGCTCGCCCGCCAGTTCGAGCACCGCCGCGGTGGCGTTGACGCGCGTCGGCGAGAAGAGATCACTGAAGGTGTCGGGCCAGAGCACCACGGTGGGCGTCAACTCGCGAGCGAGTCGGTGGGCGAGTTCGTCGCGACGAAAGGAACGTCGAGCGAAGCGTGGAGCCGCGCGTTGCGCGCTGAGTCCCGCGGCGCGCATCACGACGTGCGAGAGGCGACCCTGGAGCAGCGCGTTGGCGGCCCGTGGTGCGCGCGAAGCGATGCGTCCGGCCCAGGGCAGCAGCCCCAGTGCGTAGGCCGAACGTGGACGCAGACGTCCCTGGTAATAGTGGAAGAGAAATTCCGACTTGTACGTCGCCATGTCCACGTGGGTGGGGCAATCTGACGCGCAGCCCTTGCACGACAGGCACAAGTCGAGAGCCTCGAACACCTCGTCGCTGCGCCAGGTCTCGGGGATGGCTGCGCCCTGGAAGAGTTCGCCCAGGAGTTTGGCGCGCCCTCGCGTCGAGTGCTTCTCATCGCGCGTTACCCGATACGAGGGGCACATAACTCCCGCGGCGTCGCTGCGGCACTTGCCTACGCCGACGCAACGTTCCACGGCCTCCTGGAACGATCCCTGGTCCTGGGGGAATGAGAATCCGGTAGCCAAGAGATTTGACGAACGATACCGCGGACCGTGGCGAAGATTGGTATCGAGGGGAAAGGCGTCGATCAACTTGCCAGGGTTCATGCGGTGCTGCGGATCCCATATCTCCTTGAAGCGACGGAACGCCTCGACAAGTCGAGGACTGTACATCCGTGAGAGCAGTTCGCCACGTGACTGACCGTCGCCGTGCTCGCCCGAGATGGAACCGCCCAGTGATACGCACAGGTCCGCCGCGCGTTCGACGAACGCGCGGTAGCGCCCGAGACCTTCCACGCTGGAGAGGTCGAAGTTATTGCGGGTGTGCACGCACCCCTGGCCGAAGTGTCCGTACCACGCACCGTTCAACTCGAACTCGTCCCACAGCTCCTTGATACCGCGCAGGTAGGTGCCGAGGTTGTCGGGAATAACGGCGGCGTCCTCCCATCCCTCGTGGTTGGCGGGTTGTCCCGAGGGACGGGCCGTGGCACCGAGACCAGACTCGCGGATTTGCCAGATGCGCTGTTGGTCGTGCGGATCGCTGAGTGCCACTCCCGACACGCCTTCGGGCAGGCGGGCGAGCAACTCGTGGGCCTTCTTCGCGGCGTCGTCGGAAGTGTCCGCACCGATCTCGCAGAGTAGCCATCCCCTCCCCGCGGGCAAGGCGTCGAGGTTGGTGACGTTGAGATTGGCTCGGCGCATCTGTTCGACGAGGGTGATGTCAAATCCCTCGAGACCAATTAGTTCAAAGCCGAGGAGGCGAGGCACGTCGTCGGCGGCCACGTAGATGTCGCCGTAGCCCAACACGACGAGGACTCGGTGCCGGGGCCAGGGTGAGAGCGTGACGGTGATTTCGGTGACCAGTGCACAGGTCGACTCCGAGCCGACCACGGCGCGCGCGAGGTGAAAGCCATTTTCTTCGAGTAGTTGGTCCAAGTTGTAGCCCGAGACGCGTCGGGCGAGATCGGGATATCCGGTGGAGATTTCTTCAAAGTAGTCGGCACGTAGTTCGCGCAATTCGCGCACGATGCGCGACGCATCACTGCCGCCGTGGGCGGATCGGACGTACTCATCGTCGTCGCACGGGCCGAGCACCATGCGTTCGCCTTGGTAGGTGATGACTCTCAATTCCTCGACGTTGTCGACGGTCTTGCCGTAGTGCAACGCGTGCGTGCCGCAGGAGTTGTTTCCCACCATGCCGCCGATGGTGCACCAGGCGTGAGTTGCCGGGTCGGGGCCGAAGGTGAGATCGATGGCGCGCGCGGCGTCGTTGAGCCGGTCAAGGACCACGCCGGGCTGAACACGCGCGATGCGACGCTCGGGATCGATCTCCAGAATTTTGTTCATGTGCCGGCTCATGTCGACCACCACCGCCACGTTGCACGCTTGCCCGGCGAGGCTGGTGCCCGCACCCCGGCCCAAGAGTGGGGCGTGGTGTCGCGCGCAGATTTCCACGGTGCGCATGACGTCATCCTCGTCGAGGGGGTACACGACGCCTAAGGGAATCTGGCGATAATTGGACGAATCGGTGGCGTAGATGCCCCTCGTCGCTCCGTCGAAGTGGACGTCGCCACGCAGCGCGGTAGTGAGTTCACGCTCGAGCGAGAGGCGCGTCGCCTCGTCGACGCCCGAGCGATCGACGTTGTCCCCCGGCTGGTACGTGGTCATCGTGGATAGAGGATAGAGGACATTGTTGGCGCGCAGACTTTCGTGGTCGCTCGAGCGGGATAGAGAAAATATCAATGAACAGCGGTGACGACACCGTTCATGACGTGGTCCGTCATCCGTAGTTCGTCGTCGACGACGAAGAAGTTGGCGGACTGACCCGGTCGAATCGAAGGGATATTGGTCATTGCGGCGAGCTGTGCCGGGCGACTGATGACTGCTCTGAGGGCGTCGGCTGGATCAATGCCTAGGGCGCGCACGCGAATGAGACTGTCGCGAAGTTTGCCAATGCTGCCGGCGAGTGTTCCGTCGACGCGCCGAGCTTCGCCGTCGTTGATCAGCACCGTCACGTCGCCCAGTTGCACGACCTCGCGGTCGACGCCGGCGGCGGCGATCGCATCGCTGACTAGGACGCATCGTTGTGACGCGGCTGAGAAGGTCAGGCGCAACATCTCATCGGCGACGTGCACGCCGTCGGCGATGATCTGCACCATGACGTCGGGTCGGGCGAGTGCAACCCCCGCGAGCCCCGGCGAGCGAGCGCTCAGTGGCTCCATTGCGTTGAAGAGGTGAGTGACCGCAGACGCGCCCGCATCGAAGCCGCGCCGCGCTTCCTCTGCAGTGGCGCCGCTGTGACCGAGGGACACCCTGACGCCGTGGTCGACGCAGTAACGAATGAGTTCCAGTGAACCTGGTAGCTCGGGGGCGATCGTCACCATTGCGACTTCGCCCGCGCCGAGCAGGGCTCTCAGGTGCTCGAGGTCGGGCGCGCGCAGGTGGTGTACGGGGTGGGTTCCCGCTCGACGTGGTGAGAGAAACGGTCCCTCGAGGTGGATGCCGAGGATTCGCGCACCGGTGGTCGTTGCGCGTCGGGCCCCGTCGATGTTCGCCGCCGCGCGACGGAGTTGATCGAAGTCACTCGTGATCAAGGTGGGTTGGTAGGCAATGACGCCGTCGCGCGTGAGGGCGTCGCCCATCGCGAGGATTTCGTCGACGTCAGCGTTAAGTAAGTCAACGCCGAAGTAGCCGTTGATCTGGGTGTCGACGAAGCCGGGGATGGCGATGCCGCGACCTTCTCCGGCGAGGCCGACCGCGACGATTTCCTCGCCGCTCACCGCGATGTCGCCGGTCACCAGGTGGCCGTCGATGAAGGCGGCGGCCACGCCGAGGCGACGCCAGCTGGAGGTCGACGTGCGCCGAGGCACGGAATCTGGCGAACGCAGCGAGTCAAGTACGGGGCGCAGTCGTCCGCCGTACTCGCGCAACAGTTGAGCGGCGTCGTCGGCACCGAGGTCGCCGATGATCATCGTAGAAGCGACCTTGGGTTGCCACTCGCAGGCGTCGAGTGCGGCGACAACCTGGACATCGCCGGCGCCGGTGATACGCGACACGATGCGCATCGAACGATCGCGAAGCTTCTCGTTCGTGGGCCGCACGTCCACCATGAGGTTCCCGTATGTTTTGCCCAGGCGCACCATCGAGGCGGTCGAGATGATGTTGAGCACCAGCTTTTGGGCGGTGCCGGAGTTCATCCTCGTTGAGCCGGCGATGAGCTCGGGACCGACCACTACTTCAATGGGGTACGCGACGCTGGCGCTGAGTGGAGTGTCGACGTTGCACGAGAGCCCGACGGTCACCGCGCCGGCGCCTCGCGCCGCGGCGACGGCCCCGAGGACGTAGGGGGTGCGTCCGCTCGCGGAGATTCCCACCACACAGTCGAGAGCGGAGACTGCCAGATCACGTATGGCTCGCGCGCCACCTTCGTGGTCGTCCTCCGCGTTCTCAATGGGCACCCCGAAGGCGTTGAGTCCGCCGGCGAGGACGCCGACGACTTGGCCCTCGTCGACATTGAACGTCGGTCCGGCTTCGGCGGCGTCGAGCATGCCGAGGCGACCCGCGGTGCCCGCGCCCACGTAGATGAGTCGTCCGCCCCGCTCGAGCTGGGTGACGACGCCCGACACCGCGGCGGCAATTGCGGCTCGCGCGGCGGAGAGGGCTCCGGGCACTTGGCGCACGTCGTGGCACATCAACTCCACCAAGTCGTCCACGGACATCTGGTCGAGGGCCTCGAGTTCGGGTCGAACCTGCTCGGTACCGAGGAGGCGCAGCGCGTCGGCGTCGGGCGGTTCGTTCATACGTTCAACTTCGCGAGTGCCCGGTGTACCGCGGCGCGGAACGTGGCTTGTCGTTCGAGGTCGCGGGTGGGGTGGATAGCGTTGGTGAGCAGAACCACTGCGATATTGGCTCGCGGTGAGATCAGAAGCGAAGTGCCCGTGAAACCAGTGTGCCAGATTGTTCCCGCGGGCCAGCGCCCCCAGCCGCGCGGCTCGATACGCCAACCCAGTCCGCGCACGTCGGGTTGTCGACCCGCCTGGTGACGGGCCATTCGAGCCTGGGTCGCCGTACTCAAGACCCGGTGGTGACGCGGATCGAGGAATTCACGCGAGAAGAGTGAGAGGTCCGCTGCGGTGGAGAAGAGCCCGGCGTGACCCGATACTCCGCCGAGCGCCCAGGCGTTGCCGTCGTGGACCTCGCCGCGCACGAGGCCGGGCGAGAGACGCTGATCGCCATCAAGTTCGGTGGCGGCGGAGCGAGTGCGCATCCGCGCGGTGAGTCGGTATCGCGTGTCGTGCATGGCGAGCGGTGTGGCGACGACGCGTTGGAAGAGTTGATCTAGGGGTTCATCCGTGCACTTCTCAATCGCCCAGCCGAGCAACATGAAGTTGAGGTCGCTGTAGAGGACGCCACCGGGAGTGTCGGCCAGGAGTGCTTCGTCGTACACGGCCCGTCGAACCGCGTCGGGCCGTGGGCCAAGGTGAAAGAAGGGTCGGTGCGCAACGATCCCCGACGTGTGCGTGATGAGCTGGCGAAGGGTGATGTCGCGGCGAGTGAAGTCGGGTAACCAGTCGGCCAGGGGTTGGTTGAGCTTCCAGGCCTTCTGGTCCTCCAGCCAGAGGGCCAAGGTGGTGGTGACGACGACCTTGCTCAGTGACGCTAGGTCGTAGAGGGTATCGGGGCCCGTCGCTTCATCCGTGCCCACCGTATTGGCGTAGCCGCCCCACGCGCGCACGATCACCCCGGAGCGGTCCACGACCGAGAGATTCAGTCCAGCGGGGAAACCCGAGGTCATCGTGTCAAGAAGCACGGTGGTGAGCGAGTTGCGGGCGGAGGTCGAGAAACGCGAACTCCCTGAGGCGAACTCCATCGTGACTCGTGACGATTCCCGCGTCGTCATGACGGTGCTCGAGGAGCCGAGGTGTCGGTAACCGCGTCCGCCGTGGGGGGGGCGGAGGTGGTGATCATCTGATCGTGGACCGGCATACGGCGAAGTCGCACCTCCTGGGCACCGTAGAGGTCTTCGACGCGCCGTCCACCGTCGGGGACGAACCCCGCGTCGGAGTAGATCTTGCGGGCGCGGACGTTCTCTTCGAACACCCACAGGGTCACGGGTCGGATGGAGAGCGGGTCGAGGACCGCGAGCGCCTTCTCCAGCAGCAATCGTCCGATTCCCTGCCCGCCGGCCGGCGGCGCCACGTAGAGCGAGTAGATATGACCATTGCCGGGGTTGTCGGGTTCCATGCCCAAGCTGGTGAAGCCCACGACGTGTCCGGGCGTGATCTCGGCGACCAGCGTCTGGGCCGACTTCGTGGCGATGAGGTTGCCCAGCCATTTCGTGGTGTCCTCAAAATCGAGTCCATCGATGATCGCGTCGGCCACGATGCCGCGGTACGAGCCCTTCCACGACTCGATGAAGACCGACGCCAGTGCGGGGGCGTCGCTCGGCATCGCCAGCCGCACCCGCGCGGGTCGGTTTTCCATCGGCGTCGAGGTCGAACCCTGCTCGGGGCGGCGTAGTCCGGTCTGGAAGCGGTAGCGGTCGCCGCGGTAGAGCGAGCGTACGAACTCGATGGGTTGACCCGAGGTATCCAGAGTCCGGCGCGAGAGCATGAGTAGTGGCATGCCGGGCGCGCAGCGCAAGAGGCCCGCCTCGCGCCCTTCGGCCACGACCGCCTCGATGGTCTCCTCGGCCGAGGCGAGTTCTACGCCGTAGTTCGAGGAGAGTAATTGGTAGAGCGACGCGCTGTCCGAGAGCACGGCAGTAATTCCGTCGAAGCGCTCGGCGCTGAGAAAGACGACTTCGATGGCAATGGGGTCGCCGTCGGCGAGACGCAGACGTTCGATACGCAGGACCTCGGCGTTGGCCGACAGGCCCAGGCGCACACTCACGTCGGAGCCGGCGGCGACGCGCCGCACGTCAATGAGTTTGGAGCTGGGAGAAATACCGCTGGCGCGCATTCCCTCGGTGTGGCTCATCAGTTCCAGGCGCTGTTCGATCTTGGCGTTGGCGACGAAGGTGCCCTTGCCCTGGCGGCGGTAAATGCGCTGTTCGATCTCTAATTGGCCGAGGGCCTGGCGCACGGTGGCTCGCGACACGCCGTAGGTCTGGCAGAGTTCGCGCTCGGTGGGCATGGCCGAGCCGGCGGGAAGTCCTTCAATGATGATGAGGAGCGCGTCATGAATGCTCTGGTATTTGGGCGCAGAAACCGTACTTTCGAGTACCGGTACTGGTTCATCAAGCACTTGGCCTCCAAAGCGGTGGTCACCAGGTTCGGTGGATTTTTGTAATCTACCAACTCAAATTGGTCTGGTCAACCTATTTTAGGCAAAACCCGAAAGTCCTTGTTTTATTGGATACTCGAATTTAACATAATCGAAATCTTAGAACAACATTTGACTTGACTGGACCAAATGTCACCTGTAGTGTCGCGGCATAGCGGATACTTCTACTACCTCACAGGGGGATAAATGAAACGAACAATTGGAGTGAGAGGTCTCGCTTCGGCGGCCCTCGTGGTGAGCACGATCGGGATGTTCTCGAGCAGTGTTCTGGACTCGGCCAGCGCCTCGGCGTCGGTGAGCCCCAAGGCATCGAGTTCCACTCTCGTGATTGGAACCGTCAATAGTGTTCAGAAGATCGACCCAGACGTGGTGACGAACTTTCTCGACTTCGAAGCTCTCGGACTGATTTACAACACGTTGGTCCAGGAGAACGCGAGTCTGAAGATTGTTCCGGACCTGGCGACGAGTTGGACCTTTTCCAACGGCAACAAGCGCCTCACGTTACAACTGCGCCAAGGTGTCAAGTTCGACGACGGCAGCACGATGACCTCGGCTGACGTGGTCGCTTCGCTGAATCGTGCGCAGGCCACGAAGACGGCTGACCCGTCCGCCTCGTTCATCGGCTCGGTGACCAAGGTCGCCGCGAGCGGTGCCAACGCAGTGGTGTTGACGATGAGCCACGCTGACGTGTCGGTCCTCGAAGGTCTCGCGACCGTTAACCTGGGCATCATGCCGGCGGCCGCTATCAGCGCGGGCACGATTGCCACCAAGCCTGACGGCACCGGTCCCTTCGAGTTCTCGAAGTTGGTTCCCACGACTTCCTTCACCATGAAGGCCAACCCCAACTACTGGGGCGGCAAGGTATCGCTGAGTACGGTGGAACTCAAGACAATCCCGACGGAGCAGTCCATCTCCTCCGCTCTGCAGGCGGGGACCATTCAGATGGCCCTGTTGTCGCAGCCGACGGTGGTCAGCACCATCCCGCAGTCCTTCCTCGTTCAGCACGCGATGGATCTTTCGTACCGCGCCCTGCAGTTGCAGGACAAGGTGGGAATTCTCGCCAACGTGAACGCGCGACGCGCCATTGCCTGCGCCACCAACCGCAACCAGATTCTTCAGGACTCCGTCTTTGGTAATGGCAAAGTTGTGGGACCGGTTCCGCTGGGACCATACGCCACCAACCCGGTGTCGGCGATCTGCCCGACCCAGAACCTGGCCCAGGCGCGCAAGTACCTGAAGGCCTCGGGTCACGCGAGCGGCTTCACCTTCACCGCGATCACCTCCACCGATCTCGACTCGACGTCCGCCGCCCAGGCAATCGCCATGCAGTCGGAGTTGGCGCGCGTAGGGATCAAGATGAACATCCAGAACCTGGCGGGCAACGCCTACATCCAGGACTGGCTGAAGGGTAAGTTCCAGGCGGCCTTCGCCTTGAACGGGGCCGACCCCAGCCCCTACGTCATGTACGGTCGCTACTTCGGCAAGGGTGCAGGATTAGCAGTGCCCGCGGGGTATAGCTCGAAGTCACTGCAGCAGGAACTGCTGGCCGGTGACGTGAACTCGACCCCGGCCGGTCAAACGGCCGCGTGGAAGAAGCTGAACAACGACCTGACGGGTAACGCGGTGTGGATCTGGCTGTTTGACTCCTACGACTTTGCGGTGTTGTCATCGCACGTCCACGGATTCACGCTGTCGCCGATCAACACCACGCAGTTGTCGAGTCTCGCGAACACGACACTCAAGTAAGTAGTGAATAGGGGATTCGCCGCACAATGAACGTTTTTCTCTCCATTGCGCGGCGAATCCTCAGCATCCTCGTCACCCTCTTTGGGGCGTCGGTGATTGTTTTTATCATCCTCCGGGTACTCCCCGGGAATGCAGTCAGCGCGGCGATGGGCACGAGTGAGGGTCTCCTCACTCGTGCCCAGATCGCTGCGTTAGACCGCTACTACGGTGTGGGGCAACCCGCAGTCCAGCAGTACTTCTCATGGCTGCACGCCACGCTGACGGGAAACCTCGGCGTGTCCTTGACCTATCGCGAGTCCGTGAGCACTCTCATCGGTAGCACTTTGCCCGTCACCCTCGAATTGGCATTCTTCTCGATGGTCCTGGGGCTCTTCATTGGTGTCGGCTTTGGGATGTGGAGCGCCCTGCACCCGGGCAGGTGGCAGGACAATCTCGGCCAGGCGGTGTCGGTCGTCGGTTTGGCGGTGCCCGGCTTCATTCTGGCCCAGGTTCTCTCGGTCTACATGGCGGACAAGTTCCACTACTTCCCATCGTCGCTCAACTTCGTGGGGTTCTTCACCAATCCGTGGCTCAATTTTCAGCAGATAATCTTTCCCGCCCTCGTCTTGAGTCTCGGCATTGGCGCCGCCATTCTTCGAACTACTCGAGGGGCGGTCCTCGAGGTGAAGAGTCTCAACTTCGCGCGTACCGCGCTCGGCAAAGGTGTGTCGCGCAGCGCCTATATCTGGCGCCACCTCTTCTTGAATTCGCTCACCGCCGTGGTCACCATGTCGGGTATCCAGTTGGGCTACTTGATCGGGGGAACTGTTTTCGTCGAGCAGATCTTCGTCCTGCCGGGGATGGGGCGACAAATGATCACCGCCATCACCGACCGTGACTACCCGGTCCTGCAGAGCGTGACGCTCGTCTTTGCGGCGGGATTCGTCATCGTCAACATGTTGGTCGACTTGACCTATTCGCTCGTGGACCCCAGAACGAGAAAGCGTTGAGCGTGTCCGAGTCCACCACAATCCCACCGGGCTCCGACGAGGATGTCGTCCGCCACCGCGGGTGGTTCGCCGCGCTGTGGCACAGTCGCGACGGACGCCGTGGCGTCATTATCGTGGGCGTCGTGCTGGTCGTGGGGCTGATGGGGCTGTGGGGCCTCACGCCTTACGCCGCCGACGCGCAGAATCCCGCCTCGGTCTTGAAGGGAATTTCCTTTTCGCACCCGATGGGTACTGACCAGTTCGGCCGCGACGTCTTCTCTCAGGCCATGCAGGGTCTGGGGGTGTCGCTCGAGATCGCCTTCTTGTCGGTGCTCATCGCCGGGGTCATCGGGACCATTGGTGGCATCGTCGCCGGATTCTTGGGTAAGTGGACGTCGGCGATGATCATGCGCATGACCGACATGATGTTCGCGATCCCCACCATCTTGTTCGCGCTGGCGATCGTGACGGCGCTGGGTTTCGGCATCGTGGATAGCGCTATTGCGATTGGTGTCCCGTGGATCCCTATCTTCGTGCGCGTGGTGCGCAGCCCCGTGCTGGCGCTTCGCGAGTCAGACTTCGTGCGTGCGGGCCGCGTGCTTGGTTTCTCACGACTGCGACTCTTGTGGCGTCACATCTTGCCCAACGTGGCGGGAGTTATCGCGGTGCAGACGAGCTTGACGCTGTCGTGGGCAATCGTGGCCGAAGCGGGTCTCAGCTTCCTCGGACTGGGTCCACCGCCTCCGACGGCGTCGCTGGGCGAAATGGTGAATAACGCGGGTTCCCTCGCCGGCGTCGCGTGGTGGACGCTGTGGGGACCCTCACTGGTGATCGTCATCGCGGTGATCGGATTCAACTTTCTCGGTGACGGTCTTCGCGACACTTCCGACCCACGCACAAGGACTCGTTAAGCGCATGAACGTCATTGGTATGATTTCTGGAACTTCGTACGACGCCATCGAAGCGGTGGCGCTCCAACTCACCCTTCGTGAGCGCACCGTCCACGCGCGACTGCTCGGCCACGTATCCGTCCCCTACGCCGCCGACCTGCGTTCGCGCGTGGCGCAATTGCTCCCGCCCCAGACGACGACGATTGATGAAGTGTGTCGGCTTGACACATTGATTGGTCAGAGCTTCGCCGAGGTGGCGGCGTCACTGGCGCAGAGTTGTTTCTCGGGCGACGTGGACGTGGTGTGTTCGCACGGGCAGACCGTGTTCCACTGGGTTGAGAACGGTCACGCCCGGGGAACCCTGCAAATAGGACAGGGCGCGTGGATTAGCGAGGCGACGGGGGCCACAGTCGTCGCCGACGTCCGCAGTCGCGACGTCGCGGCTGGCGGTCACGGTGCGCCGCTGGCGAGCCTGATTGACGTGTTGCTGCTCGGGCGACGTCCGGCGCGGGTTCGCGGAGCCCTCAATCTGGGGGGGATCTCCAATATCACCGTGGTGGGTCCCTCACGCGATCCGATCGCCTACGACATCGGTCCGGCCAACGCCTTGATGGACGCCGCGGTGACGTGGCTGAGTGATGGCGCCCAGACCTACGACCGTGAGGGGAGCAGCGCCGCTCGCGGGCGAGTGGACGAAGTGCTTCTCGCCGAGTTCTTGGCGGAGCCGTATTACGACGCGCCCGCACCCAAGTCGACCGGCAAGGAACTCTTTCATCTGAAGTACCTCACCTCGCACTTGGGTGAGCGTCAGGTCTCTCACGATGACATCGTGGCGACTCTGTGTGAGCTGACGGCTCGCACCGTTGCGCGTGAGGTACGTGATCAGGGCGTGAGCGAGCTCTTCGTTTCCGGCGGCGGTACCCGCAATCCGGTGCTGATGCAAGCAATCCGGCGCAATCTCGCCGACGACGCGACGTCGATCTCACTGATCGACGACTTCGGTATTCCCGAGGCGGCGAAGGAAGCGACGTTGTTCGCCCTCATTGGCTTCCTGAGTGTTCAGGGCCTCGAGGGCAGCATCGCCTCGTGCACGGGCGCGCAGCACGCGGTGGTGCTGGGCGCCATTATTCCTGGCCGCCAGCTAATCACCGCTCTCGACGAATCCCTCGCCCCGGTGAACCTCGTCTTCGAAACCGAAGGTTCGGGAGAATTTTCGTGAGTAGGCCCTTACTGGAAATCAAAGACCTGCACATCGGGATCGTTCGGCGTCACGGCAATGACGAGATCGTGCGTGGGGTGGACATTGCCGTCGGCCCGGGAGAGAAACTCGGCATCGTCGGTGAGAGCGGATCGGGCAAGACCCTGACGATGCTCGCGGTGCTGCGACTGCTGGCGTCGCCACCGTTGGCAGTGCTGCGCGGCGAGATTCTGCTCGATGGCGAAGACCTCGCTCACGTCGACGATAAGCGACTACGCACGGTGCGCGGCGGTGAAATCGCCGTGGTCTACCAGGACCCGATGAGTTCGTTGAATCCCCTGATGCCCGTTGGTCGCCAGGTGGAAGAGGCACTCAAGGCCCACGGCGCCACGCAGGGGTTCGCGAGCGAACGAACCCGCGAGGTATTGCGTCAGGTGGGTCTGGCCGACCCGGAGCGCGTGCGCGTGTCGTACCCCCACCAGTTGTCGGGCGGCATGATTCAACGCGTGATGATCGCAATGGCTCTGGCCACGTCGCCGCGCGTCCTGATCGCTGACGAGCCGACCACCGCTCTCGACGTCACCATTCAGCGACAGATCCTCGAATTGGTGAGTTCACTGCAGGCCACTACCGGCATGGCGGTACTGTGGGTGACCCACGACCTGGGCGTGGTGGCCAGTCTCGTCGACTACGTGGCGGTGATGTACGCCGGGAGGGTGGTGGAGAAGGCGACGACTTCGCAACTCTTCGAGCGTCCCACGCACCCCTACACCAAGGCGTTGTTGGCGTCCCTGCCCGGAAAGGACAGCGCGCACCGCTCGCGCCTGCACCAGATTGGCGGAACGCCACCCGACCCCACGCGCCTGGGCGTCGGGTGTCCCTTTCGAGTGCGTTGCCCCTACGCCGAGGAGAAGTGCGCTCAGGAAGAACCGGCACTCCTCGACCGGGGCCGGGGGAGTTTCGCCGCATGTTGGAAGGATCCTTCACAGTGGTAGACATCGTCCTACGCGCCCATGACCTCGTCAAGGTGTACGGCGGTCGACGCGGCCAGTCCCAGGTCGACGCCCTCAGCGACGTCTCGATTGCTCTTGAGAAGGGCAAGACCCTCGGCATCGTGGGCGAGAGCGGATGCGGAAAGTCGACGTTGGCCCGGCTGCTCGTTGGACTCGAGGCACCCTCGTCGGGCACCATCGAGATCAATGGTCACCTCGTGCAGGCCAACGAGCACAGCGCGCGTCGCGCATTGGCGCGCAAGATTCAGCTGGTCTTCCAGGATCCGTTCTCTTCGCTCGATCCGCGCATGACTGTCGAGAAGGCCCTCGCCGAGGTCTTGAAAGTCCACTCGCTGCAAACCAATGACGCCGTCGCGCGCATCGCGGAACTGATGGCCATGGTGGGGCTCACTGCCCGCTTCGCTTCTCGCTACCCCCACGAACTCTCCGGGGGCCAGGCCCAGCGCGTGGCGATTGCGCGCGCCTTGGCCGTGGAACCTCAAATTCTGGTGCTCGATGAGCCGACGTCGGCCCTCGACGTGTCGGTACGCGCGGAGATCATTAATCTCCTGGTGCGCATTCAGGACGAACTCAAGTTGTCGTACTTCTTCATCAGCCACGATCTCTCGATGGTGCGCCATATCAGTGACGACATCGCCGTGATGTATCTCGGCCGCGTGGTGGAAACAGGCCGCTACGACCAAGTCTTTTCGACGCCGCTGCACCCGTATACCTCGGCTCTCGCTGACGCCATCCCCGTGCCCGACCCCGAACACGAACGTTCGCGACAAGCTTCGGGGTCCGACGCCGTGCAGGTTCAGGTGGACCAGGTGACCCGCGGATGTCCCTACGCGCCTCGATGTGCGCTCGTGGAGCCCGCGTGTCGTGAAACGGCCCCCGCGCTCACCGAGACCTCCGATGGTCACTTCGTGTCGTGTCACGTGGCGTTACGCGTCGCGTCGCGTCGACCCACTGACCCGACGATGTCGGACGCCCCGGGCGGAGATGAACCGTGAGTTTCACCGAATTCTCGACGGGGATTGGCTGACTCGCTGTCGTACTCGGGACCGCGGGCGCGTACGCCCAGTACTGGCGCATCACTCGTGCGGGAGTGCACGGCGTCTCCGTCGCCACCGTGGGTGCTCTTCGTGCTCCTCGCGTGTTTCTGGATTGTTTACGGAATCACGGTGGGATCGTGGGAGATCGTCGCGGGAAGCCTGTTCGCATTACCGCTGCAGCTGTTGATTTTGTATCGACTGCGACCACGGGTTCGCTGCCACGTCGGGGTTCGCTCGCTAGTTCTCGTGAGCCTGTGCTGTGCGGGTCCCGCCCTCTGGTGGGGTTGGTCGGGTACGGTCATTGGTGTAGGCGGTGCTAGCTCGTTCACCCGATTGCCACAGTTGATTCGACTCGTGCGCGAGCGCGAGGCGGCCGGAGTCTCGGTCGGATCGTGGTCAATGGCGGTGCTGGTGAGTGCTCTGGGGTTGTCTACTACGCCGGCGCGCCTCCGGGCGGTTCTCATCGTCACGGCGCTCGCCGGTACGGTGAGCCTGGTGGTGGCGGGTTGTCGTGGTGGCGACACGCGCAGTTCTCGTCTGCGTGATGTGGCGAACGCGGGGATACTCGAGGGAAGACATCCGGTTTCACAACATATGATGGGCCCACGTGTTGCGTCGCGCGTGTGGCAGACCGACGCAGGAAAGCGCAGGAGGGCTGAGTGGCGAACGAGTCCGACGAGCAACTCCACGTGAGCGCACCCAAGACCACGTCGGTCGGCATTCCCGGAGTGCGCCACGCCATGAAAGACGCCTTCGAGGAAATGGGAGTCGCGCGCAGCGCGTCGACGCTGCGCAAGATCAACCAAGTGGGGGGCTTTGACTGCCCCGGTTGTGCGTGGCCCGATCCGGCGCCCGGCGAGCGGAGCCACTTTGAATTCTGCGAGAACGGAGCGAGAGCCGCTGCGTGGGAGGCCACGCGTTCACGCGTCGACCGGGCTTTCTTCGCCACCCACACCATTGGTCAGCTGCGCGAGATGAGCGACCACGAACTCGAGCTCGAGGGACGACTGACCGAGCCGATGTATCTCGCTGCGGGCGCCGAGCGCTACGCGCCCATCTCCTGGGACGCCGCGATTCGCCTGACGGCCGACCGATTGGCCGTCATGGACTCGCCCCATCGCGCCGCGTTCTACACCAGCGGCCGCGCGAGTAACGAGGCCGCCTTCGTATACCAGTTACTGGCCCGTCGGCTCGGGACGAACAATCTTCCGGACTGTTCGAATATGTGCCACGAGTCGAGTGGATCGGCGTTGAACGAGACCATCGGCGTCGGCAAGGGCGTGGTCAGTCTCGAGGACATCACCGACCACGCGGAATTGATCGTCATCGTGGGTCAGAATCCCGGAACGAATCATCCGCGAATGCTCTCCGCCCTCGAGAGCGCGAAGCGGCGCGGAGCGCGCATCGTGACGGTGAATCCCCTACCCGAAGCCGGACTGATGCGCTTTAAGAATCCTCAGAAGTTGCGCGGGATTGTCGGCGAGGGCACCACGCTCACCGACCGGTTCGTGCCGGTGCGTTTGAGCGGTGACTTGGCGCTGTTCAGCGGTGTCAACAAGGCGCTGCTCGAGCGTGAAGACGCGCAACCCGGTTCCGTCTTCGATCTCGACTTCATTGCGGCGTACTGCGACGGCCTCGAGGAGGTGATGGTGCAGTGGCGCGACACCGAGTGGTCGAACATTGAAGCGCTCAGCGGCATCGCGCGCGCCGATATCGAAGCGTTCGCCGATGACGTCGTCGCGGCCCGCAGCGTCGTCGTGTGCTGGGCCATGGGCATCACCCAACACCGCAACGCGGTGGCCACGATCCGCGAGATCGTCAACTTCTTGTTGCTGCGCGGCAATATCGGCCGACCGGGGGCCGGCCCTTCACCAATCCGCGGACACTCCAACGTTCAGGGTGACCGCACCATGGGAATCTGGGAGAAGATGCCCGACGACTTCTTGGACCGGCTCCGTGACGAGTTCGACTTCGAGCCACCGCGCCAACACGGTTTTGACACGGTCGACACGATTCGCGCCTTGCGCGACGGGAACATCGACGTATTCTTCGCGCTCGGGGGCAACTTCGTCGCCGCCACGCCGGACACCGCCCTCACCGCGGCCGCCATGGAGAAGTGCGCGCTGACCGTGCACGTGGCGACCAAACTCAACCGCTCGCATCTGCACCACGGCACCGAGGCGTTGTTACTGCCGTGCCTCGGACGCACTGAGCGTGACGTGCAAGCTGCGGGCGAGCAATTCGTCACCGTGGAGGACTCCATGAGCATGGTCCAACTCTCTCGGGGCAATCTGGCTCCCGGATCGAGTGAGTTACGAAGCGAGGTCGCCATCGTGTGTTCGTTGGGTCGAGCGCTATTCGGCGACGAGATGGGTTGGGCCGAGATGGCTAGTGACTACCGCGTGGTCCGCGGTCACATCTCGCACGTCGTCGACGGCTTCGACGACTTCGAAAGCCGGGTAGCGAAGCCGGGCGGCTTCATGCTGCCGCGCGGCCCCTACGACGGGCGCGTCTTTCGTACCGCGACGGGTAAGGCTCGGTTCACGGTGAATCTCCCGGACGCGCCCGCAGTGCCCGAGGGCTATCTCCTGTTGCAGACCATGCGCTCACACGATCAGTTCAACACCACCGTCTACGGACTTGACGACCGTTACCGCGGCATCACGGGCGGGCGACACGTGGTCTTCGTCAACGCCGAGGATTTGGCCGAGCGTTCACTCGCCGACGGTGACGTGGTCGATCTCGTGAGCGTCTGGGCGGGTGAGGAGCGGCGACTCGCGGGACTGCGCTGCGTGTCGTATTCCACGCCGCGGGGTTGCGCGGCGACGTACTTTCCCGAAGCGAACGTGCTCGTGCCCCTGGACTCGACCGCCCTCGAGAGCAACACACCCACGTCGAAATCACTGGTCGTGCGACTCGAGCGAGCAGGCCCTAGGCCATAGTGCCCGGCGCCAGCCGCTCGTGGTGGGTGTAGATGACAAAAGTTGGATCGCGCACGAAGCCGACCAGCGTCATCCCCAACTCATCGGCTAGGTCCGCCGCCAATGAGGAGGGGGCCGACACGGCGCACAGCATCGCCACGCCGGCCATCGCGGCCTTCTGTACCAGCTCGAATGACGCGCGGCCCGAGACGATCAACACGGTGCCGCGCAAGGGGAGGCGCCCTTCGCGAAGGGCCCATCCCATGACTTTGTCGACGGCGTTGTGGCGCCCCACGTCTTCGCGCACCACGAGGATCTCCTCGCTGGCGAGGTCGAAGAGAGCGGCCCCGTGAAGTCCGCCCGTCTTGTCAAAGACCGCCTGCGCCTCGCGAAGCCGCTGCGGCAGCGATACGACGGTGTCGGGGGCAACACTGAAGTGATCATCGTGCAGGGCGAAGCTAGAGCGCGTGCGCACCGCGTCGATGGACGTCTTGCCACACAGACCGCATGAGCTGGTGGTGAAAAACGCGCGCGCGACGCTGTCGTCGGGAGCGGCGACGCCTTCGGCGAGTGAGAGGTCGAGCACGTTGTAGCGGTTGACGCCGTCGTCACCCGCACCGGCGCAGTAGCGCATCGCTGTGAGCTCCTCGCGACGTGACACGACTCCTTCGCTCACCAGGAAGCCGGCGGCCAGATCGAAATCGTCGCCCGGAGTCCTCATGGTGACGGCGAGCGAGCGGCCCTGTACGCGGATCTCGAGGGGCTCTTCGCCGGCGAGCGAATCTCGGCGCGACACGGGGGCGTCGCCCACCGTTACTCGCCATACTCGTCGTTGGGGTGCAGAGCGACTCACGACTTCTCCTTTGGGCGCCCGAGGGCGCGACGGGCGCGCCGAGGCCACGCGGACGCGTCGCTCAGCCTATCGACCGATGATCATCGCGTTGGCGCGTCGACTCGGTAACATGCCCCCATGACCACGTCGAAAGAATGGATCTTGGCCTTCTCAACACAACTGGGCGTCGAAGCGCCGAGCGATGAGGATGTGGCGACGATCCTCGCTCTCGCGGGCGAGGCCGCCCATTCCTCCGAGCGCACCGCCGCCCCGGTGGCGTGCTGGCTCGCCGCGCGCGCGGGCCTTCATCCCGCGGCGGCGCTCGAATGCGCTCGTCGCCTGGAGTTCGCCGGCGAGTCCTAGAAGTTCAAGCCGAGTCGTTCCAGGTCCTCGGGCGTATCCACGTCGTCGAAGGCGTGCGCCGAGGCGACGTGGCCCCAGTGCGACTCGTCCAACCACGTGACGTCGGGTTCATCGAGCAATCGACGAAGCGATCTCTCTCCGCCGCTGACCCAGCGCGCGGCGGCGTCGAGATCCCGACCCGACCACCGAGCACAGAGCGGTTGGGGACGCCCCTCGACGACGGGGACCACCGAAAACGTCGCCTCGACATCGGCGAGATATCGAAGTAAGCCATCGGTGACGAAGGGTAGGTCGCTCGCGACGACGAGAGCGTCACCGCGATAGGCGCAGTCCACCAACGCGCGGCGGCCGGCGACGATGGCGACGAGCGGCCCCTGGCCGAGCGTCGTCTCGTGGATCGCGGGCAGTCCCGACGTTCCCGGGCCGACCTCGAACGCTGTTGCAACGACGCGCGAGAGGATTTGGCCGGTGCGCTGGGCGAGCGTGTGGCCTTCGGCCATCAGTTGAATCTTGTCGCGTCCCATCCGTCGACTCAACCCACCGGTGAGTAGCAGCGCCGCGACGTCGGTACGTGGAGCGAGGTCCTCAGTAGTCATCGCCGCGTCGAACCCAATCGCCCGAAGCTCCGCCGCTCTTGGACACGACCTCGGCGTCCTCGATGCTCGCTCGTGGATCGAGGACCAGGAGTGAGTTGAGCAAGCTGAGCGCGGCGAAGGAGCAGGCGGTGAGAGCCTCCATTTCCACGCCGGTGCGATCGACGGTGACGACCGTAGAGCGCACCTCGGCGCCACGCGAGTGTGCGAGCACTTCGACACTGATGTTCTGCAGCGAGAGGGGGTGGCACAGCGGAATCAGTTGAGACGTGTTCTTGGCTGCGTGAATGCCCGCGAGGCGCGCCGCCACGACGGGCTCGAAGCCCTGTGATGAGACCGGCAAGGAGTTGATATCGAGTGCGGTGACCACCACGCAGTGCGCTTCGGCGACGCGACGCGATGGCGTTTTGTGGCCGACGTCCACCATCAGGAGCTTCCCGTCGCCGTCGACGTGAGAGAAAGACTGCTCACTCATCTCGGCACCCTTCGGCCTCTGGTGGCGCACGACCGGCGCCGCTCAAGGGGATGTTACTCGTGGGGTGGTTCGATGGCGGCGCAGAGGGATCCCGAGGAGTCACCGTTAGGCTTCAGCCGTGACGAGTGACTGCAGCGACGCCGCAACTTCGGACGGAGTTCCACTCGCCGTGCGCAGCGCCGTGCGTCTGTCAGTGAAGCCCGTCGTGGGTGAGTACCCGCGCACCCAGGCAATGCCCGTGACGGGACCGCTCATTGACGCGTACGGGCGGGTGCACAGCGACCTTCGCATCTCGGTGACCGACCGATGCAACCTGCGCTGCGTGTACTGCATGCCCGAAGACGGCATGACCTTCTTGGCGCGCGAGGATCTCTTGAGCTTCGAGGAAATCGCGCGCGTGGCGCGCGTGGCGCGCGGCCTGGGGGTTACTTCGGTGCGCCTCACCGGTGGTGAACCCCTGGTGCGAAAAGGACTCGTCGACCTGGTCGCAATGATTGCCGAGGTGGGTTTTGACGATATCGCCATGACCACCAATGGTGTGCATCTCGCAGCCCACGCCGAGGCATTGAGGGCCGCGGGTCTGGCGCGAGTCAATATCAGTTGCGACTCTCTGCGTCCCGATCGATTTGGCGAGATTCGCCGACGCGGCCACCTGGCCACGGTGCTGGACGCGATGGTCGCCGCCGAAGCCGCGGGGCTCACTCCCCTCAAGGTGAACGTGGTGCTACTGCGCGGACGCAACGACGACGAGATTTTGGACTTCGCGGCCTTCGCACGCGACAGCGGGCGCCTCGTGCGCTTTATTGAGTTCATGCCCCTCGACGCCCAGGGACAGTGGGACCGCGACCAACTGGTGCCGGGACGCGAAGTCTTTGAAACCATCAACGCCCGCTGGCCCCTGACTCCCCTGGACGATCCGTCGCGTATCGCTCCGGCCGAGCGCTTCGGCTTCGTGGACGCGACGGGTGAGATCGGGCTGATTTCCTCGGTGACCGAGCCGTTCTGTGGCACGTGCAATCGATTGCGGCTGACGGCGGAGGGCTCGGTGCGTAATTGCCTCTTCTCCGACGACGAGATGAGCGTGCGCGACGTCGTGCGCGGTGGTGGCCGCGACGAGGAGATCGTGACGTTGTTGCGGCGCGCGGTGTGGTCGAAGTTCCCTGGTCACGCCATCAACGAAGTGAACTTCCTGGCCCCGCGCCGCTCGATGTCGATGATTGGCGGCTGAGAGCCGAGGCGTCAATCGAGGACCAGACCCTCGAGGCCATCGATGCTCGCCAGATTCTTCTCGCGCCAGTAGTCGCGGATACCGGCATCACCCTTGCGTCTCGACCACTGATCCATGGTGGGCCGGTGCTCGTCGAAACTGAGCAGCGGAACACCGTACCCACACGAATCCGACACCCGCGTGAGGTCGACGACGATGATCGAACGCACTCCTACCTCGTGCGCGGTGGGGAAGTACGTGCTCAACTCCTCGAAGTCGGGTGCGTCGCGTTCGACCACGACACCGCGTCCGTGGAGCCGGACGATGCGCGGGGGACCCGAGACGGCGAAGAACAAGATGACGATACGCCCATTTTCGCCAAGATGGGCGATGGTCTCAACGCCCGAGCCGGTCTGGTCGAGGTAGGCCACGCGCGTCGCGCTGAGCACGGCGAACTCCTGGCGATTGCCCTTGGGTGAACAATTCACCGACCCTTCGTCGGATAGTGGTGCCGTGGCAACGCAGAACAGAGGTTGAACTTCGAGCCATGCGCCCAGCGCGTCGTCGATGCCGTCAAATGTCTGGGCCATCACTCCATTATGTATCGTCGACGGTGGCTACTTCTCGATGGCGTGGCCGTGGCGTCGTCGAGGGTGGGCGCAGATCGACTCGTTAACCTGTGGGTCATGGCGAAATATCGAGTGGGCCAGGCCGCTGAACTGTTGGGCGTGAGCGTCGACACCTTGCGACGCTGGGCGAGCACCGGACGCATCGCGGCGAGCGTGGCGCCCGACGGACGTCGCTACTACGACGGCGCTGATTTGGCTAAGTTGGCAGTCGAAATTGCGGGCGACGCGACCACGCACCAGCCGCGCGCCCAGTCCGCACGTAATCGTTTCGTCGGTATCGTGACCAAGGTCGTCAAAGACAAGGTCGTGGCTCAGGTGGAGATCCAAGCCGGACCACACCGCTTCGTCTCGCTCATTACTCGCGAGGCCGCCGACGAGTTGAAGCTGGCCCCCGGAGTGGTGGTCGACGCGGTGGTCAAAGCAACCAACGTTGGCGTGGAAATCCCGGCCCAGTTCTAGGCGCGCACTTGCGGCGACGTGCCGCGTGGCGACGTCGTGGCGTTTTCGCTCGAGGAGACGGGCCACAGCGATAACGAACCTTCGGCGAAACCTACGTCGCACTCATCACCCACGCGCAACCCGCCCGAGTCACTGGCGCGCGACTGAATCTCGACGTCGCCCATCTCCACAAAAACGATGGTGGCGGTGCCCAGGTCGGCGATGTCCCCCACGGTGCCGCGCCACGTCGCCGGCGTTGTGCCGCTCGCACCGCCCACGGCGCGCAGCCTCACGAGTTCGGGCCGCACGCTACAAGTGACGTGGGTGCCCGGGGCCAACGTCGTCGCGACCGGCAACCTGGTGCCCCCAACCTCCAGGGCGTCGGGAGCGACGACGACCGCGGCGAAGATGTTGGTCATGCCGAGCAAACGCGCCACGTCGGGCGAGGCCGGGTGGTTGAATATCTCAGGAACCGTCCCGGCTTGGAGTTGATGGCCATCGCGCATGACGATGAGTTCTTGGGCCAGCAGCGCCGCCTCCTCGGGGTCGTGGGTCACGAGGACTGTGGAGATGCCCGTGTCCTGTTGCAATCGTCGAAGGACTCGGCGCAACTCGTGGCGAACGGGTGAGTCGAGGGCCGAAAAGGGCTCATCGAGGAGCAGCACCCGCGGAGAGTTGCACAGTGCCTGGGCCAGGGCCACGCGTTGGCGCTGGCCGCCCGAGAGCTCCGAAGGGAGACGATCTTCGAGGCCGCGCAGTTGCAACTGGTCACGCCAGTATGCCGCGACCTCCGGGGTCGCGTAGCGGGCAAAGAGTAGTTGTTGCCACACCCTGAGGTGGGGAAAGAGTGAGAAGCCCTGAGCGACGTAGCCCACTGCGCGATGCGCGATGCGCACGTTGGCGAAGGACTCGCCGTTGCACGCGAGATCACTGCGCGAGTTGCCCAGTCCGGCGAGGCTGCGCAGGAGCAGTGATTTTCCCGAGCCGGAGGGTCCCAGCACCGCGAGGTGACTGACGTCACCGTGCGCCAGATCGAGGTGGAATGATCCGGCGTCGGCCACCGTGTGAAAGGCGATCGACTGGGGAGTGAGTGCGCCAGACTCCCCAGGTACCGCCGGCCCCGAAGGGACAGTCTGATGACGCCGCGACGAGAACGAGACGCGGCTGATCAACACCGCCCCCACGGCCACGACGATTGCGAGGGCGGTCGGTGCCAGAGTTGTGGACAGACCAACGCCGCTGAATTGGTTGTAGGTGAAGATCGGCAAGGACGTGGGGTTGTAGGCGAGCACGACGACGGCGCCGTATTCGCCGAAAGCGCGCAGCCACGTGAGCAACATTCCGGCGCGAATGCTCGGTCCCGCGAGGGGGACGGCCACCCGCAGGAAACGCGACACCTCGGAATGTCCCAGCGTGTGGGCCACGTCGAGCAGCCCCTGGTCCAGCGTGACGAAGGCGGCTCGAGCCGCGACAATGAGAAAAGGTGCGGCGACGAAGGTCATCGCGATGATGATGCCGGCGCGAGAATTGGTGAGTTCGCGGTGAAAGGTGCGACCAAGGAAGGTGTAGGGGCCAATGACGTAGATCAAGACGATGCCACTCATCAAGGGCGGCAGAGCGAGTGGCACTTGGACGAGGACACCGACGACCTTGGCGATGCGACTGGTGGAGCGTGCGAGGACGAAAGCTAGGGGGACACCGAGGACGGTGATGAGGGCCAGGGAAATTGTCGCGCAACTCACCGACATCGACAACGAGGGGAAAAGCCCCGGCGTCGAGAAGCCTCTCTGGCGCGAGGAGGCGAAGCGCACCACGAAGGCGCCCAGGGGAAACGCCAGGTAGAGGACGAGCAGTCCGCCGAGGATCCCTAAGGGAGTGAGGGAACGATGCGCGTCGCTACCTCGAGTGCTGGCGCGCGGCTCGGGCGTCACACTAGTGAGCGACGAGTGCTGGTACCAGGGGCGTGACGCCATTGGCGCGCAGCAACGCGCGACCCCGGGCGCTCAACATAAAGTTGGTGAACGCCGTCGCTGCGGCCGGGTGGGGTGCGTTTCGCAACGTGGCCAACGTGTAGTGGGCGAAGAGGCCGGTCCCGACGAGAGGCACCGTCTTCAGGTGCGCCGAGGAAGCTTCAACTTGATAGAAGAATCCGGCGTCGATTTGGCCCGCCTGAAGTTCTCCCACGAGGGAGGTCTCCGTGAAGACGTTCGACTTCGACGTTGCGAGAGTCGCCAGACCGGGAAGGTCATAACTGAGCGCAACGCCTTGCAGGGCATCGACGGCGAGAACCCCCTTGGGGTCGGTCGCGGGGTCGGTGCGTCCGAGAATGAAGCCCGGCCGGGTCACGACGTCGAACCACGGCTCGTGGCGCAGGGCCGAAGCGAACTTCGACGCGGGGTTATAGCCGAGTACCAGCACTGACGTGGCGAACTCACGGTACGACGACACCCAGCTACCGTTCGCGGAACCCTCGAGGGTGCCGTTGACTTTCTTCGAAGCGCTCAAGAACACGTCGCCCACCTCGGTGCCCCCCTTGATCTCGCTCGCCAGAGCGGAGGAGCCTCCCGAGATGCCTACCACGCTGTACCCGGTGGCCCGGTGGAAAGCCGGTTCAATCTTCTTCTGCATGAGATCGAGGAAGGAGCCAGCGAAGAGCACGTCGACGGGTCCGGAGTGGGTGCGCGTAGCGGCGTGCGCATTGGTGGCGGTGATGGCGTCGCCGACGACGACGGTAGCCAAGATCGCGGATACTCCCATCGCCAGGACTCCGCGCATCGAGGCGCGGGTCAGTGGCAAGTGGTCCATCGTGTTGTCCCCTCTCGTAGTGCCCGTGGTCCCTCGTCGATGCTCCGACTCGTCGCCCGAGATCGCCACGGTGGCGGTGCGTGCAGTCATCGTAGGAGAAAATGGCGGTAAATGCGACACAAAATTACGAAATACGGCTGTAGATGCCCGACGACGACTGCCTTGGCGGGTCGGGGAGGGACGTTCTCATGCCCGGGCCTTGCAAATTAGGGTGAGTGTCATGGACGCCAAGGGGAACGTGGACTGGGTTGAGGTCGCCGAAACGCCCTTGGAGGCGGATCTTCTCGAGCAGTGGGCCACCCGTCCCGAGTGTGGCGCGATCGTCACCTTCTGCGGTACCACGCGCCGCAGTTCGTCCACGGGCCACGACGTCACGGAGTTGGAATACGAGACGAGCGTCGAACTGGCCGAGGGTCGGATGCGTGAAGTCATTGCGGTCGCGCGCGAACGCTGGCCGGATATCGTGGCCGTCGCCATCCACCACCGCATCGGGCGGGTGCTCCTGGGGCAGCCCGCGGTGGTCATCGTGGTCTCCTCACCCCACCGTCGTGAGGCGTTCGAGGCCGCGCAGTACTGCATCGACACCGTGAAGAAGGGCGTTCCGATGTGGAAGCGTGAAGTGTGGCCTACCGGCTCGGCCTGGAGCCAGGAGGCTCACGACATCGTGAGCGTTCATGATGCGTAGGCCGAGCCACGTCATCAGTGTGTCTCTGACAATCGAGGCGGCGTGATCTCGCTCGAGGAAGCCAAGGAATTCGTCCTCAGTGGTCTGGCGGCGCTGGCGGCGGAGGTCGTGGCCCTCGACCAGGCCTTGGGGTGTGCGACTTCCGACGACGTCGTGGCGCGCGAACAGGTGCCCAGTTTTCGCAATTCGTCGATGGACGGCTTCACCTTTCGGGCCGCCGATACGGTGACGGGGACTACACGTTTGCGAATCGTCGACTCGGTCATGGCCGGCCACGTATCGTCGATGCACCTAGAACCGGGTGAGGCTATGAGAATCATGACCGGTGCCCCCCTACCCGAGGGCGCCGACACGGTGTGCAAGATCGAAGACGTGACACTAGAGGGTGACGATGTCGTGGTGATACCTCGGCACATCGATTTGGGGGATTGCGTGCGCCATCCCGGCGACGACGTGACTATTGGTCAGGTACTGGTGAGAGCGCACCGTGAGCTTCGCGCTCCTGCGATTGCCGTCCTCGCGGGCCAGGGTCTGGGTTCGGTTCGGGTTCATCGTCGACCCCGAGTGGGAGTCCTCTCCACGGGCGACGAGTTGGCGCTCTCGAATGAGTCACTGCGGCCCGGCCAGATCCGCGACCTGAATCGACCCTTGCTTCTCGCGCTCTTGCGCGAGTCGGGAGTGACCGCGGTCGATTTCGGGGTTGCGGCGGATGACCACGACGAGATCACGCAACTCCTTCGTGGGGCCGTGTCCCAGTGTGACGCGGTGATCGCCACCGGCGGGGTGAGTGTGGGCGACGTGGACCACGTCAAACTCATCATCGATGAATTGAGCGAGGGCCGCGCCCGTTCGATGCAGGTCGCTATCAAACCGGCCAAACCCTTTGCTTTCGGACTCGTGGGTGACGACGACACACCAGTATTCGGCCTGCCCGGCAACCCCGTCT
Organism: Acidimicrobiaceae bacterium; assembly: GCA_003136415.1. Classification (GTDB taxonomy): domain Bacteria; phylum Actinomycetota; class Acidimicrobiia; order Acidimicrobiales; family RAAP-2; genus RAAP-2. The sequence goes on along the minus strand of PLEI01000069.1, from coordinate 33,327 downwards.
CGACTCGCGTGAGTTTCGAAGTGTTCGTTCGTCCGGCACTGCGGATTCTTGGAGGACACGAACTGGTCGATCGTCTGCACGTTCTCGCCACACTCGATATTTCATTGCCGACGCCCGATGACACCAAGACGCACTTCGTGCACGTCAGTGCGCGCGTGCGCGGCGACGGTCGAATTCACGTGGTCGAGGCCGCGCCACATTTTTCGCACCTGATGAGCTCTCTCGTAAACTGCAACGCCATTGCGATTCTCGCGCCGGGTGGCTCGCACGGTGTCGGAGAATCCGCGCCCATCATCATTGTGGACGCCGACGCGCTGGGTGACCCGTGAGTCGCATTCTTCTGTTAGGGCCAGCGCGCGAGGCCGCGGGTGTTCGCGACGACCACATCGAAGGCGCGACCGTCGGCGAGGTCCTGCGTGGCGCGGTCGACCGCTATGGATCGACGTTCGAAGAGGTGTTGAAGGTCTCCAAAATCTGGGTGAATGGCGAACCTTCGTCGAGGGAGCAAGCGGTGGGGCCTCAGGACGAGGTCGCAGTACTGCCGCCCGTCTCGGGCGGGTGAGTTTCACCACCGCCCCTTAAGAGATCGAGGGCGTGCGGTACCAGGGCGAGCACCGCCTCGAGGCATTCAATGGCCGCCTCGGGCGAACCGGGCGTGTTCACGATGAGGCAGCGTGCCACTGTGCCGCTGCGCGAACGCGAGAGCGCGCCGAACGGACTCGTCGCGCGCATGAGCTCGTCAAAACCCGGCGCTTCTCGTTCGAGAATTTGCAATGTCGCTTCCGGGGTCAGGTCGCGTGGTGAGAAACCAGTACCGCCAGTCGTCACGATGAGACCCGCGAACCCCAGAGACATCGCCAGCAGCGATGACGCCACTGAGCTCACCCCATCGGGCACCACGCGTACCTCGTCGACCTCGAAACCAGAATCGATCAGACGCGCCTTGAGAAGTGGTCCGGCGCCATCCTCGCGGCGTCCGTCACTGACTGAGTCCGACACGGTGAGTATTTTTGCCCGATAGGCCATTCCAAGAGAGTACGTGAGGAAGTAAGTGATGACCCGCGAAGTCGCATCGACCGGAAGGGTACATTTGAGCATGCACGAGTCGGTGACGCCTTCAGGCAAGCGGGCGGGGCAATCCATTTTCTCGGCGCCCACGCGCCAGGCCCGCAGTCGGGTGACGATGCTCGAGGTGACGGCCCAAATGGTGGCAACGAATTCCCTGAAGAAGGGTGACGTTCTCGCCGCCGCGCGATTCGCCGCGGTCCAGGCCGCCAAGGCCTCGGCACACTATTTGCCCCTGCTCGACGACCAGTTCTCGGGCGCGGTAGCGGTGGACTTCGAGATGGGCGAGAACTTCATCGACGTGAGGGTCGGCGTGCGGGGAGAGGATGTTCTTTCGACGTGGATGCCCGCTCTGGCGGCGGCGACCGCGGCGTCCCTCACGATCTTTGACATGTGTAAGGCGGTTGACCGCACGATGTCGATCGGGCCGATTCGACTTGACGAATCTGCCTGAACTCAGCCGGGGACTCGTTGCTCGTTTCGAAACACCACGATCCGTCCCGGCAACGTTCGCTCAGTGAAAAAGGCGGCCGTCGGCGAACTTTTGGACGGCCATCCTTGCTCCTGAACGAGCAATTGGGTCAACGAGATAGTCGTTCGATACGAGATGCGCGAATCGATATATCATTTGGTCAGGTAATTCATAACTCCAGAAATTTACACTTGACATCTGAACACTAACGATATATCGTTATAGTACTAAGTAAGTATTACACGAGTGCTTACGAGAACTTTGGAGGAATCAGATGTTTAACGAAAATGACTTTTCAAGAAGTGAACAGCCCGATCGAGTCCAGGGCCGGCGCCGCCGGGGACCCGGGCACATGCACGGGCACGACGGACCCTTCCGCGGAGGCCCCATGCGTCGCGACGGTCGCCGTCAGCGCCGTGGTGACGTCCGCGCCGCCGTTCTTGTCCTGCTCGATGAGAAGCCCAGCAATGGGTACCAGCTCATTCAGGAACTCACCGAGCGTTCGAATGAGACTTGGCGTCCGAGCCCCGGCTCCATCTACCCCGTCTTGCAGCAGCTCGAGGACGAGGGACTGGTCGAGGCCAGCACGCTGGGTACCGGGCGCACGTACGTCCTCACCGACGCCGGCCGTCAGCTCGTCAATGAGCAGCGTGAGCAATTGGGCCGCCCGTGGGAGAATACCGACGGCGGCGCGAACATCTCCGCACGTGACCTCATGGGCACCGCGCGACAGGTGTTGATTGCGGGGCGCCAAGTATTGATGGCGGGATCCGAGGCCCAGGTGGCCAAGGCGATCACCGTCCTCGCCGAGACGCGGCGNNCTGGTCGACGTGGTGAGTAGCGAGACGAATAAAGACTAGGACGCGCCGGGAGTCCCGGCGCGTTTCCTTTTGCGCCCAGCACGCGAGACGAAAGATTGACACGCTGTCTGGCGCAGGGTGGCGTTCATGACTAGCGTGACCTCGCAACGCAACTGCCCAGGGTCGTCTCGCGTGATAACTCAGCGAATACTCGACAAGGGCGAACGAAGAGGGAGCACGATGATTGCATCCGACGCGGTCGATCGATTGTTGGACGCCTTTGGCGACCGGGATATTGAGCGAATCGCCCAGTGCTTCGCCGTATCGGCGCAGTCGTCGTCATTGGGCGCGAACGCGGTCGTGTCGGGACGAAGCGATATCGAGGTTATGTACGAGCATCTCTTCAAGACCCACCCCGAGATTGCGGTCCGGGTTGAAGAGCGGATGTCGGTGGGTGAAGTGGTGATTGATCACGAAGCGATCACCGGATATTGCCACCTCCCCGGAGGCTCAATCATTCACAAGGTCTACGTCTATGTCGTGCGCGACGGAAAAATTCTCTCGATGCTAGGAATCACCACGGAGTCGTAATGGTCATGACCCCTTCGCTTCGCCCGTCAAAAGTAGGTGCGCCGAGAGGGCCGCTAGCGCTGCCAAAGTTTCGCGATTCGTGCATTCTTGGTCGCCCCAAGGCCGGCAACGGTGGCGACCGCCGAAATGAGGAACGACCCCAGGATGTCCACGGGGTGGTGCACGTGCGCTGCGACGCGCGCTGATCCCACCGCGACGGCAATTGCGAGAAGCGTGGCGCCCACTTTGCGCGAGTAGCTCACCACCGTGAAACCCAGGAGCGATATGAGCAGGGCGTGGTCCGAAGGGAAACCATTGTCCGCCGCGTGAGCAAACAGCGGCTTGATGTGCTCAGTGACGAAGGGACGTGGGTCGTAGTAGAGCTGACTCGCAATCTTCGCCAGCGCGAGGGCGAGGACACCACCGATGGCCAGACGCACGATGAGCTCAATCCTGGTTGATGTGGGACAAGTGAACCAGTACCACACCGTGATGAACACACTGAGGTAGAGGAAGTACTGGGCGATGAAGACAGTGATTGAGTTCACTGATTGATTTTACTCAGCAGAACCCGTTTATCCGACGCGGATGAACCATTCTGCTTGACTGGTGCCAGCAACTCTCTGGTGGTATGAACGGATCCTCCACGGCGTTGCGTCGAGAATGATCGCGCCGACTACGTCGTGCGGAGGGGGAAGAATCGGTGGGCCGCTACGTGTTGGCAATCGACCAGGGAACGACGAGCACCAAGGTGTTGATCGTGGACTCTGGCGGCATCATTCGCGGTTCGTCGATCGCCGAATTTCTCCAAGTATTCCCCCAACCGGGATGGGTCGAGCACGACCCGCAAGCAATCTGGCACAGTGTGCTCGACACCATGCGATCCGCGCTTGCGGCTGCGAACATTGGGGCGAGCGAACTCGCCGCCGTTGGCATTACCAACCAGCGAGAGACGGTTGTCCTGTGGGATCGTCGCACCGGACTCCCGGTCTATAACGCCCTCGTGTGGCAAGATCGCCGCACCACGTCGGCGTGCGAGCAGTTTCACCGCGACGGCGCAAGCGGGTGGGTGCAGTCGCGCACCGGGTTGCGGATCGATCCGTATTTCTCAGCCACCAAGATCGCCTGGCTACTTGACCACGTGGATGGCCTGCGGGTGCGCGCTCGGCGCGGCGAGATTGCCTTTGGGACCGTCGACTCGTGGCTGCTGTGGAAGTTGACCGGCGGGCGGGTGCACGCCACGGATTCAACGAATGCCTCGCGCACGTTGTTGATGGACCTGAAGAGCGCTGAGTGGGATGGCGAGCTCTGTGAACTCTTCAACGTGCCCGGGGAAATTCTGCCGCAAATCGAATGTAGTGAGTCCCACTTCGCGGAGACCGATGCGGTGTTGCTGGGATCGTCCGTGCCCATCACCGGGATTCTCGGTGACCAGCAGGCCGCGCTCCTGGGCCAGGGGTGCGTGTCCCCGGGGCAGACGAAGAACACCTTCGGCACCGGCTCGTTTGTTCTTCAGCACACGGGGTCCATAGCGCTCACCGAGACCGGCTCACTGATCGCCACCGCCGCGTGCACCGAGGAAGGATCGGATCAGCAATACGCCCTCGAAGGCTCCATTTTCGTCACGGGTGCGGCAATTCAATGGTTGCGCGACGGTCTGGGCATCATTGACACCGCGGCAGAGTCCGAGGAGTTTGCCGCGAGTCTTGGCGACAATGGTGACGTCTGGTTTGTCCCGGCGCTGACTGGTCTGGGCGCTCCGCAGTGGGACCCTCACGCGCGCGGAGCCATTATCGGCGTCACCCGCGGCACCACGCGAGCGCACCTGGTGCGCGCGACACTGGAGAGCATCGCCTATCAAACCCGTGATGTCATCGACGCCATGAACACGCAGTCCGGGTACCATCTGCGCGAACTCAAGGTCGACGGTGGTGCGACACCGAATCGCTGGCTGATGCAGTTCCAAGCGGACATCCTCGGGGTGCCGGTGGTCGTCGCATCCTCGGCAGAAGCGACGGCGTTGGGCGCTGCGTACGCCGCGGGGATTGGCGCCGGCGTGTGGAGCCACCACGATGAACTGGGGGGTCTGCACGGCGACGGCGTTCGCTACGAGCCCACGATGAGTGATGATCAACGAGATTCTCTCCATCGGCGCTGGTCCCAAGCTGTAGAAAGATCTCGCGACTGGGCACGGTGAGAAGTGAGAGTCGAAGCGGGGGTTCAGTCCTGAGGCGACATGGATTGAGGTGCCCGAACCACGTCGATGTCGGGTCCGTGAGAAGATTGGCGAATGGAACTGCGCATAACCAGTGAGCCCCAACAAGGGGCGACGTACGACGACCAACTAGCTCTGGCCCTCGTGGCCGAAGAGGGCGGTTTCGGTGCCTTCTTCCGATCCGATCACTTTCTCAAAATGGGTACGGTCAGTGGATTGCCGGGACCGAGTGACGCGTGGATCACCCTCGCGGGATTGGCTCGCGACACGCATCACATTCGTTTAGGCACTTTGCTCACGGCGGCGACCTTCCGCGACCCGGGTCCCCTCGCAATTGCCGTCGCCGAAGTTGACGCCATGAGTAACGGTCGGGTGGAACTGGGCCTCGGTGCGGGCTGGTACGAGGAAGAGCACGCTGCGTACGGCATTGCTTTTCCCAACGTCACCGAACGTTTCGAAAGGCTGGAGGAGCAGCTCGCCATCATCTCGGGTCTGTGGACGTCGGATGTCGGGGCGACTTTCGATTTTGCGGGTAAGTACTACTCGCTGTCCAATTCTCCGGCACTGCCCAAGCCAGTCCAGATGCCCCGGCCACCGATCATCATTGGTGGCCTCGGTCGCCATGTCACGCCCCGACTCGCGGCGACATTCGCTGACGAGTTCAATGTTCCCTTTTCGCCCTACGAAGTGTGTGAGCGCCAATACCATCTGGTCGATGAAGCGTGTGAGGTAATCGACCGCGACCCGGCATCCCTCATTCGATCGGCCGCACTGGTTTTATGTTGCGGTCGAGATGAATCGGAGATCGCTCGTCGCGCGGCCAATCTCGGCGGCGTTTTCGACACTTCTGACCACTGGCTCATGGGTACGCCCGCGCACGCAGTGGAGAGGATCATGCGTCTCAGCGAGATCGGCGTTACGCGCGTGTATCTTCAGGTCCTTGACATGAGGGACCTCGACCACGTTCGACTGGTAGCCGAGGAAGTGCTGCCCGCGGTCAGATAGCGCTCGATCCTGACATGGCCGCAGGCGTGAGAGTAGACAGCCAATCATGAAGTTGAAACTTGATTTGCACGAGATTTACAACCGCGGGGGCGATATTGATCGCGCGTTGAGGGCAGTGATTGACGAGGCAATCGACAAGGGTGCGCGTCTCGTCGAGATCATTCCGGGCAAGGGCAGCGGGCAACTGAAGAAGCACGTACTTCGCTTTCTGGATCAGAAGGAGATCAAGGCGCTCTATCATCGCGTCGAGAAGGATTCACACAACTTCGGCAGGATTTTCATTCATTTCCGGCCCAAGTGAATGACCCCACTTCGGTCCATGGGGCCATTCAGTTGGCTCACTTGGCGTCGGGCCAATTCTTCGCAAGTCGAATTGACGTCCGCTACCGCAAGGGTGAGCTGGAAACGCGATCCCGCAACTGCAGCCGCAACAACAGCAAGTGCGATGAGATCGCGGGCTGAAGTCGTTTGAAGAAGACTGATCACGAGTGTGTCAAACACGAATCAGGCGGAGTTCTCGTTCTCATAGTGCACGGGCAAATCGGCAACTTCTCGATAGAACCTGGTGGTGGCCTGAAGGTCATCAACAAAAAGGGTGACCGCAAATATCCGCTTCGGCTCGCTGACCCGTTCACTCATTTCGGTCCCTCCTGCGCGTTGGCGAGACCCTGACAGTGGGGTCTGGAGTCCCCAGCTCTTGTCGCTGCCCGTGGCAACTTAGTTGTCGCAGTGCAGAGGTCTCAATCTCTGATGGGTCGGGTGATTTCGAAGTCCGTTCACGTGTGGTTGTGACGTCAGTTCGTGACGGCCACGTCCCACAGGTGGTGAACGACGTCGTGCAATCCGTAGCTCGCGAGGGACTCAACGGTGAAGAGGCTGCCATTGGACCGTCTCCCGGGTCGGGGCCACTGCGAATCAGTGACCACGTCGTAGCGCTCGGCGTAACTTTCAGCTGCGGCGCGCAATTTCTCCTTTACGGTCCTCGGATCTTGGAGGTCGTAACGGTCGGCGACGGCCGTTTCGTCCTGGTCCCAGTTTTGGAATGTCGGGTCGTCTTCAGCGAGCATCAAGGCCAGACGTTGGTCGAGTATTTGATAGACATCGCGGACGTGGCAGGCGTATTCGAGGTCGGACCACTTGTCGTCTCGAGACCGTACCCCGACGTTCTCACGGTCCAGGACGTGCGCCCACTCGTTCGCGCTCTCACGAATCAATCGTCCGGTCTCTTGTCGGTTGATTCGGGCGGAATCAAAACCGCACTCTTCACAGGGTTGTTCGAGGACCCGCGTCCAGTCTTTTGTGTCGGGAGTAATTGCCATTGCTTCAAATTAGTGGCAGCGAACAAGTATGAGGAGCAACAAGTTGGTGGAGTGAGACCTAGTTGAGAACCTCAACCTTCCCGCGCGGTGATCGGTACTCAGATGACCGGAACTACCCCACACGACTCCCCCGTCAGCCGTCTGATGTCCTTCACCACTCGCGGCGTCGCTCGATACTCCTGTGGGGGCAGTGCGTAAGGAGTGACCACGGCTCCAGAGGTGCAAGAGAAAGTCGTCGTCTCAAGGATCTCGTGATGACGTTAGATTTCGAATCGAACTCACTGTTCCAACGTGCTCCGCCAAGTGACCATCCCACAAGGCAATTTGCACCTACAATCTCGACGTGAAGTCAACCGCACTTCGCTGGTGTTGCCCGTCCCATCCCAATCCTTGGAATTGAGGCCTCAGTGCTCTGTACAAATGGCCACGTGTGCGCCAATGATGTTCAGTTCTGTCCAACGTGCGGGATAAATACCTTCCACCCGTCCAGCGAGGCCATTTCGGTTGGCGTAGCACCAGGTGTACCAACCTCAACGAATGGGTTGGCAATTGCGTCACTGGTCTTGGGAATTTTGTGGGTGTGGTGGATTGGATCGGTCTTGGCCCTGATCTTTGGACTGATTGCCAGGAAACAGATCAAGCAACGCCCTCAAGGTGGCGCTGGTATGGCGATTGCGGGAATCGTCTTGGGGGCGGTAGGTGTTGTTTCTCTAGTAGCGGTCATCGTGGGCGTCTCAGTTTTTTCATTTGGTGGCCTGAGTCGCGTGCAAGCGATTGCTGCGTGCGAGGCGGATGGATTCGTCATCAATACTGCAATTGCTGCTTATGATGCCCAGGGTATTGGGGTGCCATCGGAGGCACGCTTGGTGCCCGACTACGTCGCGCGGTGGCCCAGCAATCCATCCCACTATCAGTTCCTCATTGATGCCGCGGGAAATCTATGGGAGGCGAAGGCTGGGGTAGCTCTTCCCAATGGGTCGGCACCGTTTGCGGCTCCAGAAGTCAGCGCCTCGGTGGGTTGGAATCAGTGGCTGGGTTCCTCGACCTGTTCATTCGCAACTGTCAGTTAGTCGGTTCCCCGGACAGGACAATTCTGATCGCTGACAAGCGGAGTGCCAGTCTGGCGTCGCACCTCAAAGAGATTTCTTGCTTTCCACTTGTCGCGTTGGTCCGTCAAATTTTCCCCGTGCCGATATTGGGTGATTTATCCTGCGAGACGAAGAATCGAGAGGTGGTGAGATGTGCGACCGTATTGGGGGTTTCGCCGAGGAGTGAACTCGCAGCGCGAGATGTCCGGGTGGCGAGTTTGCACGTGGGCTACATGGACACCGACATGACCGCGACGATCAATGCTCCCAAGTCTGATCCTCTGGACATTGCGCGAATCGCCATCGACGGGGTGGAGAATGACCTCTACGAGATTCTCGCCGATGATCTGAGCCACCACGTGCGAGAAGGCCTCGCTCGGGGAGTGGCTGGGTTGTATCCGCAACTGGCGTGAGCGCAGCGAGGTGAGCGTGGCGCGCTCGGCGAAGAGCCGGTTGCGTGGCTAGAAATCAGCCACCATGACCTCGAGTTCTTCTAGTTCCCTCGCGCTGTTGATTGACTCGGACTGTGCAGTGGCCACCTCTCGCGCGGGCGCCCGTAGCACGACCACGGCCACCAAGAGACCGAGCGCGGCGAGGACTGCGCCAATCATGAAAGTCTCGTGGTAGCCCGCGGTGAGTGATGAAGCCACACTGTGACCTTGTACCAGCAGTGAATTGGAACGGCTCGCCGCGAGGGTCCCGAAGACCGCGAGGGCGGCGGAGGAGGCTAGCCACATCGAGACGTTGACGATGCCTGACGCCAACCCGGCGTCCGCCCTGGGCACGTCGGCCATCGCGATGGTCAGCAGTGGCACCGCGGACACACTCATGCCCACGCCCAGTAGAACAAACGCTGGCAGTATCGAGGTGACGTAGCTGGCGTGTTCGCTCGTCCTCGTCAAGAGCAAGAGTCCGAGCACCACCGCCGACATGCCGGGAACGAGGAGCTTCATCGGTCCGAAGCGGAGCAGGAGCCGACTGGTCAGTCCGAGTGACATCGCCGCCATGACGAGGGTCATCGGCAGAAAGGCAACCCCCGTCTTCAAGGGACCGTAACCCAATACTCGCTCGAGGTAGAGAGCGCCGAAGAAGAAGACCGAAAACATCGCGGAGAACGTGAGCCCGCGCACAATGCTCGAGGCGCTGAGGCTGCGCAACCGCAGGATCCGCATTGGCACGATGGGTTGAGCAACACGAGATTCGACGAAGACGAACAGAGCCATCAGAGCCAGTGCAAGGCCGCCGAATGTCAGCGTGTGCGACGACGTCCACCCGTAGGCGGACGCCTTCACGATGGCGTAGATTCCGGTGACCAGTGACGTGGTCATGAGGAGCGATCCAGTGACGTCAAGCCCGTGGCGTACGCCGAGTCCCGCGTTCTCCTTGATGAGCAGTGAGCCGAGCAACAGCGTGAGAAGTCCAATGGGCACGTTGATCATGAAGATCCAGTGCCAATTCACGGCCTGAGTGAGCACGCCACCGACCAGCAGTCCAATGGAGCCACCGCCCACCGCGACGAACATGTATGCGCTCATGGCTTTCGCTCGTTCAGCGGCACCAGTAAATTCGGTTACGATGATCGCGACAATCACCGAGGTCGAGACGGCGCCACCGAGGCCCTGTGCGAAGCGCGCGGCGATGAGCATTCCCTGGCTCGGGGCCAGTGAGCACAGTAGTGAAGAGACCGTGAAAAGCGCGACGCCGCTCAGGAACACTTTCTTGCGCCCGAGGAGGTCACCCAGTCGTCCGGCGAGGAGCAGGAAGCTCCCGAAGGCAATCAAGTAGGCGTCGACCACCCAGGTAAGGTTGGACGAGGTGAAGTGCAAGCTCTTTTGAATTGACGGGAGTGCGACGTTGACGATGGACGAGTCCAGCGCATTCATGAGCATGGCGAGACACACGACGACCAGAGCGACCCAGCGTCGTCGGTCTGTACTACCTGATAGAAGGGAGGTTAAATTTGGCATTGGCGAAGCCTTCCTTTTTTGAAGGTTGGAATGACTGGTCTATGAATCGATATCATCGAGAAAGTCGTATAATCACTATATCATGAATATCTTGAAGTCACTACCATTATTTGCAATGGATGAAAGTTCTTCTACTGGACCGATCCTGCTGCTCACTCAGTTGTCACGACTCGTGAATCGACGCAGTACGCCGGAGCTCCTTGGTCAGACCCTCAAAGAGCTCGCCACGCTGTCGTATCTTCGTGACTACGACGACACGACTCAGCAGGCCCTACAAGATGGGCTCTGCATTGATGCGAATTACTGCGTCCTGTTACTCAATGAACTCGAGTCCGACGGTCTCGTTGAGCGTCGCCGGGATCCGGCCGATCGGCGTCGACACATCGTCACCATGACCGATCAAGGTCGCCGGGCACTGCATCAAGCGGAGCAGGCGCAACAGAGCCTGGAGGATGAGATTCTGGGGGCCCTCAACGCAAAGGAACGAGCGAATTTGGCGCATCTGCTGCGAAAGGCAATTGACGGCCAAAGTGCCGCTACCTCACGCGTCAGCAAATGAAGGGCCCTCGGACCGCAACCGTGGAGAGTCGTCGACGGCACTGACGGCGCTGACGGCTCGGAGGTCTCGCGAGGCACCTCGTGGATCTCACTTGTTGCATAGCGTCGGTACGTCGCGCGTCGTGAGAACTCTCGCGATTGGTCGACGTCGAAATGAGACCGGACACGCGCGACGCCAGAATATTGACTCGGCGCCAGGCCAGGCCCGAGCGCAGGGCAACAGTGTGGTGGACCAACTTCAAATCTCTGGGCGCTCGTTCGAGTCGCCTTCGCGGCGAGCGACGTAGTGTTCCCAGGGTGAACCTGAACTACTGCGAATCGATCAAGATTTCTCGGTCGGCGGAGGAATTGTATGACCTAATTGCCGACGTCACCCGCACGGGTGAATGGAGTCCGATTTGTAAGTCCTGTTGGTGGGACGACGGTGATGGCCCCCGAGTGGGCGCCTGGTTCACGGGTCGAAACGAAACTCCCGAGCGGACCTGGGAAACACGTTCCGAAGTGGTGGCGGCGGAGAGGGGCCGCGAGTTCGCTTTTGAAGTGGGCGGATCGTGGGTTCGCTGGAGTTTCGTCTTCACTGCGGGCGATCAGGAAACCGAGGTCACAGAGTCCTGGGAATTTCTCCCGGGCGGCATCGCTAGATTTTCAGAACGCTTCGGTGCCGAGGCGCCAGCGCAAATTGCGGAACGAACTGAGGCAGCGCACCAGGGGATCCCCGCGACCCTTGCCGCAATCAAGAGGATTGCTGAGTTGACGTGAACTGTCGTCATCAGCGCCGGACGTGACCTTTCGCGGCACTGAATCGCGAAGGGATGAAGCGGGTGACGGGTTGTTGCAGGTCCGGACAAACAGGTGAAGAATCGTGACAGTCGAGAGATGCAATAGTCGCACTTTCGCGCGGGAGTCGCTTCTCGAGAACTCAGCCCCGGTTCGACGAGCACCAGCAAGCATTGATGCACGGTGCTCAACGCACGAAGATCGTCAGCAGTGTCGCTATTCGCTTTCGCCGGTCTCATTGGCCCCGGAGCGACAACTCGACGGAAAGGTGGCCGATGAAAATCAAGTTGGCGGCGCGACCAGCGTCGCCGCAGACTCCGCTCAGTTAATGATTGTGTGTCCACTCACTGGCGAGCAGACCCATAACCACCTGATCAGCAAACTCACCCTCGACCCACGCAGTGCGGCGAAGCACACCCTCGGTGACAAATCCGATTCGACTGGCCGCCCTCGTCATTGCCGCGTTGTCAGCCAGAGTTTCGATCTGAAGTCGATTCATGCCGCGGATCGTGAACCCGTAGTGGCAGAGTGTTTGTACCACGTCGGTACCGAGTCCACGCCCTCGAAAACTTGGTCGAAGCGAAACGCCGATGTGGGCAACTCGATTGTGTGAGTCGACACCCCAGAGGATTGCTTCGCCCGCGAGCTCGCCCGAATCGCGCGCAACCACCGAAAAGTAATCAGCATTTTCAGACTGATCAATCCTCTGAAAGGGTGAAATACCCGAATCCGACGCCACGGGTCGCCAGGGACGTGAATCGGCACGTGATCGCATCGAGACGTCGCTGTGCAGTTCGGCGATGAGTATTTCGGCGTCTTCTTCGATGCGGGCCCGCAGGACCACCTTGTCGCCCGTGATCATGGTGCTCTCCCCATCGGATATCGAACTCTCAACACGAGAAGTTGAACAGCGATTGGTGGGCCACACAATCCCATGGTCATTCTCTCCTCAGTTGCCTATTTCGTTGGAATGCTAACTGATTCTGCGGTGTGAATTTTGACGGGCAAATCAACAATTGCTCCACTCGAATACACGTGTTGTCCCCCCACCACTGTCAAGTCGGACACGATCGTGGGAATTTGCTCGACGGCAATACTGAAGTAGTCGGCACTGAGAACCGCAAAGTCGGCCAACGCGCCTTGGCTGAGATGACCACGTTCACTTTCATCAAAAGAAAGGCGGGCGCTGCCAATGGTGTAGGCCGCGAGCGCCTGTTGGCGAGTCATCAGGTGCTCCGACGATCGACGACTGACACCATCGAGAGACTGGCCAGCAACGAGCCACCACAGCACGAGCCACGGGTTGAATGACGAAGCTCGATTAGCGTCCGTCCCGGCCGCGATGGGGACGCCGGCGGTGCGAAGATCGCCCAATGGCGGAGCTCGCCGAATGGACTCGAGGCCCCATGCCTCTTGTGAAGCCGCCGCCTTGAATATCAAGTGGTCGTCGACAACTACTCCGGCACCAAGAGTGGCGAGGCGGGCAATGTTGCGCGAACCAATGGCGTCAGCGTGTACCACCGTGAATCGTAGGTCTTTGAGTGGGAACTCCTGGTTCACCACTTCCCAGCAGTCAAGAATGGTGTCGATACTGCTATCGAGCACTGCGTGTATGTGCATTGGCCATCCGCATTGCGCGGTTCGTCGACTGATGGCGAGAAGTTCTTCGCGATCGGAGGCGGAGATAGAGAATGAAGTGTCAAGACCTTCGAAGTCGTGGCAGCCGTAGTGCACCACCTCGCCGATTCCCATGAGGCGAAGCATGTCGTGGTCGAAGCGGCCTTTGCCGTGGGCCAGCCATTCGTTCAGCTGGTCGAATTCCATCCCGGCGTCGACGGCGGAGGCGAAGAGCCTCATTCGCATTGTCAGTGCTCCGTGGTGCCATAGTTCTCGTATCGCGTCGTAACTTTCGGGTGGCATGCCAAAGCCGCCCGGGTCGACGATCCCCGTCAGACCTTTGCCGTGAAGTTGGTAGAGCATTGTCGCCGTGCTTTTTTCCTGCTCAGAGACACTTCTCGTTCCAATGGCCGCCACACAACGTGAGAAAGCGCCCATTCCTCGGATGACGCCAGTGGCTTCTGCGCTCGCGGATCGCTCAATCTCCCCGCCGGGTGGATTGCCCACCATGACGTCAAAGCCGGTGAGCGCGATGCCGACAGTATTGAGAATGGCCTCCTCGTAGAGCGACTGCACGTAGACGGGATGGCCGCCACCGACCTCATCGAGCTCTTGACGCGTGGGAGTGCGTCGCTCCTCGAACTGGCTAGGGTGCCAACCCCCAATGACGCGAATCCACGCACCCTCGGGGGCGATTGTTGCCGCTTCGCGGATGCTGTCGAGGGCAACGGTGAGTCGAGTCACGTCCGTCCAATGAAGTTCTTGGTCCCAGTTCGCACCCGCCCTCACGGCGTGCATGTGGCCATCAATGAGGCCGGGAATGACTCGACGACCACCAAGATCAAAAATCTTGGTACGGGGGTCGGCAAGTCCGAGCATTTCTTGGGTTGAACCGATTCCAAGAACTCGGCCCGATGCGACCGCAATAGCGCTGAATTCTCTGAGGTCCTCCTCACCGGTCGCGCTTGACGATGTTCCCACCTCATTGCGGGCAGGAGAATTCACATAGATCAAACCGTCAATGTAAACGGCGTCGGCGTTCATGGTTCTCTACTCCGAATATCGAGGCTGCTTACGTTTCACTCGCCGGGTTGTCAACCCAATGGAAGGAACTTAGTTCACTTCATTCCATCTCGCGCCGTTAGTCGAAATCACGTCGCATTTTGCGTAGTGGCCGCGTTCGAGGGCACGCGTCAAATGCGAACAAGCGGGTGTCTCTCACAATCGCGGCGAGGCTCAAGTGGTCGAGGCGGGAGCCTTGATCTCTCGCGCCTACGAATCATGTTCGGGATTCTCCCCGGTGCAGAGTGCCGTCAGGATTTGTTGGACGATGGTCTCGAGTTTTTGCACCACGTCAATGGTGACGCCCACTTCGTCACCGTCTAATGGTTCGAGTGTGGCGAATTGAGACGACAGAAGCTGTGGAGGCATGAAACTGCCCTTGCGCGCGACGACGCGAGACAGTATTAGCTCCTGGGATCCGCTGAGAAGGACGAAGAACGACGAAGGCTCGTAGTCACGAATGATGTCGCGGTAACTCTTCTTGAGGGCCGAGCAGGCGATGACGACGCCGTTGTGTTGAGCGAGGATCTCGAGGATTCGCCGGCCCACCGCGTTCAGCCACGGCCGGCGATCCTCGTCGGAGAGCGGTTGGCCGCTCGCCATTTTCTCGATATTGCCCCGACTATGGAGATCGTCCGCGTCGCAAAAGTCGTACTCCAACCGCTGCGCCACTGATCGGCCCACGGTGCTCTTGCCAGATCCCGTGACGCCGAGAACGACAATGACTCTGGCGCGCGCAACCGGCACCATTGGGACATCTCCGGCTGTCACGCCGAGCCCGAATAATCAGTGTTGAGCTCGACGACGACTTTCACGTCATCTTCCTGGCGGTCGAGTGCCTGTGACCACTGTTCGAGTGGGACGCGCCGGTTGACCAATCCCGACAGCCACTCACGATCCGCGGCGGCCAGAGCCACCGCCGCCAACTCGTAGTGCCGGCGATTCGCGTTGACCGAACCAACGACGGCCACGTTCTCTAGCACCATGGCGCGGTTCAGCGCGCCCTCGTCGAATTTGATCGAGTGTCCGCCGGACGAGACGCCAGTGAGGCAGATCACGCCGCCGACACCGACGTGGGTCATGGCTTTGAGGATCACTGAGGAGACGCCGGTGCATTCGATGACCACGTCGGGGTTGAAACCAATATCACTCACCGGACCGCTGTGGTAGATCGCGCCGAGTGCGCGCACCAGATCAGGTTTGACCCCCTCGCTCATCCGATCAAGAACGTGCACCTCAAGACCTCGTTGGATGCCCAATAGCGCGGCGAGTAGTCCGATGGGACCCGCACCGGTGACGAGCACGGTCGTGGGAGCCCAGTGAGCGCGCCCCCCGATTCGGTCCACGTCTTCCCAGGCCTTGGCCACCACGCTGGTGGGTTCGAGCAGCACACCGAGTATGCCCAGCGTCGAGTCGACCTTGATCACGAATTCCGGTGTGATGCGGTAACGCTCGGAAAGGTAACCGTCGTGTTCTTTGATGCCGCGCTCGGTGTACTGACCATTGCGACAGAAGTCCCACTCCATGACCGCGCAGTTGGCGCAGGGGACCGGATCGGGACGGCGGACGATGCCGACCACCAGGTCACCCTTACTCACCGGCCCTCCCGCTGGTGCATCGAGCACACGACCGAGCGACTCGTGGCCGAGCACGAGCCGCTCACGGCCCGGCGGACTCCAGCCGTACGCGCCCGAGAGGATCTCTATGTCGGTGCCGCAGATTCCGACCGCCAGGGTTTCGACCAGGACCGGGCCGTCGCTCTCGGGTGGTTCCGCCACGTCAATGAGCGCGGCCGATCCCACCTGGTGCGGAATCACGGTAAGTGCTTTCATGGATCAGGCCTTCTTTTGGGTGTACGACCGAGCGCTCAGCCGCGGTGGCTCAGCGATGTGGCCTCGTGGAACGTCGCGAGCCACCAACGCGAGTCTTTCGCGCCGGTGGCGAGGTAGTCGGCGACGTCGAGACTTCGTGGTCCGCAATGTGATCGACGGTCGGAACGATATCGGGTTCGGTGGCGAGGGGGTCGACGCCAGTCAGCCGGTAAGCCGAGTTCACGAGCGACACGTGCGAGAACGCTTGAGGAAAGTTGCCCACCAAGCGATTGGCCATAGAGTCATACTCTTCGGAGAGCAGCCCCAGTTCGTTTCGCACGCTGAGTAACCGTTCGAACATGTCCTCGGCATCCTGGGTTCGTCCGATCATGTGAAGGCAGTCCACCAGCCAGAACGAACACGCTAAGAACGCGCCTTCGCGTCCGGTCAAGCCGTCAACGGCCCCGTCGTTGGTCGTCTGATAACGCAGGACGAACCCATTCACCAGTAGTTCGCGCTCCACTGCTTCGATGGTGCTCACCATCCGAGGATCGGTGGCGGGTAAGAACCCCACGAGGGGGATCATGAGGACGCTGGCGTCCAATTGGTCTGAGCCGTAGTACTGAGTAAACGCGCCCACGCTCGCGTTGTACCCCTCTTCGCACACTTGGGTGAAGATCTGTTCGCGCAGCGCACGCCATTTCTCGCGGGGCCCATCGAGGTCGGGCCAGTGCTCGAGAGTCCTCACCGCCCGGTCAACGGCCACCCACGCCATGACTTTGGAGTGGGTGAAGTGACGCTGGGGTCCTCGCACTTCCCAAATCCCGTCGTCCGGTTCGGCCCATCCGGTCTCGAGGAACTCCACCAGCGCGTACTGCAGGGCCCACGCTGCTTCGCTCTGGACGCCTTGGGCGTGGGCCGAGGCGTACAGCGCCGACATTACTTCTCCATAGACGTCGAGCTGGAACTGCCCCGATGCGGCGTTGCCGATGCGCACGGGCGTCGACGCTTCGTATCCCGGCAGCCAGGTCGCCTCCCACTCCTGCAAACGACGTTCGCCGGCCGGGCCATACATGATTTGCAATCGCGAGGGGTCGCCGGCCACTGTCCGTAGAAGCCAGTCACGCCAGGCGATGGCCTCGTCGATGTAGCCTCCGCGCATGAAGGACTCGAGCGTGAGGGTGGCGTCGCGCAGCCAGCAATATCGGTAATCCCAGTTTCGACTGCCCCCAACCGTCTCGGGAAGCGACGTCGTGACGGCGGCGACAATCCCACCCGTGGGTTCGTAGGTGAGAGCCTTGAGCGTGATGAGCGAGCGCACCACGGCGTCGCGCCAACGGCCGTCGTAGGTGCACCCTGCTGACCAGTCCTTCCAAAAGGCGTCGGTCAATCGAACCGCATAATAGGCGTCGAGAGGCGCGGGCGGCTCCTGGTGTGAAGGATGCCAGACGAGGGTGAAGGGATAGCGTTGATTTTTGGTGACCGTGAAGTCCGCGACGGTGCTCAGGTCCTGGCCGATCGGGTCGACCATGTGCCACAGCGCAACCGCATTCGGGCCGGCAGTCAGGCGGACGAGGCCATCGGAGGAGGTGACCCACGGTACCGCGTCGCCGTAATCGAAACGGAGCGTCAGATCCATGCGCATATCGACCGTTCCCGATACTCCTTCGACGAGACGCACCACGTGAGGATGTGAACTATTCACGGGCATGCATTCAGTGATGCGCACTGTGCCAGTGGCCGTATCGAATTCGGTCTCGAGCACCAGGGAGTCGTCGCGGTATCGGCGGCGCGTTGCCACGACGCTCGACGGCCCCCCGGCGGGAGCCAGACGCCAGAAGCCGTGGGACTCATCGCCGAGCAAACGGGCGAAACACGAGGGCGAGTCGAAGTCGGGCAGACAGAGCCAGTCCATTGAGCCGTCCACGCCCACGATGGCGGCGGTATGCAAATCGCCAATCATGGCGTAATCCTCGATGCGCTGGGACATGCTCCCCCTCGGGACTAGTTACCGGCCGACGGGCATTCGAAACAATCCAAAGCGACGCGATCTGGAATTTGGCACTTGCACGTCGTCATCTCGGCCACCTTAAAGCGGGCCACCAGAGGACCGCGCGCCACTCAATAAGGAGCATCGTATCGTCAACTGCTACACGGTCCGGGTCTCCTCGTGCGCTGTTTGATCGAAGTGAATATTCAATTGTTTGCGCGAGCTGTGGTCCTGAATTTAGGTGATCAGGTGGCGAAGTTGTGTATCGGGTGAATGCAACCCTCAGAACTCAAGAGATCGAGATTAGAACAGGGGAGCAATACGAGAATCCAATTGACCATTCCTCCCCCGGCAAACTCCGTTGGTGGAGGAGTAAGGCAAATAGCCCTGACACCACCTACGAAGTTCTGAACCGGGGTATCTCCTACGCGCTGACGAGAGTCAGCGTTTCGGTTGACGCTTCGTCGGGGTGAGCCGTTGCATTCAGGATCTGATGCTCGGGTCTTACCTCCCCTCCACGTCCAGTACCGGAGCTTGTCCCCGGCAGGCCTAATCGGGCCAGGTTGATCGCGGCGTTGACGTCGCGATCGATGGTGAGACCACAGGCCTCACAGTGAAACATCCGTTCGTCGAGGGACAGCTTGGCTTTGACGGCCCCACAGTGACTGCAGGTCTTTGATGAAGCGTAGAAACGATCGGCGATGATGAGCGCCGATCCGTACCACGTGGTCTTGTACTCGAGCTGACGACGAAACTCTCCCCAGGCAGCGTCAGAGATGTGCTTGGCCAGTGAGTGGTTCTTCAATATCCCCGTGACGTTGAGGTCCTCGATCACAATGAGGTCGTAGTTCTTGGCGAGTCTCGTCGTGGTCTCGTTGATCAGGTTCTTGCGAGAGTTGGCGATCTCGGCGTGGATTTTCTGAACGCGAGAGTTCGCCTTCCTCCAACGCTTCGAAGGCGCCTGGCCCGGACCAGGGCCCTGACGCCGAGACGCTACGCGCTGGGTGTGGGCGAGCCTCTTCTCAGCCCTGACGAAATGGCGAGGGTTCTCCACCATGAGCACCTGTTCGCCATTAGGAGTAGCGCCGGTATAGAGGGTGGAGATCCCGACGTCGACGCCGATGACCTTCTCGGGGGCGCGGGTGGCGGGAATGGAACGCACCACCTCGAGCGTGAAGGAGATGAAGAATTTCCCCCCCACCTCGGAGACCGTGGCGGAGAGGATTCTTCCGGTGTCACGTTCTAAGTGGCGGTGCATCTTGCGGGTGGACTCGTAGCTCTTGACCACCCCGACGCGGCTGATGCGCACGTGGTGCGAGTCGGTGAGCTTGACGGCACCCGGCATCAGACTCACCGTGGCCTTGCTCCCGCGCCTCTTGAAGGTGGGAAATCTAGCCTGACCCCTTCGCCAGTTGGCGAAGGCCTTGGACAGGTTCAAGCAGGCGTAGTTGTAGGAGGATGAGTTGTTCTCACCCCACCACGGGGCCAACTCGGCGCGACGTTCGTACCAGAGCCTTTGAAGGTCGAAGTGGGAGGTGCCGAGGTAATCCTCCTTTGCGACGTCCTCTCCGGTTTCCTTCCTGGTGCGATTCTCGTCCCAATTGACCTTCACAAGCCCCAATAGGGCGTTGTAGGCGAAGCGCGTTGCGCCGATGTGACTGCGCAAGAGGTTGGCCTGGTCGGGCGTGGGGTCCAGGGCGTAGCGGTAGGCCTGGGTGAGCGTGGTGGGCGGGGAGGTCTTCGTTGGTTCAAACTCGGCCCTAGTCACGAGGTCAGTATCGTCCCCGACTGTCACATTTGCCTAACTCCTTCACTAACGGAGTCTGCCGGGGGGCGGACCATTTTATGGAGCGAAAGCCAGCGCCATAGCGAGCTTTGAAGTTGATGCCACGTGGCGAGACGGTACGCTTTGACCATGTCCATCTACACTCCTTCTCCCAGCCGCTATGACGACATGGCCTACCGGCGATGTGGACATAGTGGCGTTCTACTTCCCGCGATTTCGCTCGGCCTTTGGCAGAACTTCGGTGATGACAGGACTTTCGATAGCCAGCGCGCGACGTTGCGACGAGCCTTTGATCGAGGGGTAACGCACTTCGATCTCGCGAACAACTACGGACCGCCCTACGGAAGTGCAGAGACTAACTTTGGTCGGCACGTGCGCGAAGACTTTTCCTCGATGCGCGATGAACTGATCATTTCAACCAAGGCGGGTTGGGACATGTGGCCGGGCCCCTACGGTGACCGCGGATCCCGCAAGTATCTTCTCGCGAGTCTCGATCAGAGTCTGCAGCGACTGGGCCTCGACTACGTCGATATTTTCTATCACCACCACTTTGATGCCACGACGCCCCTCGAAGAGTCCATGGGCGCACTCGACCACGCTGTGCGCCAAGGCAAGGCCCTCTACGTGGGCATTTCGTCGTACTCCGACGAACGCACCAAAGAGGCGATTGCCATTCTCCGCCATCTCGGCACGCCACTCCTTATCCACCAGCCCTCTTACTCGATGTTCAATCGCTGGATTGAGAAGCGTCTTCTCGACGTGCTAGGCGAAGAGGGCGTGGGCTGCATTGCCTTTTCCCCGCTGGCCCAAGGCCTTCTCACCAATCGTTACCTCAACGGTGTGCCCGAAGGTTCGCGGGCCTCGAAGGGTACGTCGCTCGCGACGTCGATGCTCAATGAGAAGAATATGGGACACGCGCGCGCGCTCGCCCTTATCGCTGCCGAGCGAGGCCAGACACTTTCGCAGTTGGCTCTTGCATGGGCGCTGCGCGACGAGCGAGTGACTTCGGTCGTCATTGGCGCCAGCAGCGTCGAGCAACTTGATGAGAACCTCGATGCTCTAACGAACCGTTCGTTCGGTGACGAAGAACTCGCGCGCATCAACGAACACGCCGTCGAAGGTGACATCGATCTCTGGCGCGACGCCGCCCAACAGTAAGAAAAGTACCTAGTTACGCGAGCAAATTCAGCCATCAACGATACTTTGGCCGAACGAAACACATTTCACCCCTAGTGGACATTCCTTCGAACCACGTGAAGATGTGGATTCGCGGGATTGCGCCATTGGTGAGATGGTTCTCGTGACCAGCACTGGGAGAGAGGATGGAATCATGTAAGAGTCACCGGCTGGACAGACGAGGTATCCATCTGAGTTGAAGGAACGTACGGTGATCGCTTCCCGGAACCTCTCAGGTCCAACGGTGGATCGGATCTGTTGCAATGATTCGATGCGCGATCTCCCGGTGACGAAGATCCTGCCGATGAAGTCGGAACGCAAGTGGCTTCTGGACCTGGGTGGGACGTGGTGCAACCGTCAACCTACTGTGTTTGGTATTCCAATATCACAGGATCGTTGCGCTCACCCCTTGAAACCGCCTGTACGAACACCCTCGGAATCCGCGCCAAGGTCATTTCGTGGAACCAATTAGTCCGGTGAAGTCGGCCCATTCTGGGAAATTGATTTGTAGAGATTAATCACCTTGGGTGAGAAGCTGCTCACTAGCAATTCGGGTGCGTTTTCTTTAGACACACCTCGTTCTCGGGCGTGGGTGCGCCCGCACGACCGTCAATCGACGTTTGGCGTCTCGGCAAATACCTGCGCAGCGATTTGGTAGCTGTCGAAGGCCCGGGCTGCGCCAGCGTAGGCCTCGATCTGGATGAACGCCTCGACGATGGCCTCTTTGGTCACACCATTGTTCAAGGCAATCCGTACCTGTCCGCGGAGCGGCTCGAGTATTCCGAGACTGGCGGCGATTGTTACGGAGACCAGCGAACGCGTACCAATATCCATGTGTTCGGACCGAGGCCAAGCATCACCAAAAGTGTGCATGGTAGCGATGCGTTTGAAATCAGCCGAATTGCTTGGCTCGCCCTCCGTCGCCTCAAGAAAACGCTCTAGCCGAAATCCCAGCATCTTTTCCGCCGTATCGAGTGAAGTGGCGTAATCTTCATCAGGTGTGGTGGGAGTGATGTCCTTCATAAACCTTCCCCTCATTCGTTGGTTCTAGATTCTTGACCTCTGCCATCACAACTATCAAGTGACTTTTTCCACAATGTGACATCACGGGAGTGCATCAGGTCCTCGCACTCTACGCGCAATACTTTCCGGAGGATCCCGCTTCCCGGCGTGCTCACGCAATTCTGAGGTACCTCTTGCGGTCTGTGCACTAAGACTCCGAGGGCGCCGAAGTTTTGGGTCCGACTTCACGAGTTTCACAACTCTCGGTGCCGCCACGAGAGGACTCAGGGGCTCCAATCGGGATATTCCAACCATCGTCCTTCGTCGCACGGGTCCGCACGAGAGGATTTGTCCAGTTTTCGATATTCACGCGTTCGTCTCAGGCAGGGGTCTTCCCCGATACGCGATACCACATCAATCGCAGGTGACCCTCACGCGGGAAGCGTCGCGAACGAGGTCTCGATATCCCTGTCTCCACCTGCGCCGTTGCTACGGGGTACGGAACTCGATGACCGCGCGACCGGCGTTGTAGAGGGCGCTCGCGACGATGCGGGATCGCTCAGGTAGCCGCTGACCAAGGCGCCGTCGCGCAGGATCACCAGTTCCTCCGCGACCTCCGCGGCGTTCGGGACGTCGATCTCGTCCAGTAGCTCCTCGAGAAGGGTCTGTTGGAGATAGAAGTTCCATCTCGAGCGACGCCGAAACCGTACAAGCAGATGGCCTGTCGTAAGGCTGGCTGACGATAGTCATGTGGACGTGGTTCCTGTTCATTTGGGGGACGGTCTGACCTCGCACTGCTAGTGGTTCTTCTAGTTGAGGGGGCTTCTGGTCGAAGAAGATCTTCACGTGGTTTTTTGCCAGTGCCGGTCAAACCGACAAAGAATTATGGATGAGAATTCTGGTAATTGTGGGGGAACGGTCCCACCAGGGAAGCGATTACGAACATGTTCGGTAAAAACTTGTTCGTACCGAACATGTTCGTTATAATCGCGGTATGGAGTATTCCTCAACAAAATTCAGCCGTCGCGAACGGCCTTCAAAACCGGCATTGACGCAAGAAAGCATTGTTGCGGCTGCTGTTCGGTTGATGAAGACAGAAGGTCTTGAGCGTCTGACGATGAGGCGCTTGGCGGCGGATTTGGATACGGGACCTGCGTCCCTCTACGTCTACTTTCAAAATGCAGCCGTCCTCCATGCCAGAGTTCTTGACGAACTCCTAGAAGCAGTGGAGTCAAATCTGACCTCAGCTGGCAGTTCGTGGTCGGACGATTTGGTGGATCTTCTGAGTTCCTACACGACGATTCTCATTGAGTACCCCGACTTGGCGAAGTCAGCTCTCGTGACGCGACCATCGGGCACGAACTACTTGACGCTGGTTGAGCACATCCTCAAGCTCTTGCGTGAAGGTGCCATTCCAGACTCGCACGCCGCATGGGGTGTCGACCTCTTGCTCCTTTTTGCCACTTCGATTGCACTCGAGCACGGGACTCGGATGGCGATGGCGGGAATCGAGAATGACGGGAATGAATTGCGGTCCGCACTCGAAAATGCGAATGGAGATACATACCCGTCGATCGCAGCATTGGGAGCAGACCTACTCTCAGGGTCACCGGAGGACAAATACAAATGGCACGTCCGGGCGATCCTCTCGGGAATTGGCGCGACACCGCGAGAAGGCGATGTGCCACTTGAGGATGATTCGCGAGCATGACTATGTCCGACCCACGTCTCGAAGGACAATTCGACGAGGCAGGGCAATCCGCTGGCGACTCGGTGGATCCAACTCGCCTGACACCACGTTTGCGGGCCATTCTTGCCATTGTGTTGCTCGCTGACATTCTCGATCTGATGGATTCGACCGTGACAACTATTGCAGCGCCCACGATCGCCCATCATCTCGGCGGTGGTGATTCACTCATCAAGTGGTTGGGGGCTGGTTACGCGCTTGCTATGGGAGTGCTCTTGGTCGTTGGTGGTCGCCTCGGTGATCGCTACGGACGACGAAGGATCTTCTTGCTGGGCATCATTGGGTTTACTGCAGCATCGGCGATGTGCGGACTTTCGATTGACTCCCCAATGATCATCGTCGGTCGAATCATTCAAGGCGGTTTCGGTGCGTTGATGATCCCTCAGGGGATCAGCATTTTGATGGCGAGCTTTTCTCGTCCTCAGTTGCCCAGGGCAGTGAGTGCTTTCGGTCCGGCAATGGGCGCCTCGGCGATTCTGGGCCCGATTGTCGCGGGCTTCATCATTTCGGCGAATCTTGCCGGGCTGAGCTGGCGACCAGTCTTTCTGATCAACATCGTCCTAGGCATCACAGGGTTCGTCGCAGCGTTGAGAATATTGCCACGCGACACTCCAACCTCGACCACAGCAATCGACTCCGTCGGCGCGGCATTACTCGGAGCCACCATGTTGGCACTGATCTTCGGTCTAATCGAGGGCTCGACCGACGGCTGGCATTCTTTATCGCTCGCCAGCGTGGTCGCTGGTTTCTGTTTCTTCGTCAGCTTCGCCTTTCGACAATTGAAAGCCAAGAACCCTCTCATCACGCCGACTTTGCTCATAAACAAGGGCTTCACCGCAGGACTCCTTCTAGGTCTCGGCTTCTTCGCCGCGGTGAGTGGCTTGTCGTACGTGGTGTCGTTGTTCTTTCAACTTATTCTGCATCTCAGCCCCTCGCACGCCGCTCTCGGCTTGACGCCGTTGATGTTGGGCGTCATCGCATCCTCGATCATTTGCCGGCCACTTCTGGTGTCACTAGGACGGCGACTCGTCACTGTCGGTATGGCGACTTCACTTCTGGGTACCGTCGGACTTTGGTTGACAATCGTTGTCAAGGGCCAATTGGTCACCCCGTGGAAGTTCTCACCCTCGTTACTTGTTCTTGGACTGGGGATGGGAGCGTGTTTCAGCTCGATCTACGAAGTTGCCCTGGGAGACGTCAACGAAGAAGAGGCCGGAAGCGCTAGCGGAACACTGAGCGCGGTGCAGCAGCTGGCAACCGCGATTGGATCCGCCGTCGTTACAACCATCTATTTCGGTGTCGTGCGCCAAAGTGGTGGTTCCCGGGCAATGGAAACAAGCCTGTTAGTTGTGGCCGGTGCAATTATCTGCTGCCTGGGACTCGTCTGGTTGATGCCCACAAGTGCGCCGCCCGACGGCATGGAGGCGCTCTCAACGGACGCATCGGCAAAAGTCATCGAGGTTAATGATGCCTTGTGAGTAGCAAGAGCATGGATTGCATTATCAACACTTCTTGAGTTCAACGAGGGCTAAATTCCACCGGCACCCCACAGGGGTTGTAGTTCAAACTCCCGTAGTTGAATGGCTGCGATGGCTCGAAACTCTCGCACGATTCATCCAGACGGATGAAAACCGCTGAAAATCCAAGGCAAAGACGTTGTCTATCTACCTCCCAGAGGGGATTAGAACAAGAGGACTTAACCGGCCATCGGAAACTAGCGGGGTGCGACGGTGGCGAGCAGTGACCAGTTGGGCTTGCCGGCATAGAGCAGCGCGCGGATCCGGTAATTGCGAAAGCGACGAAAACCGAAGGCCACTCGCTTGACCCGTTTGACCAAGTTGTTCGCGGCTTGGGTTGGTCCGTTGCTCACGTGCGCTTCGTGCCACGCGGCGATCTGGTGTTTCCATCGCAGGAGTGTGCGTCCGAGACTGCGGGCTTCTTCGGGCAGTTCGGGGTCCTGGAGGTCGTGACCGAGGCGCTGCACGAACTCGAGTGCCCGGGCTGCGTCGTGGTGGTCGTAGAGCCCACGAACGAGTTCCTTGGCTCGCCAGGTGGCAAAGACCTGACCCTTCGGATCACCGGCGTTGAGCAGTCCCATCAGCTTCTCTCGGCCGTGGTCGTTGAGACGTTCGTCGGCCATGGTGAGCAGGCGTCGGGCTCGATAGAGGGGATCACGCTTGCGCTCGCGGTGCCCTTCGCGCTTGTTCTGCACGCGGCGTCGACACTCGTCGAGCTTCAAGTTGGCCAACTTGATGACGTGGAACGGGTCGGCCACCTGAGTCGCGTGAGGAACGGTGTTATCAAAGACGCTGCGGTAGGGACCCGAGAGATCGAGCGTGGCGTAGCGCACGTGGGCGAGCCACTCCTGGCCTTGGGCGAGTAACCAAGCCGTGGGCGCGGCCCCACTTCGACCAGGCACGACGTCGAGCAACTGGCCGTTTCTCATGTTCGTCTTGTAAGGTTGCCCCCAATGACGCACCGGAACCTGAACCATTTCGCTGCCGGCTTCACGATTTTGTTCTTCGCGCCATCGCCGAAGTGTGCGTCGTCGTCGGTCACTCTGTCACAAGGCTTTGAATCTTGACGCCGCCACGTAGTCGCTCCTGGCGGCTCGCGGTAGTGGTCATCAGTGTGAGTGCGCTGATTGCCCCTGCGATCGCGCGGGTCTCTGACTCGGGTGCCGCCTCCAGGGCACATGACTGCAACCCCGGACCCACGTGTGTGTCGTTCGCTCAGACGACGGGCGTCCCAGATTCTTCGGAACCCTCGGCTATGGCGCCGCCAACCACGGATGCGATCGTGGGCTACCAACAGTCCTACGCCACCGATTTCACGGGCTCGTCGCTTCCCGCGGGTTGGTCCAAGTTCGTCGGAACCCCCGGCGGCGACTCGGGCACCGCGTGGGCTGATTCACAAGTCGTCGTGGGCAATGGTGAACTGCAACTCAACGCGGCGTTTGACTCCAAGCTCAAAGAGTGGATCACGGGGGGCGCGTGCGATTGCTCGCGATCCCAGACGTACGGCGCGTACTTCGTGCGTTCGCGCATGACGGGGCCGGGCCCCACCGTGGTGGAGTCGCTCTGGCCCGAGAGTGGTTGGCCCCCCGAAGTCGACTTCAACGAGACCTACGGTGTCACCGCTACGTCGATGGGAACCGTCCACTACGGCGGTTCGAGCAACCAGACCGACCACCGCACCGTGAACATCGACATGGCGCAGTGGCACACCTGGGGTGTCGTCTGGTCGCCGACCACCATCTATTTCACGGTGGACGGCAACGTATGGGGCGAGGTCGACGCGACGAACGAGATTCCCAATCAACACATGACACTCGATATCCAACAGCAGACCTGGTGCTCCTCAGGCTTCGCGTGTCCCACGACCCCCGAGTCGACGTTAGTGGACTGGGTCGCCGTCTACAGCCCCGGTTCCGCCCCTGCGCCCTCGCCAACCACCACCACCACGACGACCACCACAATGCCCGCACCCGTGGTGGCCACGACCACGATGAAGCCGCACCCCGTGGTCAAGTCCGCCTCACGGGCCACCAAGATTTCCATCGACGCCAACTTGCCCGTCTCGCGCCTGGCCGCCGCGGTGCGTAACGCCGCCCTGACGATTTTCCGCCGCCACGCTCACACCGTGACGGTGAAGGCACCGGTGGGGGGTCATCACGCGTCGTTCGACCGTCGAGTCAAGCGGGTGCAACAGATTGATTCGATGCTGGCGGCGGACGTCCGAAATCTGGGATCGAGCGCGCCACGGATATTCGTTCGCTGGGCCAAGTCGAGCAAGGCCGCACGACTGCCCTTCAATATCCTCTTGACCTTCTCGCCCTAGGCGCGGCCGTCGGGTTGATACTCCGCCACCCAGTCGATTTGCATCGCCGAAGGTTGGGTCGGACATTGATTCACGGACGGACACACCGCGCGTTGCTCGAAGTCGAGGGTCATCGGTAAGTGGGGCACCTTGCTCGGCACGGCGAACTCGCGCCACGTGTGGCCGTCAACGACGTAGAGAATTTTAGTGGGGGTCCAGATGACGCCCCAGGTGTGCCACTGCGTCATGTTGATGTGCAAGACTGCGTTCGCGATGTGGTCCACGGTTCCCCAGTGCGTCGTGGCCGTGGTGAGGTCTATGTGGCCGCTGTTCTCGTTGAAGTCGATTTCCGGCGGCCACGTGTTGTTCTCGGGCCACAGGAGTTCCGCCGAGTTGGAACCCCCCGCGGTCAAGCGCGAACGCACGAAGAAGGCGCCGTACTTGACGGGATGTTGGCACTGACAGAGTCCCCCAGTGGTCCAGAGGCCGTGGTCGGCCGGATCACGGTAAGTCTGTAGTCGCAGGAGACCTTGGGTCACGATGACGTGTTTGGCCGAGAAGTTCGGCGACGAGATCCCACCGGGGTCGCCGGTGAAGAGGCTCCAGCCAGGTGGCAGGCGCGGATTGTTGAAGTCGTTGATGTAGGCCAGGCGGTAGCCCGGGAGTGCCTGGGCGCCGGGCGGTGCCATGGCCGAGGGCTCGGAAGAGTCGCGCACGCCCACCGGGTAGGTGGTCGACGCGCGCGCGGTTGACGACGTCCACCCGAGCGACAACACGACCAGGACGACGCAGCTGGTGAGTCGCGCGAGGGAGGCCGCCGAACGAAATGGTGAGGCGATTCGCACAATGAAGGAATTCTACTAGTGCTCTCCGGCGCGAGGGGACATTCCGCCTTACTTCGTGGCGTGGGGCGCCCAATGCCCCTGGGAAGGGTGGTTTCGTCCAAGGTGCATTGAGGACTCCAGAAGTGACGGGGCCCAACATTCGAGAGTTCAGAACCAGCGGGACGCTCAATCCACCGGGGGCGTGACTAACGCGGTTATCCGGCGCATCGGAAACTAGCGGGGTGCGACGGTGGCGTCAATTGCGATCTCCTCAACGGACGGCGAGGGCTGGTCGGGGCACTTCCTGATTTGGGCAACTAACCGAGGGCCAGGTCCACTAGGAGGCGGTGATCATTTATGGCGAGGATTCCGACGAAACGACCGTCACGGTGTTCAGGAGGGACACTTCTGCGCGCATCACTGCGGAACGCGGCGAGGCTCTCATGCTCCTCGTAGCCAAGAGCAACTGGCTCGGCGAAGACGTATACGACACCACCGTTGGGGCGCATCAGCACACCCAAACCGAAGGCTTCCTGGATCGGTTTGTATGTGGCAATCCCCGGCTCTTGAAGCAGCAGGCGAACACCGACAGCTGAATGGGACGGGGAAGTTGGAATCCGGATCACGTCATTCGGAATCGATTCTGACGAGAGTCGCAGATCGGCGCATGGGATGAGGAGGGTGATCCCCTCGCTCCAGCCTTCCACTGGCATCGGCCTCGCCTGTTCACTCAGGACCTGCCTCTGGATGCCTTGGTCGTCAGCCGCCTCTTTCGTCACGGCAATACGCCACGTGCCCCATTCATTATGAAGACTCGTCTTCCACTGGCCTCCGCTCTTTACCCCACAGATCTACACGTCGTCGACGTTCATGCCGGTCCATATTCGCCACGTCGATGACTGATTGCCCGTTAAAGGGTCCTCGGCAAGGAATTTGAGTGCCTTGCCCGAAGGTAGCGGAGGTCGATCGTCGGCTCCAGAGATCACCTGCTGCTCGTAAGCGAACACGAGCGAAATCTAGCGCATGGGTATGTCACGAAACCACAGTCCGAGTTGACTAACTTTTGCCCAGGTCTACGAATTGCTAGGACAGTTTGCGATGCCGATCCCATATTCAATGCCATCAGGACAGATCGTTGAAGGAGAGTTAACAGCGCCACTCATGAACGCGTCAACTAGGTCTGTCTGGAAGAGATTCGCACCGCTGAGATTCGCATATTTGAGGTTTGCTTGGAAGAGGTTGGTTCCGCTCAAATTCGCGCCGCTCAAATTCAGATTATCTAGATTCACTCCGCTGCGATCCATCCCGCTCAAATTCGCGCCGCTGAGGGAAGCGTTACTGAGGTTCGCTCCCGGGCCGATCAGATATCCGTCTAACAGGTTCTAATTTTGAGGCAAGCTCGCTGGCGTCCCGCTAATAACTCCAGACAAAACATTTACACAAGAGAAGGGAGATATGAGAGTGTCCATTTTCTCTGGGCTACGTCATGATTATGAGAAGGCCAGCAATCCTGAGGAAGTTCGCTGTAAAATGAGGCCAAAATCGACAAGGAGCAAGCAATGACATCGGAGGTCCAAGGAGTCGTCGCAATGGCCAAGGGGGAGCCGGTGTCGCTGCTCACGATCGTGCTGCCGGATCCGGGGCCTGGTGAAGTTGTCGTGCGCATTCAGGCGTGCGGTGTCTGCCATACCGATCTGCACTACCGCGAGGGCGGGATTAACGACGAGTTTCCGTTCCTCCTTGGCCATGAGGCCGCGGGAGTAGTAGAAACGGTCGGGCCCGGCGTCACATCAGTCGAGCCCGGCGATTTCGTCGTGCTGAATTGGCGCGCGGTGTGCGGCGAATGTCGCGCTTGCCAGCGGGGTCGGCCCTGGTACTGCTTTGCCACTCACAACGCATCACAGAAGATGACGTTGACCGACGGGACGCCTCTGTCTGCGGCGTTGGGGATCGGGGCCTTCGCGGAGAAGACTCTGGTGGCGGCGGGCCAGTGCACCAAGGTGGACCCGAGGGCTCGTCCGGAAGCGGTCGGCCTGTTGGGCTGTGGCGTGATGGCTGGACTGGGCTCGGCCATGTTGACCGGCGAGGTGGGAGCCGGTGACTCAGTGGCGGTGTTTGGCTGCGGCGGTGTGGGATGCGCGGCGATTGCCGGAGCGCGCCTGGCCGGGGCCACGAAAATAATTGCCATTGACCTCGATGCGCGTAAGCTCGACCGGGCTCGCGAGTTCGGGGCCACCGATGTCGTCAACGGCTCGAGTGAGGATGTCGTCGCGGCGGTGCGTGCGTTGACCGGTGGGAACGGTGCGGATGTCTGCATCGAGGCGGTGGGTAGTCCCAAGGCGATGGAGCAGGCCTTTTACGCGAGGGACCTGGCCGGCACCCTCGTGCAAGTGGGTGTGCCCATGCCCGGCATGCGGATCGACCTGCCGATGATTGACTTTTTCGGACGGGGTGGACAACTGAAGCCGAGTTGGTATGGGGACTGCCTGCCATCACGCGACTTCCCGATACTGGTCGACCTCTACCTTCAGGGCAGGCTCGATCTCGATCGATTTGTCACCGAGACCATTGCCCTGGGCGACGTCGAGGAGGCCTTTCATCGGATGGAGCGCGGAGAGGTGCTGCGGTCGGTCGTGGTGATCTGATGATCGAGTTGGTCACCACCTCGGGCATCTTCTCACTGGATGGGTCGGACTTCGAGGTCGAGAACAACATCTGGATTGTGGGCAACGAGCGAGAAGTCCTGGTGATCGACGCTGCCCACGACCATCGCCCAATCGTCGAGGCGGTGGGAGACCGCTCGACGGTGGCCATTATCGCGACCCATGGTCACAATGACCACATCAACGCCGCGCGGTCCCTGGCGGACGCCCTGGATGCGCGAATCCTGCTGCACCCCGATGATTTGATGCTGTGGCATCAGGTCTATCCCGGCCGCTCGCCCGATGGGTACCTGGCCCACGGGATGACGGTATCCGCCGGGGGCACGTCGCTCGAGGTGATTCACACGCCGGGGCACACGCCGGGGGGATGCTGTCTCTTTGACGCCTCCGGTGGTGTGCTCTTCTCCGGCGACACCCTCTTCAAGGGCGGCCCGGGAGCAACCGGGCGACGCTTCTCTGACTTCGCGACGATCATTGCTTCGATCAGGGACCGTCTCCTCGTCCTGCCCGACGCCACGCGGACGCTGCCCGGGCATGGTGAGGAGACCACTATCGGTGCCGAGGCACCCCACCTCCCCGACTGGCTGGCTAAAGGCTCGTGAGCGCAACTGATGAAGCGGCGACTGCGCGGCGGGGGAGTTGACGGACCGCCTCCTTCGCGTGCGACGATAGTCGTCGTGGGCGTCAGCGCAGTGGTGCACCGTGACGGTGCGCGACGGGGAAACGGGGGGACTGGGTGGCGACCACCATCAGGCTGACCACCGCCAGCCCGGCTGCGGGGACCCCTCTTCTTGGTCCAACTAACTCTGCGAGTCGTTGCTGGTTCCTGAACTTCTAGGTCTCGGCGAACTTGGCTGGCGTTTGCCGGCGTAGTGCGCTGTGGGTTCTCTCGTGAATGTATTCGTGTCGCCAGTCACCGAGGAGCACCTTCGCCTCGAAGAGACTGTTGAATTGCTGGCCGTTCAAGAACTCGTCGCGTAGACGAGCGTTGAACGACTCGATCCAGCCGTTCTGCCAGGGTGAGCCCGGGTCGATGAAGAGTGATCCTGCCCCGTTGAATCGGTGGCATTGATGCAAGTGCGCTTTCCGATATTGACAATTGGAATTCGCCAGACTCTGAAGGTGCGACCCATCACTTGATCGTGGACTTCGATGGGGTGAAATTCAAGTAGCGAATAACGGTGTAACTGAGCGCTCTCGCTTAACTGGACAGTGATAATTGCAACAATTACGCCGACCGCAATTGAACCCAGCGTGGTTACGAAGAATTTGCCGGTCCATTAGTTGCTTGTTGAAACAACGTGCGTCACGACTCCAAGCATGTCAAATCTTATCGTTAGGGTTGCCGTCAATGGCTGGCTGCCAAGAGTTCAAACTGCTCGACTTCTATTGGAAGCCGATGACGAGAGAAACTAATCCATTCATTGCTCTAGGCGGCGGCGCGAAGACGGATTCAATCCAACGCCATGTTCGACTACATCGAGATTTTCTACAATCGACGGCGACGTCACTCGAATCTCGACTACGTCTCACCAGTCGAATTCGAAGCGTCGCAACGAGAGATGCAAACCGCCTCATTTCAAAACTGAACGAGGTAAAGAAATCGTGAACAGGTCAGTCTGACAAGCATTCCTTCAGTAGCCCCCAACGACCAAGGAGCCGTCGACCGTGTCAGCGGCTACGAGACCAGTACTGGTGACTACGATGACGAACGTGTCGAGAGGCCTTGTGAATCTCGGCTTCACTACGCCCTTGTCTGTCCGTCGCGCGCACCCAACGGGAAAGTTTGAACTTGGTCATAATTCTCCAATCCCTACTTATTTCAATATACGCCTGTGGAGGGATCAACACAACCTCAATTGATGCCGCTACCTGAATCAAGCCGGATTTCGTGAAGACAAAATTCCTTCCAACCGCCCTGACTTTCTGACTCGTTCGAGCCCAAGTTGTCCAGTTAATGGGGTGAAGGCTACGTCGCACCCCCCAGGGGTTGT
>PLEI01000085.1 GCA_003136415.1 Acidimicrobiaceae bacterium | reverse complement strand
GTCGTTGAAGTACGCCGGCACCGTGATGACGGCCTGGGTGACGGTGTCACCGAGGTAGGCCTCGGCGTCACGCTTGAGCTTCTGGAGGATGCGCGCGGAAATCTCCTGGGCGGTGTATTTGGTGCCGTCGATGTCGACGCTCCAGTTCTCACCCATGTGGCGCTTGACCGAACGAATGGTGCGCTCGGGGTTCGTGATGGCCTGACGCTTGGCCACTTCGCCGACGAGCACCTCGCCGGTCTTTGAGAATCCAACCACCGACGGCGTCGTGCGACCACCCTCGGCGTTCGGAATCACGACGGGCTCTCCCGCCTCCAACACTGAGACCACCGAGTTGGTGGTACCGAGGTCAATACCGACTGCCTTAGCCATGAACTGCTCCTTCAATATCTGTGCCCCGTGCTCGGACCCTCCGAATACCAGACTTCGACATCCATTGTACAGAGTTGAGTCCTATCTTGTCAAGAAAATGTATACGGAAGATGACAAATTATGATAATTGCGCTCATGTAGTAGGCGATGAACCCTACAGATAGGTCGAATTGGGAGTTTCCAGCCCACCTCACTACGATGAATTACGTGCCCGATCTCATTCTTTTACGCCACGGACGTTCCGAATGGAACGATCTCAACCTCTTCACCGGTTGGCATGACGTCGACCTCAACGCCCGGGGTGAAGCGGAGTCCCGCGTGGCTGGCCAACTGCTGTGCGACTCGGGTCTCGACATGCGCATCCTGCACACGTCGCTGCTGACCCGCGCGATTCGCACCGCCGAGATTTCCCTCTACACCGCTGGCCGCTCGTGGCTGCCGGTGCGACGTAGCTGGCGGCTCAACGAGCGTCACTACGGCGATCTCACCGGCAAGGACAAGAAGGCGACCGCCGAAGAATTCGGCATGGAGCAACTCAAACTCTGGCGCCGCTCCTACGANNCGCCGCGAAGGTGTACGCGGTGGTGCGGTACTCGTCGTGGCGCATGGCAACTCCCTGCGCGCGCTGCGCAAGGTCCTGCAGAACATCGACGACGACGAAATTGCCGGGCTCGAGATTCCGACCGGTATTCCCTACGTCATGAAGCTCGACGAGTCCCTCGAGGTGGTCGAAGCCGACTACCTCGGCGACCCCGCCGCCGCGGCGGCGGCGGCCGAGGCCGTCGCACGCCAAGCGGGCTGAATCTCTTCGCCTAATACCCCTGGTGCTGGAGAAACTTCTGCAACTGGGTGATGAACACCCCACCCTTCACTGAGGGGTTGAGCAAACTGTGCAGATGCCCCGCGGCGGCCTGCTGGTGCAGGAACTGGTCAGCGGCGCCCACACGACCGAGCAGATATTCGTCCGCCGCCCACGCCGCGATGACGCCGACGGAGTCCTGATAACGCGACGACTTCTGGGCGTAGAACGCCGACAGCCACTGATTCGCGTCCGCGCGAATCAGCTTCGGATACTGACGCGTGACGTTGGTGAATCGGTGGTTCTGAAACCTCAGCAGCTTGATGGGCAGACCCGAGGCGGCGAAGTCCGTGAAGGCGTAGGCGAAGGTGTCGTCAGCGGTCAACAGCGCCGCGTACGGACTTCCCGGCAAGGTCTCCAACCGCGCGCCAGGATCGCCGAGATTGATCTCGGTCTTGACGTACGTGCTCGGAGACTGCGGAGCGAAGACTTCCTCGACGAAGCAACAGTGCGCTCCACCGCTGTAGAGGCCCAGGACCACGTCAGGTGATCCGGCCTGCAGGCGCACGACTCGGATGGGATTGCCGGTGCCGGAACCACCCGTGGGCTGGGGCCAGCACAACTTGCCACACATCGCCGCGGTGACCGCACCGTGGTACACCACGTGTCCCGCGTTGGTGATCGTCATCGTGGTCCCGTGGGGCTCGGGGTACGAGCCCTGAAAGGTCAGCGTCGCCGACACGGTGCCGAGTGACGCCTTATACGTTGCCGCTGACGCCGGCGCTGCTCCGGCGATGGTGGTGAGGCTGAGCGCGATGGCCGCGACGCCAGAGAATCGACTCGCGCCCCTTCTCAGCCGTGAACGGCGCACAGTGGATTGAGGGGCGGAGAGGAGCGGGAGTAATTGAGTAGTCACGCCCCATTATGCCCACAGAACCCGCAAACTTACAGCCCACTTTGGTGAATGTTGATACTGGGCACCGCCGGTTGATTCGGCGCCGTCAACGTCGAAGGGCGCCGGGTTGCCCCGGCGCCCTTCGCCCAACGTAGACGGGTTCAGACCGCTTCGGGTCCTTGTTCGCCGGTACGGATACGCACCACGTGCTCGATGTCCGTGACCCAGAGCATGCCGTCACCGACGGTGTCGGTACGGGCCGCGTTGGCGACCGCGTCGACGACCGCGTCACAGAGCTCGTCGGTCGCGACGATCTCCACCTGGAGCTTGTCGACGAAGTCGAACTCGTACTCCTTGCCCCGGTAGATCTCGATGTGACCACCGGTGCGGCCGAAGCCTCGGACCTGACTGACCGTCATTCCCGAGACGCCGCATTCGCGGGCCGCCACTTTCACCTCGTCCAACTTGAACGGCTTGATAACTGCACTAATTAACTTCATGTCGCTCCTTAAACGTTGTCTGAGTGAGAGTGGCTGGGGGTCATGACGGGCTCACCGAAGGTCGGCTCCGGGTAGGCCTCTTCCTCGTGGATGGCGACGTCACCAATCGCGAGGACCTCATCGGATTCGCGCAGGCCCACGGTGAACTTCACAGCGTAGAAGATAATCGCTGTCATCAACGAAGTCCAACAGATGACCCACACGGCTGCCAGGAACTGCTCCCAGAGTTGGTGGAAGTGGTGTCCGTAGAACCAACCCGAGACCGAGAAGCTACCCGCACCGTCGTAGACCTTGCCGACCACTCCGTACTCGATCATGTGGGGGTCGGCCAGGATTCCGACCAGCAGACCACCGATGAGTCCGGCGCATCCGTGGGTGTAGACCACACCGAGGGCGTCGTCGACCTTGGAGAAGGGGCGGACCTTCGACAGATAATTCCACGCAAACCAGACGAGGAAGGAAGCAATCAAACCGACCAGGATCGCGCCCGTACCATTCACGAAACCAGCGGAAGGCGTGATGGCCACCAGACCACAGAGCATTCCGTTCAGGGCTCCCAGGAACGTGGGCTTCTTCTGTTTGGTGAAGAGCATGTCCATGAACATCCAGGTCAATAGTCCGACGGCCGTGGCGACGTTGGTGTTCAACACGGCGGACGCCGCGTCGGCACCCGCGTAGAACGGGTCACCACCGTTGAAGCCGTTCCAGCCAAGCCAGAGGATACCGATGCCAACCGCAACCATCATCAAGTTGCTCGGGAACGCATTCTCTCGGTCCTGCCAACGGCGCGGACCGACAATGGCCGCTCCGACAAATGCCGCGCAACCCGCGCTCAGGTGAATGACGTAGCCACCCGAGAAGTCAACCGCACCCTTCGCGGCCCAGAAGCCTCCACCCCAGAGGAGAGCGGCATTGACGCAATAGACCATCGTGATCCACAACGGCACGATCAGCAGCCACGCCTTGAACTTCAGTCGTCCGACGAGACCACCCAGGAACAGCAATGGGGTGATGGCGGCGAAGACGAACTGGAAGTAGACCAGCGTCGCGGTCGGGAAGTGGAAGGGAATCAACGTATTGGCTCCCGAGATCGCTTGACCCTGCTCCGAGAACGCTGACGCGATCGGATGGAAGTGACCAATGAACCCGCTCCAGAACGAACCCGTGGGTCCGAAATGAGCTTGGGGGCCAAAGGCCAGGTTGTATCCCCACAGCATCCAGACGACGAGAGTCAGGGCGAAACCTGTGAAGCACATCATCATGGTGTTGACGATCCACTTCTTTCGCACTAAGCCGCCGTAGAGCACGGCGAGGCCGGGGAGGCTCATGAGCCCCACCAACGTTGCCGAGATGAGTTGCCAGGTGTTGTCGGCTGGATTCAGCCAACTGGGATAGGGAATGTTGGTGGCCGCAAACAGCACATCCACTCCTTTTGGTCGGAGAGGGCGCCATTGACCTCAAGTTGTTCACTTCAGTGTGACCAATAAGGATTTCTGTTTCGTTAGCGCTGTGTTTCGTGCGTGTGAACTAGGACCCCTCGCGAAGCCGATTCCCTAGAGAAATGAACGTTCAATGAGTTGCGAAATGTCGAGAACGGCGACGTTTTCACCGCGTCCTTGGCCCTTGACGGCGTCATCAATCATGATCATGCAGAACGGACAAGCGGTTCCCACGACGTCCGCGCCCGTCGCCAGAGCCTCCTCGGTGCGCTCGGAATTGACGCGCTTGCCGATATTCTCTTCCATCCACATGCGTGCTCCCCCGGCACCGCAACAAAAGCCCTTCTCGCGGTGGCGTGGCATCTCGACCGAGATGGCGCCGGGGATGGCGTCGATGACCAAGCGTGGCTCGTCAAAGACGCGATTGTGTCGTCCGAGATAACACGGGTCGTGATAAGTGACCGTGCCGCTATAGGACGCGCCCGGCACGAGGCGCCCACTCGACACCAGGTGACTTAGTAATTCGGAGTGGTGGATGACCTCGTAGTCGCCACCGAGCTCGGGGTACTCGTTCTTGATCGTGTTAAAGCAGTGCGGACACGAGGCGACAATCTTCTTCGCACCGACTTCGTTCAAGGTGGCGATGTTGGCCTTGGCCATCTCCTGGAACAAGTACTCGTTGCCCATGCGCCGCGCGGGGTCACCACTGCACGATTCGCGCGGTCCGAGCACGCCAAACGTGACGCCGGCGCGGTGCAGCATGCGCGCGGTCGACTCAACGGTCTTTCGCGCGCGCTCGTCCAGCGCCCCGGTGCAGCCCACCCAGTAGAGGTACTCGACGTCATCGGGAATGGGCCCGTCGATGATCGGAACGTCGAAATCCAACGATGCCAGCCAGTCGGTGCGTTTAGCCGATCCCAGTCCCCAGGGGTCGCCCTGGTTTTCCAGATTGCGCAGCAACAACCCCGCCTCACTCGGGAAGCGCGACTCCATCAGCACCTCGTAGCGCCGCATGTCAATAATCGCGTCCACGTGCTCGATATCGACGGGACACTCCTGCACGCACGCCCCACACGTGGTGCACGACCACAAGACGTCGGGGTCGATGATTGTCGGCACCAGAGTCGCAACGTTGCCGTCAGATGAACCTGAGAGCAGCCGGTCGGCCGAGGCGAACATGTTCTCTCGCAGCCCCATGATCAGGAGCTTGGGGCTCAGCGGCTTACCCGTCGTCCAGGCCGGGCACACCGACTGACAGCGTCCGCACTCAGTGCAGGTGGCGAAGTCGAGCATCTGCTTCCAGGTGAAGTCCTCGATATGACCAACGCCAAAGACCGTGTCCTCGCTGACGTGCTCCATGTCCATGTCGGGGGTCTTGTCCAGGGCCCCCAACGCGCGGGGTCGGCGAGAGACGCCAATGTTGATCGGAGCTAAGAAGATGTGCAGGTGCTTGGAATAGGCGACGAAGACCAGGAACCCGGTGATCACCGCGATGTTGGCGAGCAGGAAGATCACCTCGAAGACGGAGTTCACGCCGTATCCCAGGGGCGCCAGCATCGAAGCGACGACGTGACTCGCAAAGGCCCAGGGAGAGGCGGCGGCGGCCACTTGACTCACATTGACGTGGCCCGGGCCCGGG